>JBATNV010000099.1:0-100212 GCA_049290495.1 Gammaproteobacteria bacterium | reverse complement strand
GGTTACGCCAGCGCACAGGCTGGCGTAACCACGGCTTCAGGTCTTCCCTGGCGCCGTATCAGACGTCTCTGTCCGTATCCGGCCGCTCGTTGTCGCGGCTGGTCCAGACCGTGTGTGTGGTCACGCTGCTTACCGGAGCCGGAGCGAAAGCGGGCGTTTGTGCCGAAGCAGCAGCAGCCGGAGCCGGAGCCGCAGAAGGTGTCGCTGCCGATACAGTCGGCGGAGCAGGCGCTACCGGTGTCGGTACCGATATAGTTACCGGCGCCTGCGCAGGCGCTGACATCGGAGTCGGTGCAGATGCAGATGCCGGAGCAGGAGTGGTGGCAGCTACAGGCGCTGTTGTCGCCGCTATAGCGACTGGAGCCTGAGCAGACGCTGACATCGGAGCCGGAGCAGATACCGGAGCCGGAGTGCGGGTAGCCATAGATACAGGCGCTGTCGTCGCCGCTACAGCAGTCGATGGCATTACTTCAATTCGCTCCGCTGGCGACTGGATATTCACAGTGTTGTCGGCAGCCGTTTCCTGCACGTGCGGCGTTGCTTCACTGACAGCATGATGATCGATGCCGTTGCCAGCCGGGCCTTCTGACGATGCAGGGTTGCCGTTACGTGCTTCACCCTGATTATCGCGGCCACTTCCTCCGCGCCGTCGCCGACCGCGCTTGGGACGCTCGCTGCCGCTAACGGTGCTACGCGGCTCAGTGCCTGCATTACTGCTGCTCTCGGTCTGCCGGTTTTCGCCAGTCGCGCTATCCGGGCGACGGTTGTTATCGCGCGGTTCCGGTCGCCGGTTTTCGTTGCTACGCGGTTCCGCCGCTGCACGCGTATCCGGTGGGCGATTGCCATCCTGGCCACGATTGCCGCCCTCGTCGTCGCGCTGGTCACGACGGGGCGGGCGGTTATTGCTGCGCCGCTGACCGGAGGAGCGATCGCCGCCGGGGCCACGGGTGCGACTCTGCTGGGTACGTCCATCGCTACGGCCACGATGTGCGGATGACTCTGAACGTGGCCGGCCGTCGCTGCCACTGCGGCTATTGTTGTCGGTCTCCACGGCCGGTGCTTTGCTGCCAAACAGCCAGATGCGCAGGCGGCTCAGCAGGCCAGGGCTTGCAGCGGCAACAGCAATCGTTTCCCGCGGTATGGGTGCGGGTGCCGGGGCAATGGGCAGGATGGTTGCGACGGCTGGCGCCTGCGGCTGTGGTTTGGGTGCCGCCAGTTCATCGCCTGCTGTGGATTCCTCCGTAGCCTGCGCAACAAGCTGATAGCTGACTGCCGAGTTTTCTGGCAGCGACAGCTGATCATCACGCACGCGCCGAAGCGAATAGTTCGGCGTTTCGAGATCGGGATTGGCAACCAGAATGACCTGCAGGTTGTCGCGTGCCTCTATGGCGCGAATCGCCTCGCGCTTTTCGTTGAGCAGGTAATTGGCGACCGCAACCGGCAGCTGTGCGATAACCCTTGAGGTGCGGTCCTTGCGGGTTTCTTCGCCGACCAGGCGCAGTACGGCCAGTGCCAGCGACTCCACACTGCGAATCGAGCCCATGCCGCTACAGCGCGGGCACGGTTGATGGGCTGATTCACCGAGCGAGGGCCGCAGCCGCTGGCGCGACATCTCTAGCAGGCCAAATCGGGAGATCTTGCCGATCTGTACGCGTGCGCGATCCATGCGCACGGCATCGCGCAGCCGGTTCTCGACGTCGCGCTGATTGCGCTGCGGTCCCATGTCGATAAAGTCGATGACGATCAGTCCACCGAGGTCGCGCAGGCGCAGCTGCCGCGCGATCTCGTCAGCAGCTTCCAGGTTGGTGGCAAAGGCAGTCGCTTCGATATCTCCGCCCTTGGTAGCGCGGGCCGAGTTGATGTCGATCGAAACCAGCGCTTCGGTGTGATCGATGACGATACTGCCACCGGAGGGCAGGTCGACGTTATGTGTGAACGCCGACTCGATCTGGCTTTCGATCTGGAAGCGGGTGAACAGCGGTACCGGATCAGTGTAGTGGCGCAGCTTGCGCAGGTTCTGCGGCATGGCCCGCTCGACAAACTGACGGGCTTCCTCATATGCCTCCTCGTGGTCGATGAGGATCTCGCCCACATCGTTGGCGAGGTGATCGCGCAGCGCCCGGATAATCGCATTACTGTCCTGGAAGATCAGGAACGGAGCAGGGCGGGACACCACAGCCTTTTTAATGGCCTCCCAGATGCCCAGCAGGTAATCCATATCCCATTTGAGTTCTTCAGCTGAGCGGCCCACACCGGCAGTCCGCACGATGATGCCCATCTCTTCAGGTACGCCGATCTCATTGAGCGTTTCGCGCATCTCGTCGCGGTCATCGCCGCTCATGCGTCGGGAAACACCACCGGCCCCCGGGTTATTTGGCATCAGGACGATGAAACGACCGGCGAGGCTGATGTAGGTGGTCAGCGCAGCACCCTTGTTGCCCCGCTCTTCCTTTTCAACCTGTACGACGATTTCCTGTCCTTCGCGGATCACGTCGCGGATATTGACGCGGGAACCAGACGCCGGCTCGGCGATGAAGTATTCCCTGGAGATTTCCTTCAGCGGCAGGAAGCCGTGGCGGTCGCCGCCATATTCGATGAACGCGGCATCGAGGCTGGGCTCGACGCGGGTAATTCGGCCTTTATAGATGTTGGCTTTTTTCTGTTCCCGGGATTGGCTCTCTATATCAAGATCAAACAGGCGCTGGCCATCGACCATCGCTACTCGCAACTCTTCTTCCTGAGTTGCATTGACAAGCATTCTCTTCATAAGCCCCTACATACTCGCAAGTACGCGTGACAGTACCTGGGCTACCTGGGTGCGAACGGTCTGGCTTTTGGGCACACAACAACAGTCCGCCGGTTAGCGTCCCACCTGAGGTGGGGCGATACCCTGGCGGGGAGTGCCCGGATTCCATTCTGCAGTGATCGATTGCTGTCACGCTTCAGATTCCTGGAATTCTCGCCTGACCGACTCTGGGTGAATCATTGATCCGCACCAGCAGGAGGCCCGCTCGTGGCCCGCCTCAACGCGGGCCGTGGATCTATCGGCGAAATACGTCGACCGATAGTCCTATCGTTAGACTAGATCGCGAGAGGCGATCGTCGCGGGCGAAGACAGCGCTGAGACTTGACAGTCGGCGACGCTTGGCCTAGCAGTCGATTACTATAGCAGTGACCATTCGCCCCAGCAATGCGATTTGAGGCTTAAGCCCTTGTGCCCATACAGGAATTCCCGTGAGTGCTGATCCGCCCCGCGTGGAGCGTGTCACGGCTACCAGCGAAGAGGCCGGGCGACGTCTGGACAACTTCCTGCTGACGCGTCTGAAGGGTGTGCCCCGTGCGCACGTTTATCGCCTCATTCGCGGTGGTGAGGTGCGCGTCAACAGTCGCCGTGTTCAGGCTGGATATCGGCTGAATACGGGCGATGAGGTGCGTATTCCACCAGTCCGTCAGGCCGATGCCCGCACACCGTTACCGGTTGGACGGGTGCGCGCCGACTGGATTCAGGAATGTGTCCTGTACGAGGATCAGGATTTGCTGGTACTGAACAAGCCATCGGGTCTGGCCGTACATGGCGGCAGCGGTATCAGTCTCGGCGCTATCGAACTGCTGCGGGCAGTGCGCGGTCCCCGCGAGCACCTGGAGCTTGTACATCGCCTGGATCGTGATACGAGCGGATGCCTGCTGGTGGCAAAACGCGCCAGCGCGCTGCGCGCGCTGCATGCACAGTTCCGTGATGGCAGCATCGACAAGCGTTACCTCGCCCTGCTGCTTGGTCGCTGGCCGGGACGGGCGCGCTCTGTGGATGCGCCACTGATCACCGACGAGCGGCGTGGTGGCGAGCGCCATGTACGGGTGGACGCGGCCGGCAAGAGCGCCCTGACCCGCTTCATACCGCTGGAGCGTTTTGCTGAAGCGGTGCTCACCGAAGTGCACCTGACGACCGGTCGTACGCACCAGATCCGGGTACACGCAGCATCCATCGGACATCCGGTCGCTGGAGATGAACGCTATGGTCTGGCCGCTGATCTGGCCGTGGCAAGACACGGTTTGAAGCGTCTCTTTCTGCATGCCCGTTCACTGGCATTTACAAGTCCGCATAACGGGCCGCTGACCATCGAAGCGCCGCTTGGCGATGATCTCACTGCGCCCCTGGATCGCATAAGGATGCTGCCGGACCGGGCGGCTCCTGGTGAGGCGATGCAAGTCGTCTAGATGATCTGCACGCCGCGCTGGCGCAGGGCATCGGCCAGCCATATCAGGGGCAAGCCCTGGATTGCAGTGGGATCACGGCTGTCGATGCTTTCAAGCAGGATCACGCCGCGGCGTTCAGCCTTGAAGCTGCCGGCACAGTCCAGCGGTTGATCGGCTTCTACATAGCGACGGGCATCAGCCTCGCTGAGATTCCGGAACCGTACCCTCGTGGTGTCTAGGTGCTCGAGTTGATCTCCGCTGCCGGGACCGAGAACGCAGACTGCAGTATGGAACGCCACGACTTGCCCGGAGCACTGCAGTAACTGGCTGACGGCTCGATCTACGGAGCCCGGTTTGCCGAGTAACTGTGTGCCGAGGGCCGCGACCTGGTCGCTGCCAATGACCACGGCTCCTGGCGCATTTGCCGCGCCAGCGCCAGCTTTCAGCCGGGCCAGCCGCTGCGCCAGCTGTTCCGGCGGCTCAGCGGGCAGGGGGCTTTCGTCTGCATCTGGTGTGAAGCACTCAAAAGTGTCGAGCAGCCGGCCCAGCAGTTCGCGCCGATAGGGCGACTGGGAGGCCAGAAGGACAGCGGGGCCATGGCCCATAGACGGGATTTCCTGGTGTGGTTGAGGCTTGCAGACCGGATTATGACGCGGGCAGGTGCGCAGATGATTTTGACACACCCGGAGACCGTACCTATCATTGGCGCCGCCATGACAGTCAGGCGTATCGGATCGGTTGAAATTGAGGATCTGGTAGCCCGGGAGGCGCAGCTGGATTTCCGTTTTCCGGTCGCTTCCCTGCCGCGTCTGGCGAGCCTTGCGCCTGCAGTGGACGAGCCAGCGACGGTACCGCTGACTGAACTGCATGCAGGGCTGGCATTCCAGCCGGGTGCAGAAGGATACCCGCAACTGCATCTGATCGTCGGTGGCTCCGTCGTTGTCACATGTCAGCGGTGCCTGCAGGCACTGGTCTGGCCTGTAGATATTGACCTGCAGCTGACGATGGTCCGTATGGATCGTGAGGCAGAGGTGCTGGCCGATCCGTTCGATACGCTGCTGGTGAATGATGGCCTGATGCCGGATGAGGTCGTCGAGGACGAGGTGCTGGCTGCCTTGCCGCTGGCACCACGGCATGCGGAAGGACAGCGTTGTGAGGCTCCCGCTGGATGGGATGCCGAGGGATTGAGTGTCAGTGGTGAGACGGTGGCTGGTGAGCCGACCCGTCGTCCGCTGGCAGGACTGGCGGCTTTGCTGGGACGTAATGACCAGCAGGGCAATGATTGAACCATCAGGAGATCTGCAATGGCAGTTCAGAAAAGTCGCGTAACCCCGTCCAGAAAGGGCATGCGTCAGTCGCATGACCGGCTGAAAGCGCCGGCCATCTCGACCGAACCGGCTACGGGTGAAACGCATCGTCGGCATCACATCAGCGCCGACGGTTACTATCGTGGCAAGAAGGTCATCGATACGCCGGATGCCGGCGATAACGATTAGTTCAGACGGTACCCCGGATATGCAGGTCGTGCGGCAAAAGCCGGCGGCTTGTATTTCCATACGGACGGTTTCGCGCGTCCCTCCTTGTTCCGGAGCCATCTGATGGCCGAAGCCGTAACCATTGCTGTTGATGCCATGGGTGGTGATGCTGGTGCGCAGATCTGCGTTCCGGCATCGCTGCAGCTGGTGCGTCGTCGCCCCGGAGTGCGCATTATCCTTGTCGGTCAGCGTGAGGTCATCGAGCCGATCGTCGCCAGCTCGGGCGGACTCCCTCCGGGCGTCGAGATCGTCGATGCGCGACAGGTGGTCGCCATGGCTGAGCCGCCCGCTGAATCGCTGCGCAAGAAGAAGGACTCTTCGATGCGCATTGCGATCGATCTGGTTCGGGATGGCCGTGCCAATGCCTGCGTGAGCGCCGGCAATACCGGCGCACTGATGGCCACGGGCCGCTTCGTACTCAAGACCCTGCCCGGTATCGATCGTCCAGCCATCATGGCCTTGCTGCCGACACGGCACGGTGCGATCTACATGCTCGACCTCGGCGCCAACGCCGACTGCAGTGCCGAGCAGCTGTTCCAGTTTGCGGTCATGGGTTCGGTGGTTGCAGGTGTCACAGAATCCATCGACCGGCCACGCATCGGCCTGCTCAATATCGGTGCGGAAGATATCAAGGGTAACGAGATCGTCAAACAGGCTGCTGCACTGCTCTCGGTCAGCGCCCTCAACTACATCGGCTTTGTCGAAGCTGACGCGATCCAGGACGACCGCGCCGACGTGATCGTTTGCGATGGCTTCACCGGCAATGTTGCGTTGAAGTCGATGGAGGGAACAGCCAAGCTGATCCGTCATTTTCTTGAGATCGAGTTCCGCGCCGGAATCTACCGCCGCCTGGCCGGGCTGGTGGCATGGCCGGTGCTGAAGTCGCTCGGGCGCCGGCTGGATCCGCGTCGCTATAATGGTGCGAGTCTGGTCGGTCTTAACGGCATCGTTATCAAGAGTCACGGTGGTGCCGACGTGCTGGCCTTCGAGCAGGCGATCACTGTTGCCTTGCTGGAGGCCGAGAAGCGCGTCCCAGACCGGATTCGCGAACTGCTGAGTGCGCAGACCGTATGAAATATTCCCGTATTGCCGGTACCGGACGCTACTTGCCGGAACGCGTGCTGACCAATGCTGAGCTCGAAACCCGTGTCGATACCACCGATGAATGGATCCGTTCGCGGACTGGAATCGAGCGACGCCATATCGCTGCAGATGACCAGACCACAGCCGATCTGGCCGAGCAGGCCGCTCTTCAGGCCATGGCTGCTGCCGGCGTCACTGCGGCGGATATTGATTTCGTTGTCGTCGGTACCACAACGCCTGATTTCGTATTTCCGAATGTCGGGTGCCTGATACAGCAGCGTCTCGGTATCCGTCCTTGCCCGGCCTTCAGTGTCGAGGCAGCCTGCAGTGGTTTTATCTATGCCTTGAGCATTGCCGACCGCTTTGTTGCGGGTGGCAGCGCGAAGTGCGCGCTGGTGATCGGGGCGGAAACATTGTCGCGCATCACCGACTGGACGGACCGGAATACCTGTGTGCTGTTCGGCGATGGTGCCGGAGCTGTCATCCTGCAGCCGGCTGATGAGCCCGGGATCATCGCCTGTCACCTCGGTGCAGACGGTAACTACAAGGATCTGCTCTATCACCCTTATGGCGCTTCGCGGCGCCAGCAGCCGGGTGAAACTGAAGGGCCCTACATACACATGAAGGGCAACGAGGTATTCAAGGTTGCAGTCAAAACCCTCGAGGGCATCGTGGAAACGACGCTTGCGGCCAGTCAGCTCAAGGCTTCAGCGATCGACTGGCTGATTCCGCATCAGGCGAATATCCGCATCATTCAGGCCACCGCCAAACGACTGGAGATGCCCATGGAGAAGGTCGTGCTGACGGTTCAGGATCATGGCAATACCTCGGCAGCCTCAGTGCCCATGGCGCTCGATGTCGCTGTACGGGACGGCCGGATCAAGCGTGGCGATCTGTTGCTGCTTGAAGGCTTCGGTGGCGGGTTCACCTGGGGTTCGTCGCTAATAAGGTTCTGATGGCTATGCCTGGTATGTGTCGATCTATCTTCATCCTGTCCGGACTTCTGCTCGGTTTGGTCCTGTCGGTCAGCGCCGGTGCCGAGACCAGTGCGAGTGCTGATGTCAGTTCCCGTTCCAGTGCGACTGCCGATGCCAGTACTGGTGCCGGTGCGGATGTGAGTTCTGAAACCTGGGTGCTGCAGCCAGGTAATGAACTGGTCGGTGAAGTCGGGACCGTCATCGCGCGTCAGGAGGATACCCTGACAGATATCGCGCGGATGCATGGTCTGGGCTACGAGGAAATCATTTGGGCCAATCCGGGTACTGATATCTGGCTGCCTGGCGAAGGCACTGTGGTGACGCTGCCGACGCGCTTCATATTGCCGTCTGCGCGCAGCGGTCTGGTCGTCAATATTGCTGAATACCGGATTTATTACTTTCATCAGGTTGACGGCAAGCCTGGCGTTTCCACTTTTCCCGTCAGCATAGGGCGCATGGACTGGTCGACACCGATTGGTCGCTGGTCAGTGCTTGCTAAACAGAAGGACCCGGCCTGGTATCCGCCGGAGTCGATTCGCAATGAGCATCTGACGGATGGCCGTGGCGTCTTGCAGAAAGTTGTGCCCGCAGGGCCAGACAATCCGCTCGGCCGTTACGCAATGCGTCTCAGCATCAATGGCTATCTGATTCACGGCACCAACAGGCCCGTCGGCATTGGCATGCAGGTTACGCATGGCTGTATCCGCATGTACCCTGAAGATATCGAATGGCTGTTTCCGCAGGTCCCGGTTGGCACGCCCGTGACGATCGTCAATCAACCCTACAAGTTTGGCTGGGCAGGCGATGACCTGTATCTCCAGGCCCATCCTCCGCTCGAAGACGACAAGTCAACCCGTGAACGGGAAATGACCGTGCTCACTGAAGAGTATGTGCAAGCCACGCGGGATCGTCCCGCACAGGTGAACTGGCGGCTGGTCGAGGACGTCTATCGCCGGCATGAGGGCATTCCGGTGAGGGTCGGTACTGCCATTCGATAGGCGACGTCTCCCATAAAAAAAGCCGCAGCATTCGCTGCGGCTTTTTCTTGATCGGGTTTCTTCGACAGAAACCCAAACGTAGAGTAGCCAGTATTACTTGGCCTGGCTCCGCTTGAACATGCGGTCGATCTTTTCGTTGGTGGCATCACAGCAGGACTGCGACTGGTTGGCAGCGTTCAGAGCCTGGTTGGCAGTGCTCTGTGCGCCGGAAGCAGCAGACTTGGCATCAGCGGCAGTGGAGCTGGCCGAGGCGGCTGCATCAGAAGCAGACTTGGCATCGGCGGCAACGCGATCAAGGCGTGCAGAGAGTGCGTCGATACTGGACGATGAAGCGCAGCCAGCAGCAACGACCATTGCGATGGCCAGGACGCTACTCTGAAGAGCGGATTTCATTTTCATAGCAATAGTTCCTCAACAGCAGATTGAATGGGTATACACCCGGAAAAACGATAGTCGCCGAGAAGCAGGAAACCCGCCAGATAGCGGACTCTCGTGCGGAGCAATAATGAACGAAGCCGACTTTTTTCGCAAACAAATCAGAAACAAGCAGACGGATGCCGAATGGGAAGCGTGGCAGCTTTCAGTCGTGCAATGACTGCTGAGTGCGATGTTGTGTGATTGTGGCCAGGTAGCCCTCCTGACGGAAACGCTGGCGAGTCTGCGGGATATATTCCCATCCGCATTCCGAAAATTGAATGGCAAATCGTGTCGTTCTGGATGGTAGCCGGGAGCAGGGCTCTGCGGGCCAGCTATTGTCCGCCGGGTATACCTGTATATAATCCCACTACTGTTTATAAATACAGGTATCTTTATGCGTGAGCTCACTGCCCGTCAGTCAGAAATTCTCGATTTTATTCAGTCATTTGTAGCTGAAACCGGGATGCCGCCGACGCGTGCCGAGATTGCCCGGAAACTGGGGTTCCGTTCGGTCAATGCCGCTGAGGAGCACCTGCGCGCCCTGCAGAGAAAGGGGGTCATCAGCCTGGTCCCGGGTGCATCGCGTGGCATTCAATTGCTGGATACGGATCGCGAGGAGGCAGGCCTGCCACTGATTGGCCGGGTTGCGGCTGGTCAGCCGATGCTCGCCAGCGAGCATGTCGAGGCTCGCTACCGTCTCGATATGAGCTTGTTTAATCCGCGTCCACACTACCTGTTGCGTGTACATGGCATGAGCATGCGCGATGCCGGCATCCTGGATGGTGACCTGGTTGCCGTATGCCGCAAGCCCGATGTGCGCAATGGCCAGATCGTGGTGGCGCGCATGGACGAAGAGGTTACCGTCAAGCGCTATCGCCAGACTGGCAAAACGGTATACCTGCTGCCACAGAATCCAGACTACGAAACCATCAAGGTCGATCTCAACATTCAGCATCTGATCATCGAAGGCGTGGTCGTCGGCGTCATCCGCAATGGGATGTCAACCACAGAGTGAAGTCACGTGTCCATCGATATTCCTGGTGTTGCGCGCTGGTCTGAATCTGCTGGGGGTCGGCATGCATCTGGCATCACGACTTTTCTGCCCAGCGGCTTTCCGGAACTTGATGCGATGCTGGGTGGTGGCTGGCCGACGGGGGGACTGACCGAGCTGCTGATCGATGCCGGTGCTTCGGCAGAACTCGGTCTGCTCAGTCCGGTACTGGCGCGCATCACCTGTGGAGACGCCACGGCAGATCCGGCCTGGGTCATGCTGATTGCGCCACCGTGGATTCCCTATGCACCGGGACTTTGCTGGCAGGGGCTCGCACTCTCCAGGGTATTGGTGATCGATGTACGCCGGGCTGCAGATGTCTTTTGGGCGATGGAAGCAGCACTCGGATCGGGAAGTTGTGCCGGCGTCATCGCCTGGGCTGGTACGGCTGGCCGGGTTGCCCTGCAAAGGCTGCATCTGCTGGCCGGCAAGCGGCCGGTCTGGTCTGTACTGATCAGGGCGGCACGCTTCCGTCGCGAACGTTCGCCAGCCATGCTGCGTATACAGCTGCATTTACAGCCCGGTGCGCAGGCTGCTGTGAATGCAGAGATATTCAAGAACCGCTTGCGTGCTGCAGGCACGGTCAGGGTTGCCTTGCCGTGAGTGTTGTATCGCCACTCTGGCTGTGTGCCTGGCTGCCAGCCGGGCCGCTGGCAGCCGCCGTTATGGAGCAACTGGCCGACTGGGTGACAAGATTTACACCCAACGTGAGCATCGATGCAGACCAGGCACTGTTGCTGGAAATCCGCGGCAGCCTGCAACTGTTCGGTGGACCAGAAAGAATTCAGGCTCTGCTGCGACAGGGATTGCATGCGCGCGGTCATAAACCGGTCATCAGCTGTGCGCCGACTGTACGTGGATCGCTATGGCTGGCGCGTGCTGGTATCGAATGTACGCTGCTGACTCGCGATGAACTGCGTCATCGGCTGTTGCCGGTCTCTGTTGAATATCTGGGTTGGCCGGCTGCGACACTGAAGATGCTGACGCAGATGGGCATCAGGACGCTGGGTGAGTGCGCGCGGCTGCCGAGGCAGGGGTTTGCCCGCAGGCTTGGTCCGGCAAGGCTGCACGAACTCGATCAGGGCTTCGGGCGCAGTCCGGAGTTGCGGCGACCGCATGTTGTGCCGGTACATTTTGCCGATACGCTGGAATTGCCGGTTGAGACGACGTGCGTTGCTGCCTTGCTGGCAGGCTTTCAGCGACTCCTGGCCAGGCTCGATGAGTGCCTGGAATCACGGCAGGCGAGTACAGATAGCCTGCAGTGTCATCTCTGCCATCCGGATGGCAGTGATACGCAGTTGTGTATCCGCCTGTGCAGGCCTGCCGCATGCGCCGCTGTATTTACTGAACTGCTGCGTCTGCGCCTCGAGACTCTGGCCTTGCCTGCACCGGTCACGTTACTGACGCTGAATGTCAGCCTTTCGGCCGGCCAGGCAACGATTGGCAGTGATCTGCTCGGCCGTGAACTGCAGACGGACAGTGGCCTGTCTGGTCTGCTGGAGAGATTGCGCGCCCGGCTTGGCCGACATGCAGTGCGGGGACTTGCGCTGGTTGACGAATATCGTCCTGAGCGGGCCTGGCACTCCGTCGGCAATCCGACAGGCACAAACCGCGGGGCGTCACAACAGATCCTGAACTACAGACCGGTGTGGATACTGCCAGTGCCACAGTTGCTGCAACGGGCTGCCGGGCTGCCGGTACACGATGGCGCGCTCTGTCTGGAGCGTGGTCCGGAGCGTATAGAAACCGGTTGGTGGGATGGAGACGATGTACGCCGTGATTACTACATAGCGCGCAATCGTCGTGGTGCGCGCTTGTGGGTTTACCAGGATCTGCGCAGCGCTATGGACTGGTATCTGCATGGCATCTTTGGCTGACAGCGGTGCCGGTTTTCCGGCATATGCTGAACTACATTGCATCAGCAACTACAGTTTTTTGCGTGGTGCGTCGCATCCGGCTGAACTCGTGGAGCAGGCCGCTGCACTGGGTTACACGGCGCTGGCGCTGACCGATGAATGTTCGGTCGCTGGTATCGTTCGCGCTCATGTCGCCGCGCGCAGGCATGCGATACAGCTGATCATCGGCAGTGAGCTGCGGCTGGCTGACGGCCTGCACCTCGTCTTGCTGGCTGCTGACCGCGAGGATTACGCAGCGCTCTGTGCGCTGATCACTCGCGGACGCCGTGCTGCTGCCAAGGGCAATTACCATCTGTTGCGTTCCGATCTGGACACGCTCGGTACTGCCTGCCTCGTGTTGTGGGTACCTGCTGCAGATCCGCAACTTGCCGATGCCCTCTGGCTGAAGCAGCGGTTTGCAGGACGGATCTGGCTGGCCGTCGAACTGCATGCTGGTGGTGATGACCATCGTCGCGTCCGGCAACTGATGGAACTGGCTGCCGCCGCCGGTATACCGGCAGTTGCTGCCGGCGATGTGCATATGCATGTGCGTGGCCGGCGTGCCTTGCAGGACACGCTCACGGCAATCCGCAGCAGGCAGCCACTGGGCACCGGCAGTCACATCCTTTATCCGAATGGCGAACGGCATCTGCGCCGCCGTGCCGCGCTTGCGCAGGTTTATCCGGCGGAACTGCTGGGCAATACACTGGAAATTGCCCGGCGCTGCCGTTTTTCCCTGACCGAGCTGCGTTACCGGTATCCGCAGGAACTGGTGCCAGAAGGCTATACGCCTGCCAGCTATCTGCACTCACGCGTGATGACAGGACTGCAGGAACGCTGGCCGGGTGGAGCGCCTGGGCAGGTCATGCGACTTGTTACGCATGAACTGCAGCTGATTGCAGAACTTGGTTACGAGGCCTACTTCCTGACTGTGGACGATATCGTGCGCTTCGCCCGCAGCCGCGGCATTCTCTGCCAGGGTCGCGGGTCGGCTGCGAACTCTGCGGTATGTTTTTGTCTGGGTATCACGGCAGTCGATCCGGCGCGCATGTCGATGCTTTTCGAGCGCTTCATTTCCCGTGAGCGGAACGAGCCACCGGACATAGACGTGGATTTCGAACACGAGCGACGCGAAGAAGTCATCCAGTACATCTATGCCAAATATGGTCGCGACAGGGCGGCGCTGACGGCAACGGTGATCAGCTATTCGCCGCGCAGTGCGATCCGTGATGTGGGCCGTGCGCTGGGGCTTCCAGCTGAACGCATTGCAAGGATCGCCGGCTCCGTGCAGTGGTGGGATGGTCATGCCATACAGCCGGAGCGGCTGGTCGAGACGGGGCTGGATCCGGCCAGCCCGGTCATGCGTCGACTCATGAGCCTGGTCAGGGAGCTGCAGGGCTTCCCGCGTCATCTCTCCCAGCATGTCGGTGGTTTCGTGATTTCCGGCGAGCCGCTGTCACGACTTGTACCCGTTGAAAATGCCGCCATGGCCGAACGTACGGTCATTCAGTGGGACAAGAATGATCTTGATGAACTGGGGCTGCTCAAGGTGGATATCCTCGCGCTGGGCATGCTTTCAGCGATCCGGCGGAGCTTTGCGCTGATCCGGGAATATTCCGGCCGCGAGCTCTGCCTGCACACGGTGCCGGTTGAGGATCCGGCGGTCTACGCGATGATCTGTCGCGCCGACACGATGGGTGTATTCCAGATCGAGTCGCGGGCGCAAATGGCGATGCTGCCGCGACTTCGGCCGCGCTGTTACTACGATCTGGTTATTGAGGTGGCTTTGGTACGTCCCGGGCCGATCCAGGGCGATATGGTGCATCCCTATCTGCGTCGGCGGAATGACGAAGAGCCGGTCAGCTATCCCGGACCTGAAGTCCGGCAGGTGCTGGAGCGGACGCTCGGCGTACCGATCTTCCAGGAACAGGTCATGCAGCTGGCCGTCGTCGCTGCCGGCTTTACGCCGGGCGAGGCCGACCAGTTGCGTCGTGCGATGGCGACCTGGCAGCGACGCGGCGGTCTGGAGTCCTTTGAAGAACGACTGGTCGCCGGCATGCGCGAGCGGCATTACTCGCCGGAATTTGCGCAGCAGATATGCAAACAGATCCGCGGTTTCGGCGAGTACGGCTTTCCCGAGTCACATGCGGCGAGTTTTGCCCTGCTGGTTTATGTCTCCGCCTGGCTCAAGGCGCATGAGCCGGCTGCATTCACCTGTGCGTTGCTGAACAGTCAGCCGATGGGCTTCTATGCGCCGGCACAATTGCTCCGGAATGCCCGGCGTAACGGTGTCGAGGTTCGGCCGGTGGAGGTGAACCGCAGTGAGTGGGAGTGCACGCTGGAAGGTGGTTCAGCCGGACAACCGGCCTTGCGCCTCGGGCTGTGTCTGGCCGGCGGGCTGGGCGGGGATGCTGCCGCACGTCTGTTGCAGGCGCGCGGGCAGCAGGCTTTTAAGGACGTAGAGGACCTGCAACTGCGCACCGGTCTGCAGCAGTACGAACTCGGTACGCTTGCGGCAGCAGGGGCGCTTTCGGACATCGCCGGGCATCGTTACCGGGCGCGCTGGGAGGTGGCCGGTGTGGAGCCGATGCTGCCGCTGTTTCCCGTGTCGGGAGTGGCGGAGGGGATTCCACTGTTGCGGTCGCCGAGCGAGGCGGAGGATATCAGCGGGGACTATGCGAGCATGGGACTCAGCCTCGGCCGTCATCCACTGGCACTGCTGCGCCCTGATCTGCAGCGACAGGGTTTTGTGACAGCGGAAGATCTGCGTGAGATGGCCGGGCATGATCCGGTTTGGATTGCCGGCCTGGTGATCACCCGCCAGAGGCCTGGCAGTGCCGGTGGCGTGATCTTTATTACGCTGGAAGATGAAACCGGCTATGTGAATCTGGTTGTCTGGCCGCAACTCGCAGAACGGCAACGCCGGGCTCTGCTCGGTTCACGCCTGCTGGCTGTCCGGGGGCGGATACAGCGTCAGGGCGATGTCCTGCATGTCATCGTGTCCGAAGTCGATGACCGCAGCGTACTACTCGGTACGCTCGCCGTTCGCAGTCGCGATTTTGCCTGATGCAGTATCCGCGACTTAGCTGCTTAATCGGCGACCTTGAAATCATCGAAGTCCTCGATTTCCCGCGCTACGCGACGCTGCTCAAGAAACTCCTCGAGTTTGCGCCGGGCAGAAATCATGTCGGGTTTGCTCACGAAGCGGGACCCGGCTTCCAGCTCGGCGATGAGGCCTTCCACGTTGATCTCTATCGACGCTTCACCGATGTTGTCGCCGATCAGGGTGTCGTCTGGGTCCCCGGCATCAGCGTCGGCTTCGACCTCATTCAGTTCGTCCACGATCTCCGGTGGTGGTTCTCTGGAGAAAACCTTTTCCGGAAGTTTTTGTACAACAGCTTTGCGACCCATGCGAACTTCCTTATGTTCAAAGCGCACGCCGTTTTTATAATGATGCAATTGCGGTCTGGCAATAGCAGTTTCCCGGATTTGTGACCTGATACCGCTACCGGCTCGCAGCAGCCGATATGCCGCCCTCAGCTGACCAGCTGGTTGAGCTCAAAGATCGGCAGCAGGATGGCTAGCACGATGACCAGCACGATCACGCCCATGCCGACGATCAGGGCCGGCTCGAGGATGCCAAGCAGGGCGGCAATCAGCCCGTCCATCTCCCGCTCCTGGTTCAGTGCCGCCCGCGTCAGCATCATCTCCAGTTCGCCGCTGGCTTCACCGCTGGAGATCAGGTGGATACAGATGGGAGGAAAGTAACCGGCCACACCGAGCGACTTGCCGATCGGTGCGCCCTCGCGAACCCTGTCGGCAGCCGCTTCCACAGCCTCGCGCATCGGTACGTTGGTAATCACTTCGGCAGCAATGCGCAGTCCTTCGAGGACCGGTACGCCGCTGCCGCTGAGAATGCTGAGCGTACGGGTAAATTGCGCGGTATTGGAACCGCGCACCAGCTTGGCGACGAGTGGTACGCGCAGTAGCAACTTGTGGAAGCGACGCTTTGGGCCAGGCTGGCGCAAAGCGCGTCGCAGGCCAAATCCCGCTGCGATGATTGCCATCAGCAGAAAGATGCCATAGTCACGCAGGAAGTCACTGATCGCGATCAGCATGACCGTCAGTCCGGGCAGGTCGCGGCCGGTATTGGCAAAGACACCCACGACCTTGGGTACAACGTAAACAAGCATGCCGCTGACAATCAGCAGTGCGAGAAAGGATAGAACGACCGGATAGATCATGGCGTGCTGAATCTTCTGCCGCAGCACTTGCCGGCTCTCCGTGTAGTCGGCGAGCCGCTCAAGCACGGCATCCAGGTGTCCGGACTGTTCGCCAGCCGCTACCGTTGCACGGTAGATTTCCGGGAATGCTTGCGGAAAATCACCGAAGCCGTCCGCGAGGGTGTGTCCTTCCATGACCCGCGAGCGCACGCCGATCAGGATACTCTTCACGCGCGGCGACTCGGTTTGCTCGGAGACGGCGAGCAGCGCCTCTTCCAGAGGCAGCGAGGAATGTACGAGCGTCGCGAGTTGCCGGGTTACGAGTGCGAGATCGGCGGCCGGCATGCTTCGTCGCAGGCTGAATGACCTCTGTCGCGAGGCCTCCTGTCTGCGGATCTCTGCTACCTCGATCGGCAGCAGCTGCTTTTCCCGCAGCAGCTGGCGCACCTGCCGGGCGGTATCGCCTTCAAGGATGCCCCGACGTTCCTTACCGGCGGCGTCGACCGCGGTATATTCAAACGCACCCATCAGTCGGAGCGGGTAACGCGCAGCACTTCTTCGAGCGTCGTGATGCCGGCCAGCACCTTGCGCAGGCCGTCGTCACGGATGCTGGGACTGCGGGTGCGCGCGTAACGTTCCAGCTGCTGCTCGCCGACACCATCGTGGATCATGGTCCGGAATTCGTCGTCAATGGTCACGAGTTCGTAGATGCCGGTACGGCCCCGGTAGCCCGGGCTGCCGGCCAGCATTGCCGCTTCGTCCGGGCGGTAGAGCTGGGGTGGGCGCGCCGGATCAATGCCCAGCGTACGGCATTCATATTCGCGCGCGGTGTAGGCGACCTTGGTGGCCGGATCGAGCACGCGAACCAGCCGTTGCGCCAATACACCGACCAGGCTGGATGAGAGCAGGAAAGGCTCGACGCCCATGTCGCGCAGTCGGGTTACAGCGCCGACAGCCGTATTGGTGTGCAGGGTGGACAGTACGAGATGGCCGGTCAGACTTGCCTGTACGGCGATTTCCGCAGTCTCCAGGTCACGGATTTCGCCGACCATCACCACATCGGGATCCTGGCGCAGGATGGCACGCAGGCCGCGGGCGAAAGTCATCTCGACCTTGGTGTTGACCTGCGACTGGCCGATACCGTCGATGTAGTACTCGATCGGATCCTCGACCGTCATGATGTTGCGCGTGTTGTCGTTGATCCGTTCCAGTGCCGCATACAGGGTGGTTGTCTTGCCGGAACCTGTGGGGCCGGTGACCAGAATGATGCCATGCGGTTTATGGATCAGTTCGTCAACGATGCCCTTGGAGTCGGCGTCCATGCCGAGGCTTTCAAGTTCCAGCCGGCCTGCGTGCTTGTCGAGCAGACGCATCACGACACGCTCACCGTGTCCCGATGGCATAGTGGACACACGCACATCGACTGCGCGTCCGGCGATGCGCAACGAGAATCGTCCATCCTGCGGCAAGCGCTTTTCGGCAATATCGAGCTTCGACATGACCTTGATTCGAGATACTACCAGCGGGGCAACCGCACGTCTGGACTGCAGGACTTCGCGCAGCACGCCGTCGATGCGAAAGCGCACGACCAGGCGGTTTTCAAAGGGCTCGATGTGGATATCTGATGCGTTGTCCTTCACCGCCGAGGTAAGGAGCGCATTGATCAGCCGGATGATCGGCGCATCGTCATCGCTTTCAAGCAGATCCGATGGCTCGGGCAGTTCCTGGGCGACGCGAAACAGGTCGGTATCTTCGCCGAGCCCATCGACCATCTGCATGGTGGTATTCGATTCACGCTCGTAGGTCTGCTGCAGTTGCCGGTCGAACTCATCGGCGGCGACGACCTTGAGACAGAGCGGTACGTCAATGAAACGCCGGACCTCAGACACGGTGGCGAGGCGTACACCCTGCCGAACGAGCAGAAGCGGACGGCCGTTCTCAAAACCGTTGATCAATACGCCATGGCGTTTGGCAAATGCGAATGGCAGCAACTGGCTGCGTGGGTCAGACTGCAAGGCAGCCTGTGGCGCAATCACTGCCTCGCTGGCAATGATTCCCAGTTCCGGATCAACGCTGGCCAGTTCAGGTGCCGCCGGGGTCACCGGTTTCTCCCGCAGGCGATTCGCGAAGGTCAATTACCGGTCGTTCCGTACCTGCTGCAGGTGGTTCAGCGGCGGGTATCTCGGGCAGCACGGTGCGTGGTGTCAGCGGCATCAGCCGCACATTTTTCGGTTTGGTCAGCAGTTGCTGATCGCGAATGTAGTTGTATTTGGAATTGGTTTCGAATGCGGCCTGAACATTATCGCGCAGAATCGTAGGCTTGATGAAGACCATCAGGTTGGTCTTGGCCTTGGTGGTTTCATTGTGACGGAACAGGGCACCCAACAGTGGAATGCGACCGAGGATGGGCACCCGCTGTTGCTTTTCACTGACCTGATCCTGGATCAGGCCACCGAGCACCAGTGTTGCGCCGTCCTGAACAATGACGGTCGTATTTATTGAGCGGTTGCTGGTGATCAGGTCTACCGCAGCGCTGCTGGGTAGCAGCGAAGAAATCTCCTGAGCGATCTTCAGGCGTACCGCATCGCCTTCATTGATCTGTGGCGTGAGTTTTAGTGACAACCCGACCTGCTCACGCTGGATGGTCTGAAAGGGATTTACCGTGTTCGTACTGGTGCCGCCGGTGTTGCCGTTCGTGTAACTGCCGGTCACGAACGGCACTTGCTGACCAACCTTGATCTCCGCCTCTTCGTTGTCGAGCGTAACCAGAACTGGCGTGCCGATGATGTTGGACGTGCCATCCGATTCGAGCGCCTCAAGGAGGGCAACAAAACTGACACCGGAATCCCGAAGCCGGCCGACCCCGAGTGACAGGCCGTCGCCAATGAGGGCAGCCGGATTGGTTGTGCCGGATCCGCTACCGCCGCCAAGTAGCGCACCGGCCACACCGGCGACTCCGGTGCTACCGGGGAACTTGGTAACGCCAACCGCATTGTCAAGGTTGGCGTTGCCCACCGCCCAGGTGACACCAAGTTCGGCAGCCCGATCTGAGGTCACTTCAACGATGACCGCCTCGACCAGAACCTGGGCGCGCCGGATATCCAGCTTGTCGATGATTGCCATCATCGACTTCATGATCTTGGGCGGAGCGGTGATGACGAGTGCATTCGTTGAGTCATCCGCCCAGATACCGATTTCGCCGCGCTGGGCCGGCGGTGCGGCATCCTTGCCGGCAGCTGCCTGGGCGCCTGTACCCGAGTATTGGCTCTGCAGCTTGGTGGCCAGGTCGGTCGCGTTGGTGTACCGCAGATAGCGAACCTGTGTATCGCCACCTTCTTCGAGTGGAGTGTCCAGGTGTGTGATCAGTGCGCGGTAGCGCAGCCGGTCGTCCTTGGCGCCAGTAATGAGCACGCTGTTGGTGCGTTCATCGGCGACCACAGTAATGCGCGGTCCACCAGCTCCTTCGCCCTGCTGTGCGCCCTGGTTGAGTGCGCCCACCAGCTTGACGATCTCGGTGGCGGAAGCATGTTCCAGGCGGATGACTTCATAGTCCTGGTCGGCAGCCTGATCGATGCGCGCGATGATATGCGCCATGCGGTCCACGTTGGACGCACGATCGCTGATGATCAGGAGATTGGAGGGTGGGTGTGCGGCCAGATGGCCATATTGCGGAATCAGCGGACGCAATATCGGCACTAGTTGTGCGGCTGCAACGTTCTGTACGGCAATAACGCGTGTCACGATGTCATCAGGCCGCCGGCCGCCGCCGCTTTCGAGTTCCGCACCCGGCATCTGCCGGGCGTTGGCATCCGGCAGGATCTTGATGACGTCGCCTGCCGGCACGGCCACGAAACCATAGACCGAGAGTATCGACAAGAATGCTTCGTAAAACGCATCCGGACTCATCGGCGTCACCGACAGCATGGTGACCTGTGCCTTGACCCGGGGGTCAAGAATGAAATTCTTGCCCGTCACCTCGCCGACTGCCTCGATAACCTGACGGATATCGGCATCTTTATAATTGGGGGTAATGGTGGTGCCGGTTGCCGCCCGCAACTGACCAGCGTCCAAAAGGCAGAGTAGCAGTGCGAGCACAGCGAACAATGGGCTGCGTGCCGCTGGATATCTGTTGCACATCACTGGGTGGCTCCGCCGGCCGGACTGACTTGATCCATATTCAGCGACAGAACCTGAGGCTGGCCGTCGCGTTCCAGCGTGACTGTTACCTGGGTGGCACCGCCGAGACTGCGGAATACTTCTGTTCCCTGGGCCGGATTATTCAAGACTACACCATTGATTTCCGTGATGAGATCGCCGGCCCGCAAGCCCAGCGCTGCAAACTGCTGACGATTTGGTCCCGGATAGATCCGATAGCCCTTCAACTGCCCGTTCGGCATGAAAGGCTGTGGCCGAACCACGTCCAGGAAGCCGGCCGTATTCTGCGCGACAAACTCCTCGACATCAGCCTGTACGGCAGGGAAGCGCGGCGTGTTCATTGCCGGTGCCGGCGTCGGTCTGCCGGCGGCAGTCCCGGTGGCCCGGGGCAGTCGCAGCACCTCAAGCTGTCCTGCGCGGCTAAGGATGACCAGCTCTGGCTGGATTTTCTGTAGCGTTGCCCCGCCGGGGACGGGCATCTCGGCAAAGTACACTTTTTCGGTGCCGCTGCTGTCGGCAATGATCGCATGGGCTACTTTGGGATCGTCAGCGGTGATCGTTGCACGCAATTGCAGGCTGAGACCGGTGTCTGGTGCGGTCAACGCCGCATCGCCGCTGATTAGCGGCACGTCGCGAGAGACCTCGCCGAACAGGTGTGCGGCACCGATGCTTGCGTAGTCGCTCTGGCTGACCGCTACTGGCGATGCAGACTGCAAAAGGGCTGGCGGCTGCCAGGGAGGATTTTCAGATACCGGGTAGAACAGCCAGATCAGCCTCGCCAGGTAATAGCCGAGCAGCAGCACAGCAAGAAATGATAGCCATGCTGGCAGACGCTCGATGGTCACCGCAGTGAACTGTGCCGGGCTTTGACTGCTCCAACGACTGAGTGTCGCCTGTATGTTCACCATGTTGTCTGGTCCGGCCCGTTCCCGGTCATGTAATGTATCCGGACAGAGGCAAAAAGCCCCGTAAAGTCATGGAGATTGAGCATAATCTTTTACTGTGAGGCGAGTACGCAAATAATGCAACCGCCTGGTCTACGGAATGCGACCGGATTGGCGTCGTGCCGCAGTGCTTTCGTGGGCGTCTTCGCGAAAATCCGATCTACTGGCTGCGTACGAATAAAACGGTATCCTGAACACTCAAGGTTTTGCTGAGAAAGACGACCTCAATAATGAACGAGCCTGGTGACAACGACTTTGGCGACAAGGATTTCCGCCGGCGGGCGGACGACGGACGAGGCCTCGCTGTCGAGGAAGCGCGGCCGAAAATAAAGCGCCCGCCGCTATACCGGGTGTTGCTGCTGAACGACGACTACACGCCGATGGAATTCGTAGTGGATGTTCTGGAGCGTATTTTTGCCATGGACCGCCAGAAGGCTACCAGGGTCATGCTCGAAGTGCATACGCGGGGCAAGGGAATCTGTGGTGTATTTACTTATGAGATCGCGGAGACCAAGGTTGCCCAGGTCGGTGCCTACGCCCAGCAGCATCAGCATCCATTACTCTGCACGCTTGAGGAGACCTGAATCATCATGTTGAGTAATGAACTTGAAGTCTGCCTGAATGAAGCATTCCAGCAGGCGCGTACACGCCGTCACGAGTACATGACGGTTGAGCATCTGCTGTTGGCGGTGGCGGCGGTGCCTTCGGTCAGTGAAATCCTCAAGGGCTGCGGTGCGGACATGGCGCGCCTGTGCCGCGATCTGGAACAGTTCATTGAGGAATCAACCCCGCGGATTGCCGAAGGCAGCGATCTGGATGTGCAGCCGACGCTGGGTTTCCAGAGGGTGCTGCAGCGTGCTGTGTTTCATGTGCAGTCCAGTGGCAAGAAAGAAGTCCGCGGCGAGAATATTCTCGTCGCAATTTTTGGCGAGAAGCAGTCCCATGCGGTTTATCTGCTGGGGCTCCAGGAGGTCACCCGACTGGATATTGTCAATTTTATTTCCCATGGCTTGTCAAAGTTGCGTGAGGACCAGGCGCAGCCCAAGAACCCGTCTGCTGACGGCGAAGATCCGGAAGGCGAGGGCAGTGCGCTCGACAACTACGCCACCAACCTCAACCGCCGGGCACGGGAAGGCAAGATTGATCCGCTGATCGGCCGTGAGATGGAAATCGAGCGCACCATCCAGGTGCTCTGTCGGCGCCGCAAGAACAATCCGCTCTATGTCGGCGAAGCTGGTGTCGGCAAGACGGCTATCGCCGAGGGCCTGGCGAAGATGATCGTCGACGGCCAGGTACCCGAGGTGCTGTCCGGTTGCACGATCTACGCGCTCGACATGGGCGCGCTGCTGGCGGGTACCAAGTATCGGGGTGATTTCGAGAAGCGCTTCAAGGCCGTAATAAAGGATTTGGCCAAAGACCCGGGTGCGATCCTGTTTATTGACGAAGTACATACGGTGATCGGGGCCGGCGCAGCCTCCGGTGGAGTGCTGGATGCCTCCAACCTGATCAAGCCGGTCCTCTCAAGCGGCGAACTCCGCTGTATTGGTTCTACAACCTACCGGGAATATCGCGGCGTGTTCGAGAAAGATCACGCGCTCGCGCGCAGGTTTCAGAAGATCGACATCGTCGAGCCCACTGTTCCCCAGAGCATAGAGATATTGCAGGGACTGAAGTCCCGCTTCGAGGAGCATCACAAGGTCACCTATACCGACGCGGCCATCGTCGCGGCAGTCGAGTTGTCGGACCGTTTCATCAACGAGCGGCAGCTCCCGGACAAGGCGATCGACGTTATCGATGAGGCGGGAGCCAGCGTACGGCTGGAGCCAGCAGCAACGCGTACCAGCGTGGTTGACGTGCCACAGATCGAAAATGTGATTGCCAAGATGGCGCGAATCCCGCCCAAGAATGTTTCGGCATCTGATCGCGATCAGCTGCGTAATCTGGAACGTGATCTCAAGCTCGTGATCTTCGGCCAGGACAACGCGGTGACGGCCCTGGCCTCAGCCATCAAGCTCGCCCGCTCGGGGCTGCGTGAGCCAGAAAAGCCGGTCGGTGCGTTCCTGTTTGCCGGGCCGACGGGCGTCGGCAAGACCGAGGTAACCCGACAGCTCGCTCATTGTCTGGGTATCGAGCTGATTCGTTTCGACATGTCGGAGTACATGGAGCGCCATACCGTGTCACGGCTGATCGGTGCGCCGCCCGGATATGTTGGTTTCGATCAGGGCGGTCTGCTCACTGAGGCAATCAACAAGCATCCGCACGCGGTCTTGCTGCTCGATGAAATCGAAAAGGCGCATCCGGAAGTATTTAACCTGCTGCTGCAGGTCATGGATCACGGCACGCTGACCGACAACAACGGGCGCAAGGCGGATTTTCGCAATGTGACCCTGGTGATGACCACCAACGCCGGCGCGCAAGAGATGAGCCGGCCATCGATGGGATTCACTAACCAGGACAACAGCACGGACGGCATGTCGATCATCAACCGGATGTTCAGTCCTGAGTTTCGCAACCGGCTCGATGCCATCATCCAGTTTGCACCGCTGGGGCCGGATGCCGTTCTGCGTGTGGTCGACAAGCTCATCATGGAGCTTGAAGCCCAGCTCGACAAGAATTCAGTCACCATTGAGCTTGAACCAGCCGCACGTCAGTGGATTGCCGACAAGGGCTATGACCCGAAGATGGGCGCACGGCCGATGGCCAGGGTGATTCAGGAGCAGATAAAGCGGCCGCTCGCCGAGGAGTTGCTGTTCGGTGATCTCACCAAGGGCGGACATGTGCGGGTGACGCTCGACACTGCGGGTGCCCTGACGCTGATCACCACACTGGCGACACGCAGCCTTGAGCATATGCCCGATCCGGCCTGATCCGGTGCCGGTGTGAAGCCGGGAGTCAGCGTGCGCGGAAGGTGATGCGTGCCTTGGACAGGTCGTAGGGGGTCAGCTCAACCGTGACCTTGTCGCCTGTGAGTATGCGGATGTAGTTCTTGCGCATCTTTCCAGAGATGTGCGCGATCACCACGTGTCCGTTCTCGAGTTTGACCCGGAATGTGGTGTTTGGCAGGGTCTCGGTGACGAGACCTTCCATCGTTATGGCATCTTCTTTAGGCATGGGTGCTCCGGCAGGAAGCCGCGGATTGTGGTCTAAGTGGCTTTAGCGCGCAAGCGAACGCGTGGATTTCCGCACGCAGCCAGCGCCTGGGTGGGCTCTGGTCCGGAGCGCCAGCTGGCTTCCCCCTCTGGTGATGCGGTCAGTCTTCCGACCGTACCGAGAAACTCCGTGCGCGCAATCAGCCTGCTGCCCAGCGAGTTCAGGTGCCCGGTCTCGACCTGGCAGTCGAGCAGGCCGAAGCCGCGTCCGGCGAGCTGTACCATGAGTGCGACCAGCGCGACTTTGGAGGCGTCAGTCTCGGTGCTGAACATCGATTCACCGAAGAACACCTGGCCTATGGCGATTCCGTAAATGCCGCCGACCAGCCGGTCTCCAAGCCAGGTTTCAACGGAGTGGGCATGACCGAGTTCGTGGAGTTGCCGATAGGCGGCGCGCATTTCGGCCGTGATCCAGGTGCCCTGCACGGCGCGTGTTTCGGCGCAGGCCGTAATGACGCCGCCAAAGTCGTGGTCGGCAGATACCGTATAACGCCCGCTGCGCAGGGTGCGGCGCAGGCTGCGCGATATATGCAGTTCATCGGGCAACAGGATGGCGCGCGGATCCGGCGACCACCACATGATGGGCTGTCCGTGTTCGTACCAGGGAAAGATGCCTCGCCGGTAGGCCGCCAGCAGCCGCCCGGGTGACAGGTCGCCGCCTAGTGCCAGCAGTCCGTTCGGGCTCTCCAGTGCCTGCCCCGGATCGGGAAAGTGCTCCGGCGGATCTTCAGGCCGCAGGAGCGTCAGGCGTGGCATCTGCAGTCCATCCAGGCAATCAGCTCAGGTCTTTGCGAAAGGGTACGTGAGCACGGGCGCTGTCCATATATTCATCGATATGCGCACGCTCACGCTCGAGGTAGTTGTCGACGGCTGCGGCAAACTGCGGGTGTGACAGCCAGTGCGCTGACCAGGTTTCCGTAGGTGCAAATCCACGTGCGAGCTTGTGCTCGCCCTGGGTGCCGGGCTCGAAGCTGCGCAGCCCGTGGGCGATGCAGTAGTCGATGCCCTGGTAGTAGCAGGTTTCAAAGTGCAGGCTGTGGAAGTTGCCGGTGCTTCCCCAGTAACGGCCATAAAGCGTATCTGCACTGCGGTAGCAGATGGCCGTTGCGACCGGCTCGCCGTGCTGCCGGGCGAGGATGACGAGCAGCTGATCAGGCAGGCTTGCCCCGATACGCAGGAAGAAATCTTCATTCAGATAGGGACTACGACCGCGATACAGAAACGTGCTGGCATACAGCGGCATTAATTGTTTCCACAGGCCGGGGTTTATGTCGTGGCCGCTCAGATGTTCAAAACTGATTCCGGCCTCAGCGACACGTCGACGCTCGCGTCTGGTTTTCTTGCGTTTCTCGGCCGTGAAAGTGCCGAGGAAATCATCGAAACTGGTGTAGTCCCGGTTATGCCAGTGAAACTGGCAGTCCTTGCGCAACATCATGCCGGCAGCGCTGAGTAGCGCCATTTCCGCTGGATCGGGAAACAGCAGGTGCAGGGAAGAGGCACCCGACTGTCGCGTCAGCGCCAGGGCCGAATCCAGCAGCAACCGGGTGATTTCCGTCTGGTTTTCGCCGGGTGCGTAAAGGAGGCGCGTGCTGGTCGCTGGCGTATAGGGTACAGACGAAACAAGCTTCGGGTAGTAATTCAAACCCGAACGCCGGTAGGCATCGGCCCAGGCCCAGTCGAAGACAAACTCACCGAAGGAGTTGGTTTTGCGATACAGGGGCATTGCCCCGACCAGCATCCCCTGGCCATTGCGCACTATCAGGTGGCAGGGCGTCCAGCCAGTTGCGCTGCAGACACAGCCGGAGGCTTCGAGGGCGAGCAGGTACTCATGACGCAGGAAAGGGTAGTGTGTGCCGTGCAGGCGATTCCAGCTGGCCGCCGGAATTTCCGCGATGCTGGCGGCGCTTTCGATTTGCACCTGTCGTTCACTGAGCCATGCTGTCGAGGAATTTTTCGGCATCCAGAGCAGCCATGCAGCCCGAGCCGGCTGAGGTGATTGCCTGCCGATAGATGCTGTCGGCAACATCGCCCGCTGCGAACACGCCGGAGATGCTGGTTGCTGTCATGCCACCGCTGCGGCCGTTCCGCACCACGATATAGCCGTGGTCCAGCTCAAGCTGTCCGCTGAAGATTCCGGTATTGGGCACATGTCCGATGGCGATGAAAACCCCGGTGACATCGATAGTGAGTTCTGGCTGGGTCTTATTCACTGGTCGGAGTCGCAATCCTGTCACGCCGCTGTCGTTACCGACCACTGCGTCTACCTCATGTTCCCAGATGACGGTGATATTGCCGCCGTCTCGCGTCCTCGCCAGGAGTTTGTCCTGCAGCATCTTTTCCGCCCTGAGTTGGTCGCGTCGATGGATCAGCGTGACGTGTGCAGCCAGGTTCGACAGGTACAGCGCTTCCTCGGCAGCGGTATTGCCGCCACCGATGACAGCGACGCGCTGTTTGCGATAAAAAAACCCATCGCAGGTTGCACACGCTGACACGCCCTTGCCGCGAAACTGCTGCTCCGAAGGCAGACCCAGGTAACGTGCCGATGCGCCAGTCGCGATGATCAGTGCGTCGCAGCTGTAGGTCTGCGAGCCGCCCTGCAGGACGAAGGGTCGTTGGCCGAGATCTGCTGTCACAATCTGGTCGCTGACCATTTCCACATCAAGCCGTGCGGCGTGCTCTCGCAGCTGCTCCATCAACTCGGGCCCCTGCAGGCCCTCGCGGCCACCGGGCCAGTTGTCGACTTCGGTGGTCGTCATCAGCTGACCGCCTTGTTCGATACCCGTGATGAGCAGCGGCTTGAGGTTCGCGCGTGCCGCATAAACGGCAGCACTGTAGCCGGCCGGTCCGGAACCGAGGATCACCAGTCGGGCATGTCTTGTGTTTGTCATCCTGGCAGTTTAGGCGAAGCCGTGTCGTTGCGGCAAAAGGCTGGCGCTTACTTCGTGGCTCCTGGTAGCAGCTTGCGCCGAACCCGTGTGCTGCTATCATCCGGATCGCTAACTGCTTGACGGGCAGGCAGTTGTTGTCGCAATAAAGAAGCTGGGTAAAGAGTTGGGATCGGGCGCGTCCAGAGCAATCGGACTCGAAAACCGTGGTGTGGCTGCGCCGTTGACGCGCGTCATGCGCGAGGCTGCGCTGTGGGTGCTCGGTGCCATTGCGCTGATCATGCTGGTGGCGCTGCTCAGTTACAGCAGCCAGGACCCTGGCTTCAGTCATACCGGCCGTAACGCAGCGCTGCACAACCAGATTGGCGCCGTTGGCGCGTGGTTTGCCGATGTGGCATTCAGCCTCTTTGGCGCGCCGGCCGTGCTGTTTCCGGCCATGGTGATGCTCGCCGGGTGGATCATATTCACTGCACGCACCAGCCCCGAGCCCATTGATCGTACGCTGCTGCTGACGCGTGTTGCCGGTTTCGTACTGACGCTGGCCAGCAGCTGTGCTCTCGCGACGCTACATTTTGCCGGGGGCGATCTGCCCGTAAGCGCTGGCGGCGGATTCGGTGAGCTGCTCGGCCGTGGACTGGAGGCGGGGCTTGGCCCGCTCGGCGCAACGCTGCTCTTGCTGGCAGTCTGGCTCGCGGCGATTTCCCTGTTTACGGGTCTGTCCTGGCTTGCGGTGATGGATCGGGTTGGCAAGACCGTGCTCGATGGCATCGACCGGGGTCGTCAGCTGATTACCGATTTCCGCAACCGGAGCGAAGGGCAGCGCGCGCAGGAGGAACGGCAGGAGACGGTGCGCAAGGAGCGCCGGAAGGTAGAGAAGAAAGTGCCGCCGCGTATCGAGCCAGTGCTGATCCCCGCGGTGCCCAGCGTGCGCGCCCAGAAAGAGCGACAGGTACCGCTGTTTGATGTTGCTGCTGTGCCAGGTGAGTTGCCGGCATTGTCGCTGCTTGACGCGCCACCGGAGCAGCCGCCCGGCTATTCCAGGGAGTCGCTCGAAGCGATGTCGCGGCTGGTAGAGCTCAAGCTGAAGGACTTCGGTGTTGAAGTAGAGGTTGTCGCGGTTCAGCCTGGTCCGATCGTGACGCGTTTCGAGCTGGCGCCGGCACCGGGTGTAAAAGTCAGCCAGATCAGTAATCTCTCCAAGGATCTGGCGCGATCGCTCTCTGCAATCAGCGTTCGGGTCGTTGAGGTCATTCCGGGCAAGTCGACGGTCGGTCTCGAAATTCCCAACGAGACCCGTGAGATCGTCACACTCGGTGAAATCCTGCGTTCACAGGCCTATGAGGAAATGGCTTCCCCGCTAACGCTTGCACTCGGCAAGGATATCGGCGGCAAGTCGGTAGTCGCTGATCTGCAGCGTATGCCGCATCTGATGATTGCGGGCACCACCGGTTCGGGTAAGTCGGTGGGCATCAATGCAATGGTGCTGAGTCTGCTCTACAAGGCTCGTCCTGCCGATGTGCGCATGATCATGATCGATCCGAAGATGCTCGAACTGTCGGTCTATGAGGGCATTCCGCATCTGCTGGCGCCGGTCGTGACGGATATGAAAGAGGCCGCCAATGCGCTGCGCTGGTGCGTGGCCGAGATGGAACGCCGCTATCGGCTGATGGCGGCGCTCGGCGTTCGCAACCTCTCCGGTTTCAACCGCAAGGTGACGCAGGCCGCCGACAAGGGTGAGCCGATTCCTGACCCGCTGGTTGGTACCGAGTTTGCGCCGAAACCGATGATGGACGGTTCGGTACCGGTTCTGACCACGCTGCCGCAGATCGTGGTGATCATCGATGAACTCGCCGACATGATGATGGTCGTCGGCAAGAAGGTTGAAGAGCTGATTACACGGCTCGCACAAAAGGCACGTGCTTCCGGCATGCACATGATCATCGCGACGCAACGGCCTTCGGTAGACGTCATCACCGGACTCATCAAGGCAAATATTCCCACGCGTATCGCTTTCCAGGTTTCGGCAAAAGTCGACTCGCGCACGATTCTTGACCAGAGTGGTGCCGAGTCCCTGCTGGGTCACGGTGACATGCTGTTTCTGCCGCCCGGTACCGGTATGCCGCTGCGCGTACACGGGGCCTTTGTTTCGGATCAGGAAGTGCACCGGGTGGTCTCTGCGCTCAAGGGCAGTGGTGCGCCGGTTTACGTGGATGAGATCACCGAAGGTCCGGCGATGGCGATCCCGGGCCTCTCCGGTGAAGCGGCTACCACGATGGAAGCCGATGGCGAAGCCGATGCGCTCTACGATCAGGCCGTAAAGATCGTTACCGAGACGCGGCGCGCCTCGGTTTCTGGCATACAGCGGCGCCTGAAGATCGGTTACAACCGGGCAGCCAGGCTCGTCGAGACAATGGAAGCAGCGGGCCTGGTTGGTTCGCTGCAGTCCAACGGGTTTCGGGAAGTCCTGGCGCCGCCGCCAGCGGAAGACTGACGGGCTTTCTGGCGCATGATCCGGACCATCTTCCTGTTGTGTGTGCTTGCCTGTACTGTCGGCAACGCTGGCGCTGCGAGCAGCGCTGAAGATCCGGGCCTGCAGCGCCTGCGTAATTTCCTGACCGGAGTCACAAGCCTGCGCGCTGATTTTCGGCAGCGCGTCGTCGACTCACGCCAGCAGGTCGTTGAGGATTCCAGAGGCCAGGTTCTAATGCAGCGCCCTGGACGGTTTCGGTGGGATTATCAGCAGCCCTATGCGCGGGTGATCGTGGCCGACGGGACGAAGCTCTGGCTGTATGAAGCCGATCTGGAGCAGGTCATCATCCGGCAGTTGAACGCCGGGATCGGCGATACACCGGCCGCGCTGCTGACCGGAAAACAGAATGTGCTGGAGCGTTTCGATGTCAGCAAGTCATGGCAAGCCGATGGACTGCAGTGGGTCTCTCTGGTGCCGAAAGCGACCGACGCAGATTTTTCTGCTGTACGGCTCGGTTTTGAGGGGCCGAGGCTGGTGAATCTGGAACTCGACGACCGGCTCGGTCAGCAGACGCAGCTGGAGTTCTCCCGCGTCGAGATCAATCCGCGACTGGATGATAAAAGCTTCCATTTCGACGTCCCCCCCGGCGCGGATGTCATCGACGACAGCGCGCTGTGATTTCCCTGCTGCTGCCGCTGCGCCATGCGCACCTCTGGGCGCTGCTCGGCAGTCTGTTACTGGCAGCCATCCTGGTTCTTGCCCTGATGCCTGATCCACCCCAATTGCCGCTCAGTTACAACGACAAGACTACCCATGCGCTGGCCTTCATGGCGCTGATGATCTGGTTTTCCGGTGTCATCGAGATGCGGCGCCTGCCGATGCTGGCGATCTGTCTGGTGGCCTACGGCGTGCTGATCGAATTGCTGCAGAGCCTTACCGTATCGCGCCAGCCCGAACTGCTGGATGTCGGCGCTGATATTGCCGGCATTCTGCTAGGCTGGATTCTTGCTATCGCCGGTCTGCGGCGTTGGTGCGTATGGCTGGAGTCAGGCCTTCGATCATGGCGGGCAAACGACAAGCGCTGAGCGATCCGTCTCCCGGCACGGATTCAGGCTGGCGACCGCTGGCCGACCGGATGCGCCCGCGCAGCCTCGCTGAGGTGGCCGGGCAGTCGCAGCTGCTTGGCGCTGGAAGGCCGCTCGCATACCTGCTGGCAACCGGGGCAGCTGATTCGTCGAAGTCGCTGCACTCGCTCATCCTCTGGGGACCTCCGGGCACGGGCAAGACCACGATCGCGCGCTTGATCGCAGCGACCAGTGCCGCGCGCTTTGTCGCCCTTTCTGCGGTGATGGCAGGCGTCAAGGATGTGCGTGAGGCGGTGGCACTTGCGCAGGCCGACCGTAGCCAACCCACCGTGCTGTTCCTGGATGAGGTACATCGTTTCAACAAGGCACAGCAGGATGCCTTTCTGCCCTACGTCGAAGACGGCACGCTGACCTTCATCGGTGCGACGACCGAAAACCCGTCTTTTGCCCTCAACAATGCGCTCCTGTCGCGCGCGCGTGTTTGCGTGCTGGTACCGTTGTCCGACACAGATTTGCTGACGATCCTGCGCAGGGCTTTGGAGGACACGCAGCGGGGACTCGGCGCAACCGGTCTGATCGCAGCTGATGCGGAACTCCTGCAGATTGCACAGGGTGCTGATGGTGATGCGCGTCGCGCGCTCAATCTGCTCGAACTGGCTGCAGATCTCGCTGTTGCACAGACAGGCGATGGCGCCGCAGTGATGCTGACGCCGGACGTCCTGGCAGCGGTACTGGCCGGCAGTTATCGTCGCTTCGATCGTCAGGGCGATGTGTTCTATGAGCAGATCTCGGCGCTGCACAAATCCGTGCGCGGCTCTGACCCTGATGCCTCGCTCTACTGGCTGGCACGTATGCTCGATGGCGGTTGCGATCCTGCGTACGTGGCCCGTCGTATCGTGCGCATGGCCAGTGAAGACATCGGTAATGCAGACCCTCGCGGTCTCACGCTGGCCCTCGAAGCCTGGCAGGCTTACGAACGTCTCGGCAGTCCGGAGGGAGAGCTGGCGCTGGCGCAAGCCGTGGTGTTCCTGGCCTGTGCGGCAAAGAGCAACGCGGTGTACGGCGCCTGGCAGGCGGCGAGAGCCGATGTCCGGACGCACGGCAGCCTGGAAGTGCCGATGGAATTACGCAATGCGCCGACTGCGCTGATGCGCGAACTTGGTCATGGCAAGGGCTATCGCTACGCGCACGATGAGCCCGACGCATTTGCCGCCGGTGCCAGCTATTTTCCCGAGGGACTCGGTCAGCGCAGCTACTATGCACCGGTCGATCGCGGGCTTGAGATCAGGATTGCCGAGAAGCTCGCGAGCTTCAGGGCGCGCAATCTGGCAGCCCGAAAGGTACCGGCGAAGCGCTGAAGTCGGCCTCGTATAGCAGGCTGCGGTGTAAACTGCACAGACTTCCAGCCTGCAGAAACCGGATCACAACCATGCTCGACCCCCGCCTCCTGCGTACGGACCCTGAAGCGGTCCGCGCCAATCTCGCCCGTCGCGGCTTCAGCCTCGATGTCGCTGCGTTCCAGAACATCGAAGAGCAGCGCAAGGTGCTGCAGGTGCAGGTCGAGCAGTCACGCAATGAACGCAATGTGCGCTCAAAGGAGATCGGCAAACTCAAGGCTGCGGGCGCGGATGCCTCGGCATTGATGGCGACGGTGAAGCAGCTTGGTGACGAGCTGGCAGCAGCCGAGGGGGAGCTGGAAGTCTTGCAGCAACAGCTCACCGACCTGCAGCTCGGTCTGCCCAATCTGCTGCTGCCCAGTGTGCCGGACGGACGTGACGAGAGCGCCAATATCGAAGTGCGTCGCTGGGGCACTCCGCGTGAATTTGATTATCAGCCGCGCGACCATGTCGATCTCGGTAATGGCAGCGGGCTGCTCGACTTTGATGCCGCCGGCCAGATTTCCGGCGCGCGCTTTGCCGTGATGCGTGGCCCGCTCGCACGCCTGCACCGGGCGCTGATCCAGTTCATGCTCAATACCCACACGCAGGATCACGCCTACACCGAAGTCTATGTGCCGTATCTGGTCAATCGCAGCGCGCTGCAGGGTACCGGGCAGTTGCCCAAATTTGCGGCCGACCTGTTTGCGGTGAGCGGTGAGACAGAACTCTTCCTGATCCCGACGGCGGAAGTGCCAGTCACCAACCTTATGCGCGACCGGATTGCCGAGGCCCGCGAATTGCCGCTGCGTTACGCGGCACACACGCCCTGTTTCCGTTCCGAGGCGGGCTCATACGGCAAGGACACGCGCGGCATGATCCGTCAGCACCAGTTCGAAAAGGTCGAGCTGGTGCATATCGTGCGACCGGCCGATTCTGCTGCGGCACTGGAAGCCCTGACCGGACATGCCGAAGCGATCCTGCAGAAGCTCGAGTTGCCGTACCGGGTGGTCGCTTTGTGCGCCGGCGATATCGGTTTCGGTTCCGCACAGACCTACGATCTTGAGGTCTGGCTGCCGGGACAGAACAAGTACCGCGAGATTTCCTCCTGCAGCAATTGCGGTGACTTCCAGGCGCGGCGCATGGGCGCACGCTGGCGCAATCCGGATACCGGAAAACCGGAACTGGTGCATACCCTGAACGGGTCAGGTGTGGCTGCCGGCCGGGCGCTGGTCGCAGTCATGGAGAACTATCAGAACAAGGACGGCAGCATCAGGGTTCCTGATGTGCTGCTACCTTATATGGGTGGCGTGGATAGCCTGCCGGCCGGCACGCCTTGAATCGGACTGGGCGGCAGCATGCCCGTCCTGGCACTGGCTTCGCAGTGGGAGATTTTGGCGGTTTGCTCGGCTGGTTTGGCGTCGTCGCGCTGAGTGCCATGCAGTTATCAGCTGTGGATTTGCCAAACTTGTCATATCCGGCCGCACGTCGTGTTGAGCAGATCGATATCTACCATGGCGTAGCGGTCGCTGATCCCTGGCGCTGGATGGAAGACTCTGGTTCTGCTGAAGTCCAGACCTGGGTCGCAGCACAGAATCAGCTCACCGAGCGGTACATCGCCGCGCTTCCTGCGCGCACGCACTTTGCAACCCGCTTGCGTGCGCTGCTAGATCATGAGCGCAGGGGCCTGCCTGATCGTGAGAACGGGGTGTATGCCTCGACCTGGAATCCGGGCCAGGCAGAGCAGGACGTGCTGCGTATCACGCGTGATCCCGCAGAAGCCGGCACGGTGCTGATCGATCCGGCCAGCTTCAATGCCGATGGCACAGTGTCGCTGGGTGAATTCAAGCTGAGCCCCGATGGCAGCCTGGTGGCCTACAGCCTGTCAGATGGCGGCAGTGACTGGAAGACCTGGCATGTGCGCGACACAGCGAGCGGGCGCGATAGCGAAGATGCCATCGTCGGCACCAAATTCACACCGGTCAGCTGGTCACGCGACGGATCCGGTTTCTACTACAGCCGTTACCCGCTGGATGCAGGGTCAGGTGGCGAACCCCTTTACGACGACAGCCAGCAGGTTTCCGTCTACTACCACCGGCTCGGCACCGCACAAGCAGCGGACCGGCGGATCTACGCGATCACCGATCATCCGACACGCGACCCCTATGCTCAAGTGACAGCCGATGGCCGTTTCCTGATCATCAGCGTTGAAGACGGTTATGTGACGAATGGCGTTTACTATCAGCGCCTCGATGAACCGCAGGGCAGCAGCGCGGTGATCCGGCTGCTCGATCGCTGGGATGGCCGCTATGACTTCCTCGGTGCCGAGGGTGAAGACTTCTACTTCCTGACTACGCAATCGGCGCCGCTGGGCCGGATCATTGCCGTGTCGTTGAGTGCGCCAGAGCTGGGTAACTGGCGCGAAGTAGTGCCCGAAGGATTGGCGGCGATCGCTTCGGCGGCACTGATCGGCGGACGACTCGTGATCGAGTACGTGCAGGATGCACATGCGGAGCTTCGCCTGTTCAAACTGAACGGTGAGCCGGCAGCCAATGTGCAGTTGTCGGGGCAGGGCAGTGTGGCAGGTTTTCCCGGTACGCCTGAAGATCCGGAAACCTTCTACACCTATACGGATTTCACGACGCCGCGGGCGACCTGGCGGCTGAATACAGCTACTGGTGCCACCACCCCTCTACAACAAAGTCGCCCGGATATCGATCCCGAACGCTTCACGACCCGACAGGTGTTCTACACCAGTCGGGATGGTACCCGCGTGCCCATGTCTATCGTGCATCGCAAGGACCTGCTGCTGGACGGACCGCAGCCGACCGTGCTCTATGGCTACGGCGGTTTCAATGTCTCGCTGATGCCAGCCTTTTCTGCGGCCCGCATAGCCTGGATCGAAGCAGGTGGCATCTATGCGCAAGCCAACCTGCGTGGTGGCGGCGAATACGGTGAGGCCTGGCATCTGGCCGGCACAAAGCTCAACAAGCAGAACGTCTTTGATGATTTCATCGCTGCTGCGGAGTGGCTGATCGCCAATGGCGTGACTTCGCCGCCCCATCTGGCTATCTGGGGCGGCAGTAACGGCGGCTCACTGGTTGGCGCAGTCCTGAACCAGCGGCCGGAACTGTTCGCTGCTGCCGTGCCGGCGGTCGGTGTACTCGACATGCTGCGTTATCAGACCGCCAGCCTCAATGCACGCAAGTGGGCCAGCGACTTCGGACTCAGCGATGACCCGGTCGAGTTTGCGGCGCTGCGTGCCTGGTCGCCTTATCACAATATCCGTGAGGGTTACTGCTATCCGCCGGTGCTCATTCAGGCAGACGCCAATGACGATCGCGTGGTTGCCTGGCACAGCTACAAATATGCAGCAGCACTGCAGGCCGCCCAGTCAGGTGTGAAGGGTTGTGAGCGACCGGTGTTGATTCGTATCGAAACGCGTGCCGGTCACGGTGCCGGCGCTTCGGTATCGAAGCTGGTGGATGAGTATGCCGCGCAGTGGGCCTTCGTAGCTGCTGCGACGGGCCTCATCCTCAGATGAGGCCCGTCGCAGAGCGATCAGTCTGCGCGTTCAGGCAGTGTCAGTTGCGATTACCACCGAGCAGCATCAGCAGGTTCAGGAAGATGTTGTACAGGCTGACGTAGAGGCTGATGGTCGCCAGGATGTAGTTGGTCTGCCCACCGTGAATGATGGCGCTGGTTTCATAGAGGATGTAGCCGGCCATCAGCAGCACGATGCCCGCCGAGATCACCATCTGGAAGGCTGACAGGTCGACGAACAGCCCGACCACGATTACGCCTAGCAGTCCGAACATGCCGACAGTCAGGAAGCCGCCCATGAAGCTCATGTCGCGGCCGGTCTTCAGCACATAGGCGCTCAGACCCGCAAACAGCAGACCGGTGATGCCGAGACTCGTCATGATGAGTTCGCCACCGTTCGGCACCGACTTCACATACATACTCAGTATCGGCCCAAGGGTCAGGCCCATGAAACCGGTCAGTGCAAAGACCGCGGCGATACCTGCTGCCGAGTTCTTCAGCTTGTAGGTCAGAAACAGCAGGCCAAAGTAGCCGACCAGTGTGACAATCGGGCCCAGATACGGCATGCCCATCGCCATCGCCAGTCCGGCCATCGCGGCACTGAAAATCAAGGTGGCTGACAGCAGCAGATAGGTATTGCGCAGCACGCGGTTGGTGGCCAGCGCAGACTCGCGCGCTCCGCCATATGACGAGTTGCCCTGGTTGGCTGGTACGGGACGCAATTGACGGTCGTTCATGTATATCCTCACTGTGACGGCGCTATTGAGATCTATCCTACCTGACTAATCTCATTGATTCAGGCAATTCAGGTGCAGAAAGGTTCCCGCACCTCACCCGGATTTCGGTGATATCGCACGGCAGCGCTTGAATGTCGTTCGCCGGGTGGTGACAATCCCGGGCAGGCGCCGGAGAGGTGGCAGAGCGGTCGAATGCGGCGGTCTTGAAAACCGTTGAACCGCAAGGTTCCGGGGGTTCGAATCCCTCCCTCTCCGCCAGTTGCTGTGCGATTGTCCGTTTCAACCATGGAGCCGATACCAGCTTATGTCGATCTCTCGTTCGAAGTGCATTGGGCTGGGTGCGGCAATCTGCCTCGCCCTGACGGCTTGTTCGGTTCCGCATGTCATGGGCATGGGTGGCTACTATCAGGTCGCCGATCCGTATTCAGGAAAAGTCTATTTCACCCAGCAGATTGAGCGTGAAGCTCGCGGTGTCGTCGAGTTTCTGGATGATTCCTCCGACACCTGGGTGAGTCTGCCAGAAGGCCAGGTAACGACCATTACCGAGGCTGAATACCAGGCTGGCCGCAAACGCTGACGCGGCTACGGTACTTCCGGCGGTACTGACAGGGAGCGCGATTCATGGATCCACGGCAACGTCGCAAGCGCCGGCGACGGGCAGGGGTAATATCCGCCTTCATGGTGTTTGCGCTAGGGCTGGCGTTCTTTTTCGAATCCCAGGCAACGACCACGGTTATCTTCGTGCGCCACGCTGATGCGCCAATGTTCGTGGACGCGAACACGAGTCTGAGTCCTGCCGGTGCGCTACGCGCCGAAGAACTGGTCCGGGTGCTTGGTGATGTCGATGTGGTTCAGGGTGTCGACGCGATCTTTTCCTCTCCGTTGCGGGTGAACCAGGAAACCGCTGCGCCCCTGGCGCGCCAGTTGAACCTTCCTGTGCAGGAGTTCGATCCGCAGAACAATCGCGCACTGCGCAAGCGCATCCTGCGGAAGTACAAGGGCAAGGTCGTGCTCGTGGTGGCTGAGCCGGACTTGATTCCCAAGGTTGTCGCACGTCTGCAGGGCAGCAAGAAGATCCCGCCGATGGGTGATGGTGAATACGACAATATCTATATCGTCAGTATCCCGTGGTACGGCAAGGTGAAGACCCTGCGGCTGCACTACGGTGCGCGGCCGGAACCTGTAAACGGATTGGCGCCGAGTTCACCCTCTGAGGTCAGCGGCGGATAGGCTACTGACCTTGCGCGGCAGAGTGCCGCGATTTCCGGATAGCACCACTCAAATAGCGTATCGGCATAGAGGGCTGGCGGTAGCCGGCACTTCGTGTACATGCCGGCCGCTTCGCGTTGACGGGCCGCCTCATATAAAAACAGCGCCGCAGCGACCGAGACATTGAGCGAGGCGACCAGGCCGCGCATCGGCAATACCGCATGCAGATCGGCAAGTGCTGCCGCTTCATCAGAAACCCCGTACAGCTCAGCGCCGAGCAACAGTGCCGTCGGTCGGGTGTAATCGGGCCGCCGGTAGTCCACGGCAGTATCGGAGAAATGTGCGGCAACTATCTGAAAACCAGCTGATTTTAACTGTGAGGCAGCCTCAGCGAGAGCGGCGTGCCGCCGTACTTTTACCCAGGGTGCAGTGCCACCGGAAATGCCAACTGCGCGCCTGGAGGTTGCTGCGCCACCGACGGCATGGATCTCGAACACACCCACCGCATCACAGCTGCGCATCAGCGCCGCAACGTTGTGCGGTTTGTGTACGTTGTCGGCGAGTACGGTGAGATCGGGTTGCCGGCGGGCGAGGGCCGTGCTGAGCGTTAGGTAGCGTTCCGGGGTCATGGCGGTGCAGACCTTAATGGATCACAGCCAGATGCGGGAGTGGTTTTTAGTCGTACCCGACTCAGAGCCGGGCGATGACGGCATCGGCAAAGGCAGCGGTACCGAGTTTGCCGCCCAGATCGCGGGTCTTTTCTCCGGCAGCAAGCGCTGCGTCGTAGGCCTTGCGGATGCGGACAGCGACCGTGCGAGCAGCCGGATCATGCGCAGCATCCGCGACATAGTTCAGCATCATCACGGCTGACATCAGTAGTGCCAGCGGATTGGCAATATCCTTGCCGGCAATATCCGGTGCCGAGCCGTGTACCGCTTCAAAAATCGCGCCGTCGTCACCGATGTTTGCGCCCGGAACCACGCCCAGGCCTCCGACCAGTCCGGCGCAGAGATCGCTGACCACATCGCCGTAGAGATTCTCCATCAGCAGCACCTGAAACTGTCTCGGATCCTGTACCAGCCGCATGCAGCCGGCATCGATGATCACGGTTTCATAAGTGACATCCGGATACTCACCTTCGTGGATCTGCTGCGCGCAGCGCAGGAACAGTCCGTCGGTGAGTTTCATGATGTTGGCTTTGTGGAATACCGTGACCTTCGGCCGCTGGCGTTCCATCGCATAGCGGAAGCCCCAGCGGGCAATGCGCGTGCAGCCTTGTTCAGTGGCGACCTTCATGCTCATCACCACGCCCGGCGTGACTTCGTTCTCCACGCCGCTGTAGAGTCCTTCGGTGTTCTCGCGGATGATGACCAGGTCCACATCCTTGTAGCGCGTCTCGACGCCCGGCAGGCTGCGCACCGGCCGCACCGCTGCATACAGATTAAAGGCCTTGCGCAACTGTACGTTTACCGACTGGAAGCCACCGCCGATCGGCGTGGTGCAGGGGCCCTTCAGCGCCAGCTTCTGTTCGCGGATTGCGCCGAGTGTGGACTCCGGCAGTACGCTGCCTTCCTGTTCCAGGGACACCACGCCAGCCTGCCGCTCCGTCCAGCGGAACTTCGCGCCTGCCGCGTCGAGGATCCCCAGTACGGCCGCGGTCACCTCAGGTCCGATGCCATCGCCGGGAATCAATACTGCGTCATGAGTTTTCATGGGGCGGGAGTATAGCTACCGGGCCGGGCCGGGCCGATCGGTAATTTCCGCGCTTGCGCTAGAATGGCGCCCGCCGTCTACCGTAGCCCCGGTAGCTCAGGGGATAGAGCGTCCGCCTCCTAAGCGGAAGGTCCCACGTTCGAATCGTGGTCGGGGCACCAGCACATTGACACGATAGCTGCCCAGGCAGAGACTGCCCGGGCAGCGTAAATGGAATGTGCCGTGGCCCAACCCTACTACCGCACCAACACTTTCAAGGCGCGTAAATCAGTCGGCTACCTGATCCGGCGGCTCAATAACCTGACGATGCCGCATGCGGAAGCCCGGTTTGCGGACCAGGAACTGACGTTCACCCACTGGATCGCGCTGATGTCGCTGCGCGACGGCATTTCGTCTACCAGTTCGGATATCGCCCGTCACCTGGGCCACGACACTGGCGCCACGACTCGACTGGTCGATCAGCTGGAGGCGCGTGGCCTGGTGGCCCGCTGCCGCGATGCGAGCGACCGGCGCGTCGTCAACCTGAGCCTCACCGACTCGGGACGTTCCATCGCCACTGAACTCATGCCGCGGACCGTCGGCTTCTGGAACGACATGCTGGCAGACTTCACGACAGCCGAATCGGCCCTGCTGGTCGAGTTGCTCACACGGCTGCTGGCGCGCATGGAAGCTGAGCCGATACCTGCTGCGCAACGCAGGTCAAAACCGCGCACAGGGAAGGCTAAATGAGGCACTTCCCATGTTTCCTGCTGTTAGTAATTGCACTCTCGGCTTGCGTGTCTGCGCCGACCACCAAACCAGCAGATGTCCCATTGGTGTCCGCGGATCTCGGGCTGGCGAGTGCGAAGGTGCCGACGATTGATGACAGCTGGTGGCAGGCCTTCGGTGACGTACAACTCGATACCCTGATCGACGAGGCCCTGCACGGCAGTCCGACCTTGGCTGGCGCGCTCGCGCGAATGCGTCAGGCCCAGGCTGAGCTGTCGGCAAGCCGTGCGGTGACGTATCCGCAAGTCAGTGTCGACGGGCAGGAACAGCGCCAGCGCTTCAGTGAAAGCTACATCATTCCGCCGCCCTATGGCGGCTCTACGAAGTGGATCGGCACGGTTCAGGCAAAGCTCGACTGGTCACTCGATTTCTGGGGCAAGCAGGCGGCGATGGTCGCCATGGCACGCTCGTCTGCCGAAGCCATTCAGCTCGATGTGGATGCCGCGCAGCTGGCACTGGCCGGTGCGGTGACGCAGGCCTATATCGATCTGTCACGTGCCTGGGCCTTGTGCGATCTGGCTGGAGCAACGGTGAAGCAGCGCGCAAGCATTCTGGATCTGACCAATACGCGTGTACGGAACGGCCTTGAGAGTAGCGCCGCACAAAAACATGCAGAGGCATTGCTTGCGCTGGCGCGCGTTGACTATATCCGTGCCAACAGCGCGATCGAACTGGTAGAGCATCAGATTGCCGCGTTAACGGGTCGTGGCGCGAATTCCTACGCGAAGATATCCCGCCCAAAACTGGATCCAGAAGCCATTGCGCTGCCGCAAGTCCTGCCGGCTGATCTGCTGGCGCGGCGTGCCGATATTCAGGCCTCGCTGGCGCGCATCGATGCTGCCACGTCAGGCCGCGAGGTGGCGCGCAAGGCTTTTTATCCGGACATAAATCTCGTCGCATTTGCCGGCTGGTCGGCAATCGACCTCGATTCGATGTTCAAGGCACCGGCGCGAACCTGGGCCGGCGGGGCCGCGATTCATCTGCCGATTTTCGATGCGGGTGAACTGCGCGCGAACTACGCCAGCGCAACGGCATTTCTGGACTCTGCGGTAGCGGACTACAACGGCGCGGTGCTTGGTGCCGTGAAACAGACTGCGGATGCGCTCACGCAATTGCGTGCCCTGCAGGACCAGTCTGTCCAGCAGCGTGTCGCGCTGGACGCCTCACAGGAGAGTTTCCGCCTGGCGCAGATCCTTTATCGCAACGGGATCTGGCCGCAACTGAACGTGCTCGACGCAGAAACTACCCTGCTTGAGGCTGAAACACGCTCGGCTACGTTGAGCGCTGATCTCGAGTCCCAGCGCGTGGCGCTGCTGGTCGCATTCGGTGGTGGATTTAACCCGGCAGTAGTCTCGCGTCAGGAAAACAGCAATGAGTGAATCGGGCTCGGCAGATACGGGCGGCACCACGGGCAAGAGCCGGGCTTCGTCGCGACGACGCGGGTTGACCCTGCTGGCCGCAGTCGTTGTCACAGGTGTGATCGCGTGGAGTCTCTACTGGTTCCTGTACGCCAGATTTTACGCAACGACCGACGACGCCTACGTGGCTGCCGACGTGATTGCGATCACCAGCCGCGAACCGGCAACGGTGCTCGCGATCCACGCCGACGACACGCAATCGGTGCAGCGCGGACAGGTGCTGGTCGAGCTCGATCCAGCCCGCGCGACTGTCGCGATGCAGGCGGCGGAGGCCGATCTGGCGCAAACCGTACGCAGCGTACGCGCACAATTTTCGAAGGTCGATGAATTCGAAGCCAGGCTTGCTGATGCTCGTGTGCGGCTGGCGCAGTCACAGGAAGACTATAGAAATCGTGAGGCGTCGGCTGAGGGTGGCGCGGTGTCGGCAGAAGAACTGCGTCACGCGCGCGATGCGGTGGCGACCGCCCAGGCAACATTGCGTGCGACCGACAGTGCCCTGAAGCAGGCCCAGGCGGCTGTTGAAGGCACCTCCGTTGACACTAATCCGGATATCCTGGCAGCGATCGCCAAGGTGCACGATGCGGCGATTACGCTTTCACATATGCAGCTCATCGCGCCGGTTTCCGGCGTGGTTGCGAAGCGCACCGTACAGATTGGTCAGCACGTTGCAGCCGGTACGCCGCTGATGGCCGTGGTACCGCTGGAACGCGTATGGATAGACGCAAACTTCAAGGAGGGGCAGCTTGAAGGCGTGCGTGTTGGCCAGCCAGCCACGATCACCGCTGACATATACGGCAGCAGCGTGAGCTATCACGGGCAGGTCCAGGGGCTGGGCGCCGGAACCGGCTCGGCGTTTGCACTGCTGCCAGCACAAAACGCCTCCGGTAACTGGATCAAGATCGTGCAACGTCTGCCAGTACGCATAGTGCTCGATGCCAAAGAGCTGCGTGACCATCCGCTGCGCGTGGGACTCTCGGTCGCCGTCAGTATCGATATCCATGATGCGACCGGTCCACTGATGTCGTCGGCCAGCCTTGCAACAGAGACGCGCGCTGAAGATGGTGATGCGAAGCTGCAGGCCGATCGTATCGTGGCGCGCATCCTGTCGCAGAACAGAGCCAATGCACCGCGTCCGTGAGTTGCCGCCAATGAGCGCCTGGTCATGAGTGGCGAGCGCGCGGCAGCAGCGCCCCTGCACGGCGCGCCGCTTGCAATTACATCGATCGCACTGGCCCTGGGTACCTTTATGCAGGTACTCGACACCTCAATAGCCAACGTGGCCCTGCCGACCATCGCCGGCAATCTCGGCGCAACGACCGACCAGGGTACGTGGATCATCACTTCCTTCGCCGTGTCCAATGGCGTCGCGGTGCCGCTGACGGGCTGGCTGATGCAACGCTACGGGGCGGTGCGTACCTTTGTGGTTTCGGTAATCCTGTTTACCGTGGCATCGTTCCTGTGCGGCATCGCCTGGAGTCTCCCGGTGCTGGTCGTGTTCCGGGTGCTGCAGGGCGCAGTATCGGGACCGATGATTCCGGGGTCGCAAGCGCTGCTGATCTCGATCTTTCCGGCCCACAAGCGCACCACGGCGCTGGGCATCTGGTCGATCACCACGCTGGTTGCACCGGCCATGGGTCCGATCCTCGGCGGCTACATCTCCGACAACTATCACTGGAGCTGGATCTTCCTGATCAATATCCCGGTTGGCGTGGTGGCGGCAAGCCTGTGCTGGACGGGCCTGGCAGGTCGCGAGACCGAGCGGCGCAAACTGCCGATCGACAAGCTGGGCCTGGGTCTGCTGGTGGTGTGGGTAGGCGCGCTCCAGGTCATGCTCGATACGGGCAAGGATGCCGACTGGTTCGCGTCGCCGCATATCGTTGTCCTGGCCGTGATCGCAGCGGTGGGCTGTGTCGCCTGGATCATCTGGGAGCTCACCGACGATCACCCGATGGTGGATCTGTCGCTGTTGCGCGGGCGTACCTTTGCGCTCGCGACGCTGGCGTTTTCCCTGAGCTATGCCGTGTTCTTTGCCAACGTACTAATCCTGCCGCTGTGGCTGCAGACGCACCTCGGATACACCGCGACCTGGGCCGGATTGGCCGTAGCGCCGAGTGGTGTGGTCGCCATACTGCTGACACCGTTCGTGACGCGCTACATGGAGCGTACGGATCCGCGCTGGTTTGCCACGCTGGCGGTGGCGGCATTTGCGGTGTCCTATTTTATGCGCGCGAGGCTGACGGCCACGGCGTCGTTTGGAGATTTCGTGCTGCCGATGCTGGTGCAGGGCATTGCGATGAGCACCTTCTTCGTCGCGCTGGTAGCGATTGCGCTTGAGCACATTGAGCCTGCGCGCATTCCCTCCGCATCGGGCATCATCAACTTCACCCGTATCACCGCCGGTGGTTTTGCCGCGTCAATCACCACGACCATGTGGGATCGGCGCGCAGCGCTGCACCAGAACAGGTTAGCGGACACATCCAGTATCTGGGATCCGGCGATGCAACACGCGACGCAGGCGCTACATGAGTTCGGCTTCACAGATCTGCAGAGTTACGCAGTACTCATGCGCACACTGACAGACCAGGCCTACCTGATGTCGTCTCTCGATCTGTTCTGGGTTTCCGCCTGGTTGAGCGTGGCAATGATCGGTGTCGTCTGGCTGGCGCGACGCTGATATTGACAACAGATGTCCTGGCATTCACAAATAGCCGCCTGTGCGTGAGGTGTGCTCGTCCTGGTGACACGCGCCCTGGCTCGTATGGGGGGAGAGTTGATGGACGCACGTACCAGTAATTTCATCCTGCTCGGTATCGTGATTGCGATCGTGCTGGCTTTTGCCAGTGTCGCGCTGTTCGGTGAGGCGATGGCGAGCGTGGAGTGGCTCGGCACGCTGTTTCTGAAAGCGCTGAAGATGATGATCGTACCGCTGGTCACGGCATCGATGATTGTGGGGGTGGCCGGTCTCGGTGATGTACGCAAGCTGGGCCGACTCGGCGGTAATGCGCTCCTCTATTTCATCGCCACAACCGGCATCGCGGTAATCATCGGTTTGCTGATGGTCAACCTGATCAGGCCGGGGGACGGGATCAGCATCGGGGAACTGGCGGTGCCGGTAAAGGTGGCCGCCAAACAAGAATTTGCGCCGTCCGATCTGGTGCTCTCGCTGGTCTCCGACAATATCGTCGCCTCAATGGCAAACCTTGAGCTGCTGCCGGTCATCGTATTTTCGCTGGTCTTCGGTGCAGTGTTGACCACGCTGGGGCCAGTCGGGGCGCCGGTCATCGCGTTCTTCCGCGGCGTGAACGAGGCCATCATGAAGATGGTGATGCTGCTCATGCTGGTCGCACCGATTGGTATCTTTGGGCTGGTCGCGGGGCGTTTTGCCCGTGCCGGCAATATTGGTGAAATGATCGGTGGCGTGGGCTGGTACATGGCGACCGTGCTGCTTGCGCTCGCCCTGCATGCACTGGTGGTGCTGCCCGCGATCCTCTGGTTTTTCGGCAGACGTAATCCGTGGCGCTACATGTTCAACATGGGTACAGCGCTGCTCACCGCCTTCTCGACGGCATCGTCATCGGCAACGCTGCCGCTGACGATGGAGGGTGTGGAGAAGCACAATGGGGTGTCGGAAAAGGTTGCCGGCTTTGTGGTGCCACTCGGTGCGACAGTCAACATGAACGGTACCGCGATGTATGAAGCAGTCGCGGCGATGTTTATCGCCCAGGCGATTGGGCTGGATCTCAGCTTCGGCCAGCAGCTCATGGTGCTGCTCACGGCGACGCTTGCCGGCATCGGTGCTGCCGGCATCCCCGAGGCGGGGCTGGTGACGATGGTGATCGTGCTGAAGGCAGTCGGACTGCCGCTGGAAGGCATTGGCCTGATACTCGCTGTGGACTGGCTCCTCGATCGCTTCCGCACCAGTGTCAATGTCTGGGGCGATGCGGTGGGCGCCGCAGTTATAGAACGGCGCGTCCTGGATGGTGCCGAATCTGAATCGTGATGTGCCTGCCCGTGACTGAGTGGTAGCGATTTATCTCAATAGGGTAGGCTGTCGCGTCGATCGGGTTCCGGAGTGTATTGATGACTGTTATCAGGTTTTGCCGTGCCGCTATCGTAATCGCGGCACTCGGGCTGCCCGTTGCAGCCCAGGCGAGCGCAGCTGGTGCAGCGGTTGCAGTGCCCGGCCTCTTCGGTACCTCATTTGGCATCCTGGCGCTGATTGGCTTCGTCCTCGCCTATGCTTCCGTGATCGCCGAGGAATTTACGCACCTGCGTAAATCAAAGGCCATGATCGTGATGGCCGGGATCATCTGGGTCCTGGTCGGCATTGCCTACGCACAGGCCGGGATACCGGGCGCAGCAGATCTGCTGAAGATGCAGATTGAGGAATATGCCGAGCTGCTGTTGTTTCTGCTGGCGGCGATGACTTACGTGAACACGCTGCAGGAGCGCGGGGTCTTCAATGCACTCAGGGACTGGCTCATCGGTCGCGGCTTTCGACCGCGCGCACTGTTCTGGATCACCGGTGTGCTGGCGTTTTGCCTGTCGCCGATCCTCGATAACCTGACCACAGCGCTCGTGATGGGCGCTGTGGTGGTTTCGGTCGGGGCGGGCAACCCGCGCTTCATCGCCATTGCCTGCGCGAATATCGTGGTGGCCGCCAATGCCGGTGGTGCCTTCAGTCCCTTCGGTGATATCACGACGCTGATGGTCTGGCAGAAAGGCCTGGTGACCTTCCGCGAATTCTTTTCGCTGTTTGTGCCCTCGCTGGTGAACTGGCTGGTGCCGGCCGTCATCATGGTCTTCGCAGTACCCGATGCAGAGCCGGCCAGGCTCACGGTGAGGGCAAAGGTAAAGCCGGGCGGTTATATCGTGGCCGGATTGTTTGGCCTGACGATTGCCATGACCGTGAGCGTGCACAACTTCCTGCACTTGCCGCCGGCGCTCGGGATGATGACCGGTATGGGGGTACTCAGCATTTACGGATTTGTGCTCCGTCGGCAGGAGTTGAACGGACAGGGTGGAAGCGGTGAAAGTGGTTCACTGGAGGTGCAGATCCCTGTCGGTTTCAAGCCAGCCTCCCGGCCTTTCGATATTTTCATCAGCATGAAGCGCGTCGAATGGGACACGCTGATGTTCTTTTATGGCGTGGTGATCAGCGTCGGTGGGTTGGGCGCACTTGGTTACCTGCAACTCCTTGCGGATGCAACCTATACGGATCTTGGGCCACTGCCGGCAAATATCCTGGTCGGCATCGCGTCAGCGGTTGTGGACAACATTCCGATCATGTTTGCGGTGCTCAATATGAACCCGGAGATGTCGCATGGTCACTGGTTGCTGGTAACGCTGACGGCTGGCGTCGGTGGTTCGCTGCTGTCGATCGGTTCGGCTGCCGGGGTGGCCCTGATGGGGCAGGCCCGCGGCATATATACGTTTTTTGGGCATCTGCGCTGGACCTGGGCTATTGCGCTCGGCTATGCGGCGAGTATCTGGGTGCACCTGGAACTGAATGCAGCGGCATTTTGACGCTGGTCATGGCGGCAACCCGGCCGACGGGTTGATGATGGCCCGGTTGTAGTGGAGAAACAGCGTGGATGATCTGATCGTAGCGGGTGTGGCGGTACCGTTTATTGTGGCGGTGGCCTGTCTCGCCATCTGTCTGTTTTTCTCACAGAAGAAGGATGCCCAGCTCTTGGCGCGTTCGCCGGGCACGATGTCCTACAAGTGGGGATATTTTCTTGGCTACAGCGGGCTGATGACAGCCGTTGCCGGTATCGCCGGCGGTGTCGTCATGACGCGCATTGGCTTCTATCCAGCCTGGGCGCCATTTGTAATGGTCTATGCCGTTGCTTTCGGTATAGCCAGCTATGGCGTGCTTACGCGGCGACGCTGGGGCTGGGTCTTCCACATACCACTGAGCATGAACATGGGTCTGTGGGCCTTCAACAGCGTGTATTTTTTCAACCGCTGGAAGGAACTGGGGGCTGATAGTTAAGCGGATTGCCGGCTCTGCGACTTTCAGAATCTCGCCACCAGCCCGGCGAATGCTTCCCACTGCCACAACAGATTGCCACTGCCCCTGATCGCACAGGCTGAGCCCTCCGGCCCGGAGGCGCAGAAGATATCGCTGTCGCTGTCGAGCACGGCGCCCAGTGCCCGTACTTCGAGGCGCAGGCCGATTTTCGCGGTGGGAAATATCTGTGCGCCGCCACCGATACCGAAGGCAAACACGGTGTCTGAACCATAGCCGGAACCATCCGGGCTCAGGTGTGCGGCACCGATACCGGCCGCGAGAAAGGGCCGCACCAGTTTCCCTGGACCGACATAGGTCCCACCGAGCAGCAGGTAGCTGATGTCCACATCCAGCGAGGGATCAACCTCGGTGGGTGCCTTGTCGATGCCGGCCGACTGTCGGCTGAAGTAGAGCTCCCACTCGGTGTACGAATCGTCTCCGATCGCTTCCGCCGGTGCATTGATGATGAAGCCGACTGAAGCGGCATCATCGAGTGAAACCTTTGCGCCTGTGTCATCGTTTTCAAAGTCGCCGCCCATCCGGTAGCCGAGTAGCGGGGTGAGCGAGAAGCGGTATTCGCCAGGCTCTGCAGCCTGGACCGGCACGCTGAGAGCAGCGAACAGGAGTAAGAGGGCAAGGAGGCGACAGCAGTTGGTCATGAGATGTTCTCGACAAGAACGAGGTACCCGGATGCCCGGGATTCCACCCTATACTGGCACACGACCAACCTTTTCCGGAGAACCCTGTGCCCGGTGCCAGAAGCGCCAAGCTGATAGCTCTTTGCCTCTTCCTGGTGCTCCCGGTGATGCTGATACACGCCGCCGAGGTTACGGCTGACGTTCCTGGGCGGCCGAGAATCGGCCTCGTGCTTGGTGGTGGCGGGGCCAAGGGTGCGGCACATATCGGCGTCCTGCGTGTGCTCGACGAGATGCATATCCCGGTCGACTGCGTGGCCGGTACCAGTATGGGCGCACTGGTCGGTGCGACCTTTGCCACCGGTGTGCCACCGGCCGAGATCGAGCGCCGGGTACTGGCGGTCGACTGGCGACGTACGGTCGGGACGGCAGGTGTTCGTGACCAGATGCCCATCAACCGAAAATTGCAGGGTATGACCTATACCAACAACCTGGATCTCGGTATCAAGGGCGGCCGCATCCGGGGCTCCGGTGGCGTGATCAAGGCGCAGGAAATCGAGGCGTTGCTCCGCAACCTGGTGGGCGGTGCGCGTTACGTGGATGATTTCGACAACTTGCCGATTCCTTTTCGCGCTGTAGCGACCGACATGATGGCCGGTGACATGGTGGTTCTGGGCAGTGGTGATCTGACCGTTTCAATGCGGGCCAGTATGGCGGTGCCGGGCGCGTTTTCGCCGGTGGTCATCGGTGACCGGGTGTTGGCAGATGGCGGGCAGATGCGCAACGTCCCGGTCGATATCGCCAGGGAGATGTGCGGCGACGTGATCATTGCCGTATCCCTGGCCACGCCGCCGCCAAGGCCCGAAGACCTGGATTCATCCCTGGCGATGGCCGCACGCTCGCTTGACGTGATGATCGAGGCGAATGGCAGGGCCCAGTTGGCAACGCTGACGGACAACGACGTGAGCATCGTGGTGCCAATGGGCGATATCGGTTCGGTTAGCTTCGAGCGGGTGCCTGATGCGATTCCGCTTGGACGTGCGGCAGCCCTGTCGAAGTCTGCCGAGCTGGCCCGTTATGCGTTGCCCGAGGCAGAATATGTAGCCTGGCGGGCGAGCCTGAATCGTGACTACGAGCGACCGATCCGCGTGGCCGGAGTGCGTATCTCGGGTCTGGATCGCGTTAATCCTGAATATGTCCGTGCCGAGATCATTGCTACGCAGGCTGGCGAGGAAAGTAGTGCCAAAGTCGTTGCTACGGATTCCGGCCGTATCTATGCACTCGGCGATTTCCAGAAAGTCGAGTACGCGGTGGTCGATAAGCCGGTCTATCCCACCGTTGAGTTCAAGGTGGCTGAAAAATCCTGGGGTCCGGATTTCCTGAAGTTCGACCTGGGTCTCGGCTTCACGGCCGGTGGCGATTTTTCCTTTGCCCTGCTCGGCGAACACACCCGCACCTGGCTGAACCCCTACGGCGGCCAGTGGCGTAACGTCGTACAGTTTGGCCAGGATGTGCTGCTGCGCACCGGTATCTATCAGCCACTGGAAGTACGGCAGAGATTTTTTATCGAGCCCTATGTCCAGTTCGACCGGAATCTGGAAGATATCTATGATGACGGTAGCAAGATCGGTGAGTTCTCACTCCGCCAGTCTTTTGCGCAGCTCGATTTTGGTTTGAATATCGGTACGGTCGCGCAGTTGCGGATCGGACTGCAGCAGGGCTGGAATGCGGCGACCCTTGAGACCGGTGACAGCGCGCAACTTTCCCCGCAGCCGACTGTCCATGAGTCTGATGTGATTTTGCAGGCGACCTGGGATACGCGCGACGTGGTCGGTTTGCCAAGCCAGGGCAGTCTGCTGACGGCTCGCCTCAAGTCCTCCGGTTCCTGGCTGGACGGTGAGCAGTCCTACGGGCAGGCCGAAGGACTGATACTGAAAGTTGTTCCATTTCGTGGCGATGCCGTTTACGTTTTCGCGGCGGGGGGTAGTGAACTAAGCGGCACACTGCCGTCATACGACCTGTTCGCGATTGGCGGCATCAACAGCTTTCCGGGGCTCGAGCGTCAGCAACTGCGTGGCACGAGTTACTGGATATCCGGAACCAGTTATTACCGCAAACTTGGCGATATACAGCGATTGTTCGGGCAGGCGCTTTACGGTGGGTTGCGGCTCACTGCCGGTGACATAGCGGGCCGAATCGATGATGTGAACGACGGGACCATTTTTGGCGTCGCAATCAGCCTGAGTGGCCGCACGCCTGTCGGGCCGTTTCAAGTATCGCTGGGCAGTACCAGCAATGGTTTCTGGGAGCTTCAGTTTGCTTTTGGACGACCGATACGTGAGGGTTCCATACTCGATGCGATCTGGTAACAGACTGTTTCATTTTCGGAGCCGCCATCATGCGTGATCAGCCAGTAACCCGAATCATGACCGAGCCTCTGGCCTTTGTTGCGCCGATGGCGACGCCCGAACTTGCGCGATTGCTCATGAGCAGGAAATCGCTGCACCATCTGGCGGTGCTGTCTGATGGACAGCTGGTGGGCATGCTGAGTGCCACCGACCTGATCGACACTTCCGCTGCGACCGTTGCCGAACTGATGCAGCCGGATCCGGTTTCGATTCCAGCCACTGCAACCTTGCAGGATGCCGCGGAGATTCTGGTCTCAGGTGCGTTTCATTCCCTGCCTGTCGTTGATGTGAACGGGCGGGTCACAGGGATTGTTACTTCGACTGATTTGATACGTTTGCTGATCCAGCAGTTGCCGGCGCCGGCCCGTCGGCCCGCCGAGTCGCGTGAGGGACTGACGCTCGCCACCGATACAGAGCGCGAACATCTGCTCAACCGGGTACTGGCGGCTGCCGATCTGTACCTGCACTCCGGTCAGGGTAGCCATGAGCATGCCAATCTCGTGCGTGCGGTAGAAAAAGCCAAGGAAGGTGTACGACCGGGGCTGCGGATCAACCGGCTGTAGGCACCCCGTAGCATCAGCCATCGTCACAATAGGAAACGTTAATGAAGATCACTGTAGTAGCAAACGGCCCGTTCCTGATCGATACCAAAGGCGAGTGGACCTGGACTGGCGATGGCGGCCAGGCGACTGGCAAGGACCGGATTGCCTTGTGCCGGTGTGGCGCGTCCGCCAATAAACCCTTATGCGACGGAACACACCGGAAAATCGGCTTCACAGCCGACGGTGGAACATGCGAACTGACGCCCGGGTGAGCAAAGGCGGTGTGGCTGGCGAGATGCTGGTCTATGCCTCACCGATCTACGATGCGCTGCGTGTCGCAGCCAGCCGGATCACCGGCCGGGGCCTGTTTGCCGGTACCCTTATTCCGGCGCGCGCCAAGATTGGGGAGTTCGAAGGTGAGGTGATCCCGATTGCCGAGGCACGGCGCCGTGCGGCTGGCAAGCGCATCGTGGCCATCATCGAGCTGGAAGGCCGGGCCATCGACGCATCGGTTACCCGGCGTGGCTTCCGCTATATCAATCACTCCTGCGAGCCCAATACCTTCACCCGACTGACCCGGGAGCGCGCAGAGTTCTACGCCTTGCGCCAGATTCGTGCCGGCGAGGAACTGACGGTCGACTATGGCGAGAGTCACCACGATGGCAAGCTGCCCTGCCGGTGTGGCGCAAAGCGCTGTCGCGGCTGGATCTAGGCTGCCGTGGTGAGATGTTCTCGCACCAGCTGAAAGATGCTACGAAATGCCCGCCCGTGGCGAGACAGGCCGTCCGGTTTCTCCGGACCCGCATCCTTGCGCGCCTGGCGGATCAGGGCCCGAAGCTGCTGCGCATCCGTGCCGGGATTTTCCGCGAGCCATTGGGCCAGCGCTTCGTCATCGCTTATCAGCCGGTCGCGCCAGTGCTCGGCAAGATGCAGCGCTGACTTGTCCCGGGCTGACAAGCCGTGTTGCAGTGCGATGGCCGCGCGGACGGCTTCGATCGTTTCCTCGTCCTGCTGACGCATCAGTTTGCCGATGAGCTGCCGCTGGCGGCGGCCGCCGCCACGGGCATTGATGCGTTTGCCTTCCAGAATGGCGTTATGCAGCGCGTGTGTCAGGGGCAACTGCTCAAGGGCTCCGCCATGCAGCGCGAGGAGCCCCTCGCCAAGCGACTGCAGTTCCTCGCTTTCGCGCTTGAGATCAGTGCGGCTGGCCGTTTCGCTGCCCTTGAGTTCGGCCCTGAACTGGCGGTCCAGCTCGCTCCCCTGGGGTACGAACTCGCCATCGATGTAGTAGCCCTTGCCGGGTTTGCGTGACATGAAGCGGGGATCCTGCGGCCGGCGTGTATCATAAACGACCACATACGCATAACGGCTTTATGGCGAAGACGGAAAGATATGGCAACACTCGAGCAACTGCAGGCGCGCAAGCGTGAGCTTGAAGAACAGCTTTTTGCCGGAGATTTGTCCGTAGAACCGGCCTTGTTGCATGTAGACCGGGCAATTGCCTCGCGGACACTGAAGGTCCAGCACAGCCGGCAACGGCTCGATGCGGCAAAGGAGGCAGTAGAAGCCGGCATGGATAAGGACGAGGCCCGGCGCATCAAGACGCGGGCTACGGTGAAGAAGCTCGAAGAAATCCGTGCCAGGAAGATCCTCAACAAGTTCTAGCTGATCGTCCCGTGTTGCGATCGCTACTGCCACAATGCAAGATCAGCGCTTGCCTGAATCCGGGAGAGTCGTCTTGCTTCGAATTCTGTTTGCTGCCGTGTTGCTCGGTCTGGTTCCCGCCTTGCATGCCACTGAACTTGAGCCGCTGCTGAGCTATACCGGACCGCAGCTTTATCAGCGCTTTTGCGCCAGTTGTCACGGCAAGCAGGCCTATGGCGACGGGCCTGTGGCGACGACACTCAAGGTAATGGTGCCTGACCTGACGCGTATCGCCCGGCGACAGCCGAATGGTGAATTTCCCGAGCAGCGGATCCGTGAAATTGTCGATGGCCGGGCGGTGTTGCCGGCGCATGGTCTGCGCGACATGCCGGTATGGGGTTATGAACTCGAAGCGCAGTCCCCGCCTGATCAGCCTGGGCGAGCCGCAGCACAGAGTCTGATCGATAAACTGGTGGGCTATCTGCGCTCGATCCAGCAGTAATAAACATGCAGCGAAGCTTGAGCCGCCTGCTAGTGCTCATCGCCGGTTTGGCAGCGGCACCCTCTGGTTTGCTCCACGCAGCACAACTGCCGGCCGCCGACTCACCGGCTTTTTGCGTCGTTGCCCAGCAGCTCCTCGCCAGTACAAATCTGCCTGGAAAAAATACGCTGTTCACTGATATGCCGGCTTACAGGCATTCCAAGCCGATGGTCGAGCCGCTGGAGATCTTCCAGGTGGTGAGCTATGCGGGGAAGCTGCCGGTCATGGTGTCCTGCAAGGTGAAGACAGCGGCACATCTGCGTGCCGCCTATGGCCCGAAGGCTGCGGGTAAGCAGCTCTACTGTCCTGATGTCACACGGCTGCTGCGCGCAGAGGCCGTGGCGGAACTGCAACAGGCCAATCAGCCAGAAGCGGCGGCCAAAGCTGTCGCTTTCGTCATCGATGAAAACGAGCCCTATTTGATGGGCAGTTCATACCTCGCAGAGTTTCAGCTCAGCTATCGTGCCGGGGATGGTGCCGTACACATCAGCTCGCCTGGCTTGTACCAGGACTACGACAGCTGGTTCACCACGTTTCTGCCAAAAATACTTCAGGGCCAGAGCTACTGTCATTTCGCGACGGTTAACTACCTGAAGGCGCTGGCTGCCGGAGAAATGCAGCCGGGAATCACGATGTCAGGTGCCGCAGACGCACCCGTCCGCCCGAAGTAGCCGGCCGATCCGCACTCAGCGACGACCCTGGTGTCGGGCCAGTGCCTCGAGATGAGCCAGATTGATGTGCAGGCTTAGCCATCGTGCCGAAGCGAGATCCATGCGACCTGGTGGTGGCGTAGCGGGGTGGGGATTGGGCAGCGACTTGTTGGCCATCAGCAGGCAGGTGATCTGATCCTCGACGAGCAGTCGCAGTCTCGGCAGCAGTTCGTGCTCGGCATCACCGCGCAGCTCGCAGTCGGGCAGATCCGGCGCTATGGCACGTAGCTTCCCGTCGGTGGTTTTCATCAAGGCGATGTTGAACAGCATGGTGAATTTCCGGTTCCGGACTGCGAACTGCAGCATGCTGCAGCACTGCCTGAGTCTCTACTATGGCTGCTACGAATTGTAGGTCTTGAGGGCACCCGTGAGTGGGGCATCCAATCCGGCCATCCACTGAGCGCGCAATGGCTGGCAATCCACAGACTTCCGCCTGGACGCGCTGGTTTCGGCGACTGACTGGTCAGCTGCCGGGTTCCCCGGAGCGTTCGGTCGAGCGCCGCATGAGTGAGCGACGCAGTCACTCGTTATGGTCGTTCACCTATGGAAGCTTCCGTCCCCGGCGTCGTCTGGGGCGGCGTGATGGCGACCATCAGCGTGTTTTCCTCGACTGGCATGAACCCCGCGTTCTCTACCTGGTTCTGGCGGTCGTGCTGATGAGTTGTACCGACGCGCTGTTTACGCTGAATCTCCTCGCAGCCGGCGCGCAGGAGGTCAATGCAGTCATGCTTGCGCTGATCACACACGACGTCAGGACTTTCCTGGCCGTCAAGATTGGCAGTACCTGCCTGTCCGCTGTGTTGCTGGCAGTGGTTGCCCGGCGTCAGTTCATGGGCATCTTTCCAGTGGTCCGGCTGTTGCAATTCTTCTGCGGCGGCTATGCCATCCTGCTGGTCTATGAAGTGTGGATGTTTGTCGTTTACTTCTGACCAGACCCGGTTTCGTAAAGGACGATGAGCCTGCAGCACAGAACAGGTAGAATCGATGGCGTCCCCAGCTTTTTCTGTAGCCTTGGTCAACTGATATGAGTTACAGCCTGCAGCAGATCTACGCTGCGTCGCCGCTTTTTGCCGGTAACGCGGATTACGTCGAAGAGCTCTACGCGAGCTGGTTGAAGAATCCCGGTTCCGTTGATGCCCGGTGGCGCCAGTTTTTCGCTGAGCAGGCGCCGCAAGGGCCCGGTTCGATGGCTAGTCCAGGTGCGGCGACGATGACCCGGTCATTACCGCCGGCAGGATCCGGAATCCGCCAAAGTGGCGCCCAGCCCCTGGCTGAGAAGCAGGCCTCCGTTTCTCGTCTGATCCAGATTTACAGTCTGCGCGGCCACCAGATCGCAGATCTCGATCCGCTTGGACTCCAAAAGCGGCCCATGCCAATCGTCATGCGTCTCGATCAGCTCGGACTCAGCGAGGCTGATTTCGATACCGAGTTTTACGTCGGCAACTTTGCCGGCCGGACCGATGTGCGCATGACGCTGCGCGAGCTGATGAGCACGCTGACACGCGTCTATGCGGGCAAGGTTGGCGCTGACTATGCGCACCTGTCGCGGGGCCGTGAGCGCCGCTGGATCCGTGAGCGCCTGGAGCGTGGCATGCTGAGCGACCCCTACAGCGATGACGATCGGCGCCATATCTTGCGCCAGCTGACGGCTGCCGAGGGTATCGAGCGGTATCTGCATACCCGCTACGTCGGTCAGAAGCGATTTTCGCTGGAAGGCGGCGACAGCCTGGTGCCGCTGCTCGATGACCTGATTCAGCAAGGTGGCGCCAGCGGCATTCAGGAGATGGTGCTCGGCATGGCGCACCGTGGCCGTATCAATGTGCTGGTCAATATTCTCGGCAAGGCACCGCAGGCCCTGTTTTCCGAGTTTGAAGGCGTCTACGACCCGGCGCGTGTGAAGGGTTCGGGTGATGTGAAGTACCACATGGGCTTCTCATCCGATGTCCGTACGCCCGGCGGCAACGTGCATGTGGTGCTGGCTTTCAATCCCTCGCACCTGGAGATCGTCAATCCGGTCGTCGAGGGCTCGGTGCGTGCGCGGCAGGAGCGTCGCGGCGACGTTGACGGTACGGAAATCCTGCCCGTGTTGCTGCACGGTGATGCTGCTTTTGCCGCGCAGGGCGTAGTGGCGGAAACTTTCCAGCTGTCACAGACGCGCGGTTTCAGTACCGGCGGTACGCTGCATATCGTCTGCAACAACCAGGTGGGCTTCACCATCAGCGATCCACGCGATGCGCGGTCTACGGCCTACTGCAGCGATATCGCCCGCATGATCGAGGCACCCGTGCTGCATGTGAATGGCGATGACCCTGAGGCCGTGGTGTTCGTCACCCGCCTGGCGCTCGAATACCGTCAGACCTTCCACAAGGATGTGGTCATTGATCTGGTCTGCTACCGGCGTCACGGGCACAACGAAGCGGATGAACCCAGTGCGACGCAACCGCTCATGTACCAGACCATCCGCAAGCATCCGACAACCCGGCAGATCTATGCACGGAAGCTGATGGAAAGCGGCATCCTGGATGCGCCCGAGGCCGAGCGCATGAGCGAAAACTACCGGGAGCGTGTCGAAGCGGGTCAGTCGCTGCCGCAGACCGTGCTGGGCATGGTCGGTAATGAATACACGGTGGACTGGAGTCGCTACGTCAAGGCCGATTGGGATGAGCCAGAGTCGACCGCGTTGAGCAGTGAAGAAGTCGCCGTACTGGCGCGTGAAATCAACACCGTTCCGCAGCACTTCAGTCTGCATCCACGCGTGGCACGAGTGGTCACCGATCGCGAGCGCATGGCCGCCGGCGAGCTGCCGATGGACTGGGGTTTCGCCGAGCTGATGGCCTATGGCAGCCTGGTTCGCGCCGGCATCCATGTGCGGCTGACCGGCCAGGACAGTGGCCGCGGTACCTTCTTTCACCGCCACTGCGTACTGCACGACCAGCTCACCGAACAGACCTGGACGCCGATCGACAATATATCCAGTAGCAAGGAGCGCACCCGTTTTACCGTCACTGACTCGTTGCTGTCCGAGGAGGCAGTGCTCGGCTTCGAGTACGGCTATGCCAGCACGGATCCGGATGCGATGGTGATCTGGGAAGCGCAGTTCGGCGATTTCTGCAATGGCGCCCAGGTGGTTATCGACCAGTTCATCAGTTCGGGTGAGGAGAAGTGGGGTCGACTGTGTGGCCTCGTGCTGTTCCTGCCGCACGGACAGGAGGGGCAAGGACCGGAGCATTCATCAGCGCGTCTGGAGCGCTTCCTGCAACTCTGTGCAGAACTGAATATGCAGGTGTGTATTCCGTCCACGCCGGCGCAGATGTTTCATATGCTGCGTCGACAGATGCTGCGTGCACTGCGCAAGCCGCTGATCGTGATGACGCCAAAGAGCCTGCTGCGTCACCGGCTGTCGAGTTCGCCGCTGGATGAGCTGATCCATGGTCGTTTCCAGCTCATCATCGATGAGATCGATCCACTGGAAGCTGCGACGGTACGGCGCGTCGTATTCTGCAGTGGCAAGGTCTACTACGATCTGCTTGAGGCGCGGCGCACCAAGGCCCGGACCGATGTGGCCCTGGTCCGCATCGAGCAACTTTATCCATTCCCCGGTAACGAGTATGCGGCGGTGCTGGCCCGCTATCCGCAGGCGCGGGAGATTGTCTGGTGCCAGGAGGAGCCGCAGAACCAGGGCGCCTGGTACCAGATTCGCCATCAGTTGCAGCGGCCGCTGCAGCGGGGGCAAGAACTCTACTATGCTGGCCGTCCGGGTGCGGCTGCGCCGGCGCCGGGAATTTTCCAGCTGCATGTTCAGCAGCAGCAGGTGCTGGTTGAAACCGCCCTGTCTGCAGATGTGCGCTAACCAGGAGATGCTTGCAGATGGTGATTGAAGTCAAGGTACCGCGCCTCCCTGAATCGGTGACCGATGCCACCCTCGTTACCTGGCACAAGGCGCCAGGGGAGACGGTAGAGCGCGATGAGAACCTCGCTGATCTCGAAACCGATAAGGTAGTGCTCGAGGTACCGGCACCACAGCGCGGCGTGTTGCGCGAGATCCGGATTGAGGCCGGCAGCACCGTAACCAGCGGGCAGTTGCTGGCCATCTTTGAACCCGTGGCAGGTGGTGCACCGGCTACGGCTGCTGCAGTGGAAAAGCCCGCTGCGGTCGCACCGCCCGCGACCGAAGCGACACCTGCAGCTGCAGGTGTCGCTTCTATCTCACCGGTCGCCGGCCGGAATGCGGGCAAGACCGGTCCGGCCGTGCGCCGTATGGTCGCAGAGCAGGGCGTGGATGTGGCGACCCTCCAGGGCAGCGGTCCCGAGGGACGCATTCAGAAGAGTGATGTCGTGGTGGTCCCGCCCATAACCCGGCCGGTATCAGCGCCGGAACTGGTGACTGCCGGTGGTCGTATCGAGCGGCGTGTGCCGATGACCCGCCTGCGGGCGCGAATCGCAGAGCGGTTGGTCACGGCACAGCAGACTGCGGCGATGCTGACCACCTTCAATGAGGTTGATTTGAGCGAGGTTCTAGGCCTGCGCAGTCGCTACAAGGATGTCTTCGAGAAGCAGCATGGTGCACGACTCGGTTTCATGGGCTTTTTCATCAAGGCGGCGATCGAGGCACTGCGACGCTATCCGGGCGTCAATGCCTCGATCGAAGGCCAGGAGATCGTCTATCACGACTACTACGACATCGGTGTTGCAGTTTCGACTGACCGCGGTCTCGTTGTGCCGGTGCTGCGAGACGCCGAGCGGCTCAGCCTGCCGGCCATCGAGGCGGCGATTACCGAGTTCGGTCGCAAGGCGCGCGATGGTGCACTCGGTATGGATGACCTGGTCGGCGGCACGTTTACGCTGACCAATGGCGGTGTCTTCGGTTCACTGCTGTCGACACCGATCATCAACCCTCCGCAGAGCGGCATCCTCGGCATGCACAAGATCCAGGAGCGGCCGATGGTCGTCGACGGGCAGATCGTGGCGCGCCCGATGATGTATCTCGCGCTGACCTATGACCACCGCATCGTCGATGGTCGCGAAGCTGTCCAGTTTCTCGTCGCCATGAAGGAAACGCTCGAGGACCCGGCGCGACTTCTGCTGGGCATCTGAGTACACAAGGAGTAAGCCGGTGAGCAAGTACGACGTGGTAGTCATCGGTGGCGGGCCGGCCGGTTACGTCGCTGCCATACGCGCAGCCCAGAATGGTTTGCGGGTTGCCTGTATCGATGCGTGGAAGAACCGCGACGGTAAACACGCACTGGGTGGCACCTGTCTGAACGCGGGCTGCATCCCCTCGAAGGCGCTGCTTGAGTCCTCAGAGCTGTTTCATCGGGCTGGCCACGAATTCGCCAGTCACGGTATCAAGGTCAGCAAGCCCGAGCTGGATCTGGCCGTGATGCAGGCGCGCAAGGCGGCGATCGTTCGCCAGTTCTCGGGCGGTATTCAGGAGCTGTTCAAGGCCAACGGCGTTAACAGTTTTTTTGGCCACGGCCATCTGCTGCCCGCCAACAAGATCCGCTATACGCCCGACAATGGTGAGCCCGAGTTGCTCGAGGCCGAGCACGTGGTGCTGGCGGCTGGCTCTGTGCCGGTCGAGCTGCCTTTTGCGCGCTTCGATGGCGAAAAGATCGTGGACTCCTGGGGTGCCCTGGAATTCGATGCCGTACCCACTCGCCTCGGCGTGATCGGTGGGGGCGTGATCGGCCTTGAACTCGGCAGCGTCTGGCAGCGGCTGGGTGCGCAGACCACAGTGATCGAGGCGCTGGATCGCTTCCTGTTCATGGTGGACGGGCAAATCGCCAAGGACGCACAGCGGCAGTTCAAGAAGCAGGGCCTGGATATCCGGCTTGGCGCGAAGGTAACCGAAACCGTCCACACCGATGGCGGGGTGCTGGTGAGCTATGAGGATGCACGTGGCCGGCATTCCCTGGAAGTCGATCGGCTGATCGTCGCGGTCGGGCGACGACCGGGTACAGTCGGCCTGCTTGATCCCCTGGCCGGTGTGCAGCTGACCGAGCGTGGGTTTGTCGAGGTCGATGCCGAGTGCCGGACGACCGCAGCGAACGTCTGGGCGGTCGGCGATCTGGTGCGTGGGCCGATGCTGGCCCACAAGGGTTCTGAAGAAGGGGTGATGGTCGCTGACCTCATCGCCGGTCGTTACGGTCACGTCAATTACGCCGCGATTCCCAGCGTCATATACACCTCGCCCGAGATTGCCTGGGTCGGTCAGACCGAGGAACAGCTCAAGGAAAGCGGCCAGCCCTACAAGGTCGGGACTTTCAACTTTGCAGCCAGCGGCCGGGCCAAAGCCATGGAGCAGGCATCCGGCCTCGTCAAGGTGCTGGCTGATGCCGCCACAGACCGGATTCTCGGCGTGCATATCATCGGACCGATGGCCGGTGAGCTGGTTGGCGAGGCAGTGGTCGCCATGGAATTTGAAGCCAGCACCGAAGACCTGCAGCGTACGATTCACGCTCATCCGACCCTCAGCGAGGCGATACACGAGGCGGCACTATCAGTCGATCGTCGCGCCCTGCATGCCATCAATCACTGAGCTTCACGACGCCGCCGGCTAACGCGGCAATTCAGTTATGATCCTGCGCTGTGCAGGATTTTCATTCGCAGTTCGGGAGCCAGGCGTGAGTGGCGTTACGCGCATACTCGGAATTGACCCCGGCTCCCGGATCACCGGCTTTGGCATCATCGATTCGGATGGGCGGCGCTCTGTGCATGTCGCCAACGGCTGTATCCGCACTGCTGCAGGCGCGCTGCCATTGCGTTTGCAAACTATTTTTTCAGGCGTACAGGCGCTCGTTTTGCAGTATCAGCCCGGCGCAGTGGCCGTCGAGCAGGTCTTCATGGCCCGCAACGCTGATTCGGCGCTCAAGCTCGGGCAGGCACGCGCGGCAGCGATCTGTGCCACCTTCGGTTGCGGTGCTGAAGTCTTTGAATACGCAGCACGGGCTGTAAAGCTGGCCATCGTGGGTGCCGGAAATGCGGAGAAGGCGCAGGTCAGCCATATGGTTGCGGTACTCCTCAATTATCGTGAAGCGCTGGAGGTGGATGCGGCCGATGCGCTGGCCGTGGCCCTGTGTCACGCACATACGCAACCGCTGAATGAGCGCCTGGCTGGCGCGCGGCGCCTGGTGGCCGGGATGCGCCGATGATCGGGTTTCTGCGCGGGGTGCTGGCGCACAAGGAACCACCGTTCCTGCTCATCGATGTGGGTGGTGTCGGTTACGAAGTCGAAGCGCCGATGTCCACGTGTTTTCGCTTGCCAGCGACCGGCGAGAAGGTGCAGCTCTGTACCCATCTGTTGATTCGCGAAGATCACCACACGCTGTTCGGCTTCAGCACGGAGGTCGAGCGGCGCCTGTTCCGCGATCTGCTCAAGGTTAGCGGCGTGGGCGCCAAGACTGCCCTCGGTGTGTTGTCCGGGCTGAGCGTCGAGGCTTTCATTCGTTGTGTAGAGACCGATGACGTCGCTTCGCTGGTGCGCTTGCCTGGCGTCGGCCGCAAGACAGCCGAGCGGCTGATCATCGAGATGCGTGATCGGGTTCGCCATCCGGGTTTGGCCGGCGGCGAAGCGGGCTCCGGCCGGCCGGCGATGCCCGCCGACTCGCGGAGCGAGGCGCTCGATGCGCTGCTTGCGCTGGGCTACAAGCCGCCTGAGGCGCGACGCATGCTGGATCGCGTGCCAGATGAAGGCCAGTCCACCGAAGACCTGCTGCGCGTGATCCTGCGGGGAGCAGTGCGGATATGAGTACCGACGAGCGCGTCGTCGCGACCATGGCCGGTGCCGGCGAGGATTCACTCGATCGCTCCATCCGGCCGCAACGCCTGACCGACTATGTCGGCCAGACGGCTGTGAAGCGTCAGATGGAGATCTTTATCTCTGCAGCGCGCAAGCGTGGCGATGCGCTCGACCACACGCTGATCTTCGGTCCGCCGGGCCTTGGCAAAACCACCCTGGCGAACATCATCGCCAATGAGCTCGGTGTGAATATCCGCCACACCTCGGGTCCGGTCCTTGAGCGTCCGGGCGACCTCGCTGCGATGCTCACCAACCTCGAGCCGCGCGACGTGCTGTTCGTCGACGAGATCCACCGCCTGAGCCCGGTCGTGGAGGAGGTGCTGTATCCGGCGATGGAGGATTTCCAGCTCGATATCATGATCGGCGAGGGTCCGGCTGCGCGATCCATCAAGCTGGACCTGCCGCCGTTCACGCTGGTGGGTGCGACGACCCGGGCCGGCTTGCTGACTTCACCGCTGCGCGACCGTTTCGGTATCGTGCAGCGACTTGAGTTTTATACGCCCGAAGAACTGCATGCGATCATCGTGCGCTCGGCGGCTATCCTCGGTGTACCGATCGATGCAGGGGGCGCCGCACAGCTGGCGGGCAGGGCACGCGGTACGCCGCGCATCGCCAACCGGCTATTGCGTCGGGTACGCGATTTCGCCGAGATCGAAGGCGACGGGCGTATCGATGCGGCTATTGCCCGCTCGGCGATGGATCTGCTGGATGTGGATCCGGGTGGATTTGATCTGCTTGATCGCCGCTTTCTGTTACTCATCATCGAACGCTTTGACGGTGGACCGGTTGGCGTTGAATCGCTGGCCGCGGCGTTGGGTGAAGAGCGCGGCACAATCGAGGATGTCATCGAGCCCTTTCTGATACAGCAGGGTTTTATGAGCCGCACGGCGCGCGGTCGCATGGCCACGCGGCGCGCCTGGCAATATTTTGGTTTGCAGGCACCCGGGCGCAGCAGCGAGGCTGCGCCCGGGCTATTTGATTCCGGGGAGCAGTCTGAAACATGAGTACAGGCGAAATCTGATGTCCGAAAACTATTCCTTCTTCGACATGATCGTCAACGCGAGTTTTGTCGTACAGCTGGTCATGGGCCTGCTGCTGGCTGCCTCGGTGGCCTCATGGACGATCATCATCCGCAAGCGGCGGCTGCTCAATCAGGCGTTGCTCGGTTCCAATACTTTCGAAAGCAGTTTCTGGTCAGGCGGTGACCTGAATACGATCTATCGCGATATCACGCGCGACAACACCGAGCCAGCAGACATGGCCGGTCTTTTCGAAGCCGGCTTCAGTGAATACCGTCGCCTGACCTCCCAGCAGGGCATGTCTGCCGAGCAGGTCCTCGATGGCGTGCGCCGGAAGATGCATGTGACGCAGATGCGGGAGATGGATCGGCTGGAAGAGAGTCTTTCCACGCTGGCGACGATTGGTTCGACCAGTCCTTATGTCGGCCTGTTCGGTACCGTCTGGGGCATCATGAACTCCTTCCGTGGCCTCGGTAATGTGCAGTCGGCAACGCTGGCCGCGGTGGCACCAGGGATAGCCGAGGCGCTGGTTGCGACTGCCATTGGCCTGTTTGCCGCGATTCCGGCAGTCATTGCCTACAACCGCTATGCCGACAAGGTGGCTCGCCTCGAGGTGCGTTACGACAGCTTCATCGAGGAGTTCTTCAGCGTGCTGCAGCGACATGCACACAGTCGTGCCAAGGCTTCCGGGTAGCCGCCATGCGCAAGACGCGTAAACGCCGCCTGATGAGCGATATCAACGTCGTTCCCTATATCGACGTCATGCTCGTGCTGCTGGTCATCTTCATGGTGACCGCGCCGCTGCTGACCCAGGGGATTGATGTCGAGTTGCCGCAGGCAGCGGCTGACCCGATCGTCGCGGCACAGGATCAGCCGCCGCTGGTGCTGTCTGTGGATGCGGAGGGCCGGATGTATCTGAGTGTCGGTGACAACGAGGATCAGCCGATTGAGCCCGAAAAGGTGGTGGAACTCGCTTCTGCGGTGCTGCGCCGCAATCCGCAGACGCCAGTACTGGTTAATGCAGATCAGCGCGTCGCCTACCGCGAAGTTGTAGCCGCCATGGTCCTTTTGAAGGAAGCCGGTGCAAAGAACGTCGGCTTTCTGACCGAGCCGCCGACGAAGTCGCGACGGCGTGGCTGATGCCGGCGAGCGGAGCGGCAGCCTTGCGCAAGGCGGGTTTTCCAGGATCGGCGGGTGACAGGCGCAGTCTCGCCTGGTCACTTGGCATCCATGCGGTGCTGGTGCTGATCATCCTGCTCGGCGGAATCGTCATTCCGCACAATCCCACACCCTCGGATCTGGGCATCAAGGCGACGCTCATCGATCCGGATGCGGTGCGCAAAATGCGGCGCCGCCCGCCACCGCCGGCACCTGAGGTGCGACCAGCGGAGCCGCCGCGGCCAGATCCGGCCGTACAGAAGGCCGAAGCGGACAAATTGCAGGTGGAGCGCGAGCGCAAGCTCAGCGAGCAGGCCGCAAGCGAGAAAAAGCTCGCCGAGAAAAAGGCAACGGAAGCCCTTCTTACAGAGCAGAAGGCAGCGGAAAAGAAGCTTGCAGCGACGAAGCTGGCCGATCAAAAAGCGGCAGAAAAACAAGCCGCAGAGAAGCAAGCTGCGGAAAAGAAGGCAGCTGACAAGAAGGCAGCTGACAAGGCTGCAACCGAGACGGCGGAAGCGCAGCGCAAGACGGCTGAGGATAAACGTCGCCGCACTGCACAGGCCGAACTGGATCGTCAGTTGGCTGAGGAAGATGCCTTGCTGGCAGCGTCTGATTCCGGCGCTTTGGCCGAGTATGTCGCGCTCATCGCGCAAAAGGTGGAGCGCAACTGGGTGCGCCCGCCAAGTGCCAAGGCGGGGCTGGAGTGCGAGCTGAGCGTTACGCAGATTCCGGGCGGCCAGGTTACCGGTGTGCGCATCGGTAACTGTCCGGCTGACGAGGCTGTCCGTCGCTCGATAGAAGCGGCCGTGCTGCGCGCTTCGCCACTGCCCATGCCGGCGAATCAGGCTTTGTTTGACCGCAACTTGCGCTTTGTATTTAAACCGCAAGAATAGCCTTCCTAACTCTGGATTGAGATCCTTATGAGCAGACTCAACTGGCAGCGCAGCGCTGCTGTTTTCGCCTTGCTGATGGTCTCGGCCGGCCTGCGTGCCGAGCTGCAGATCGAGATCACCTCGGGCGTGGACACAGCAGTGCCGATTGCGGTGGTGCCCTTTGGCTGGAGTGGCACCGGAGTGCAGCCGCCGCAGGATGCCGCTGCCATCGTAGCTGCCGACCTGGCGCGTTCCGGGCGATTTGCGCCTATGGACCGCAAGGACATGCTGCAGCGGCCCACGACAGGCGCCGAGGTCAAATTCAGCGACTGGAAGATCCAGGGCAGCGATATTCTGGTGATCGGCCGGGTAGTACAGGCTGGTGGTGACCAGTTCGAGATCCAGTTTCAGGTCTTCGATGTGCTGCGTGGCGAACAGTTGCTTGGCTACCGGCAAGCCACAAATGCCGCAGATTTCCGTCGCAACAGTCATCGGGTTGCTGATCTGATCTATGAAAAGCTGACCGGGATCCGCGGCGTATTTTCGACACGCATCGCCTATGTGACCGTTTCTGGCCCGGCCGCGAAGCGGACTTTCCGTCTGCTAGTAACCGATGCCGACGGCGAGAACCCGCGCATCATGCTGGAGACTGCGCAGCCGGTCATGTCGCCAGCCTGGTCGCCGGATGGCCGGCGTATCGCTTATGTGTCTTTCGAAAATAACCGCTCGGAAATCTATGTGCAGGACCTGCGCTCCGGTGCGCGCAAGCGGGTCTCGGCCCGGCCTGGTGTGAATGGCGCGCCGGCCTGGTCGCCGGATGGCCGACAACTGGCCGTGTCGCTGTCGCGCCAGGACGGCAATCTGGACATTTACACACTCGATCTGGACAGCCAGGTGCTGACGCGCCTGACCAGCGGTGCGGCCATCGATACAGAGCCGACCTGGTCGCTCGACGGTCAGCAGATCTACTACACCTCGGACTCGACGGGTGGACCACAGGTGTATCGGGTTCCGGCGCAGGGCGGGGCCAGTCAGCGCGTGACCTTCGAGGGCAGCTATAACGCCCGGCCGCGTATGTCGCCCGACGGCAAACAGCTGGCAGTGGTGCATAACGATCGCGGCAACTATAGAATTGCGGTCTTCGATCTGGCCCGGTCCTACATTCAGGTGCTGTCTGATGGCCGACTGGACGAATCACCGAGCTTTGCGCCCAATGGTGAAACGCTGATTTATGCAACCCGTGAGGGTAAGCGCGGGGTGCTGGCAACGGTAAGCGCGAACGGTCGCATCAAGCAGCGCCTCTCGACAGTTGAGGGTGATGTGCGCGAGCCGGCCTGGTCACCCTTTCCACCAAACTGAGCGGGCCTTCCGGCTGGATCAGCGGCAGGGCAATTTTTATACGGTTTTTTCCTGAGTCTTAATTAGGAGTTTGCGTCCATGACTATTCTGAAGAGTGTTGCTGCACTGCTGACCGTTGCGCTGCTGGCAGCGTGTGCTGGTCCGTCCAAATCGACGGTTGACGAGAATGCTGCCGGCTCCACCGGTACGCAGACCGCCGGCGCAGTGTCATCCGGTGTGAATGAGGGTGGTGCCGGCCAGGGTAGTGCGCTGGGTGGCAGTGCGCTGGGTGGACCGGGTGCATCACAGGAAAACCGCATCATTTACTTTGAATACGACCGTTTCGACGTCAAGTCGGAGTACAACGCAGTGCTGCAGGCACACGGCAAGTATCTTTCCGCTAACCCGTCGTCAAAGGTCCGGCTGGAAGGTCATGCCGATGAACGCGGCAGCCGCGAGTACAACATTGGTCTGGGCGAGAAGCGCGCACAGGCTGTGCGCAATGTCCTGCTGCTGCAGGGGGCCGTTTCAGACCAGATCGCTACGGTCAGCTTTGGTGAGGAGCGCCCGGCAGTCACGGGTGACGACGAAGAAGCCTGGTCGCTGAATCGTCGCGTTGAGATCGTCTACGGGCAGTAAGCCCTGGAGCCCGGCATGCTGCAGTTCCGAATCCACAGGTACTTGTTCCACCCGCCCCTGGCCGCAGCCCTCCTGGTTGCGACCCTGGGGGCGGGGTGTGCGCTCACGCCCGCAGAGGAAGACCCGACCTATATCAAGCTGTCAGAGCTTGATTCCCGGCTGACCCGGGTAGAGCGGGTGGTCGACAGTGATGGTCTGGTAAATATCCTTAAACAGATCGAGCAGCTGCAGGCCGACAGCAAGACGCTGCGCGGGCAGGTTGAGCAACTGCAGTTCCAGCTTGAGCAGGCCAATACGGCGCAAAAGCAGCAGTATCAGGATGTAGACCAGCGTCTGCAGGGCATCGAGAAGTCTGCTGCCGAGCGCGGCAGCATGCAGGCTGAAGGTACAAGCGTACTCGACGGCAAGCAGTTAAAATCAGGCCAGCTGCCGGTGCCGGGTGGCAGCGACCGCGCGAACTATCAGGCTGCATTTGAGTTACTCAAACAGGGCCGTCACAAGGAAGCCAACGCAGCGCTGAGCCAGTTTTTGGTGGCTTTTCCCGAGAGCTCGCTGATCGACAACGCGCAGTACTGGCTGGCTGAAACCGACTATGTCCGTCAGCGCTACGAAAAGGCCCTGGCAGAATTCACCATCGTCGTAGACAAGTACCCGAAGTCACGCAAGATTCCCGATGCGCTGCTCAAGATCGGTTATTGCAATTATGAGCTGAAGCGCTATGCGGCAGCCCGCAAGTCCCTGCAGGCCGTGGTGGCCAGTTATCCGGAAACCACCGCAGCACGCCTTGCCGGCCAGCGACTGGAGGCCATGCGCAGCGAGGGCACCTAGCCGGTTTGCGATCCGGTCGCCCGTCCCGCCGCGCAGACAGCCGTGTCATCCCTGCGTATCACCGAGATATTCCATTCGCTGCAGGGCGAGTCGCGCCCTGCCGGCTATCCGACGGCCTTCGTGCGACTTACCGGCTGCCCACTCCGCTGTGTCTATTGCGATACGAGTTATGCCTTCCAGGGTGGGACTCGGCAGAGCGTTGCTGAGATTCTCGATCGGGTACGGAGCTTTGCTGTCCGTTACGTGTGTGTGACCGGTGGTGAGCCGCTTGCGCAGCCGGCGTGCCTCGCGCTACTGGCTGCATTGGCTGATGCGGGCTACGCGGTCTCGCTTGAGACGAGCGGGGCGCTCGACATCTCGGCGGTTGATACGCGCGTTACCGTGGTGCTGGATATCAAAACGCCGGACTCTGGCGAGAGCGAACGAAACCTCTGGGAAAATATTCCGCTGCTGAAGCAAGAGGATCAGATCAAATTCGTGATCTGCAGCCGGGCCGATTACGACTGGTCAAGGAACGTGCTGGCCGAGCGTCAACTGGACAGCCGGTGTGAGGTACTGTTCTCGCCGTCCTGGGGGCAGCTGCCAGCCCGGGAGCTGGCGGAATGGGTGCTTGCTGACCAATTGCCGGTGCGCTTCCAGCTGCAGCTGCATAAGTACCTCTGGGGCGATGCGCCGGGGCACTGAGCATGTCAGGGCAGAACAGACGTGCCGTCGTGCTGCTTTCCGGGGGGATGGACTCTGCTGTCTGCCTGGCGATGGCCCGTCATGACGGATTTGCCTGTCACGCGCTCAGTTTTGACTACGGTCAGCGACATCGCGCCGAGCTACATGCGGCCGCCACGCTTGCTGAGCGGCTCGGTGCGGTCGAGCATCGCACTCTCACGATTGGTCTCGGTGAGATCGGCGGCTCTGCGCTGACCGACAGCAGAATCGCCGTGCCGGACAAGCCGGGCGAGGGTATCCCGGTCACCTATGTACCGGCACGGAATACGGTATTTCTGTCCTTTGCGCTCGGTTGGGCAGAAGTGCTGGACGCTGATCGTATCTATACTGGTGTGAATGCCGTCGATTACTCCGGCTATCCCGATTGCCGGCTGGAATACCTGCAGGCATTCCAGCGACTCGCCGATCTCGCCACGCGTCGTGGTGTCGAGGGCCAGTCCATTGAACTCCATGCGCCGCTGCTCGCGATGAGCAAGGCCGCCATCGTGAGCGAAGGAATCCGCCTCGGGGTCGACTTCGCACTGACGGTGTCCTGCTATCAGGCGACTGAAGATGGTGCGGCCTGCAGGCGCTGCGATGCCTGCCGCCTTCGCCATGCCGGCTTTATGGCAGCGGGAATTCCGGATCCGACCCGCTATCGTTTGCCTGATCCAGACCTGCCGACATAGAATGCCGCGCGTCCAAAGCCCTCGCGGCGCCCGATACCCGATATGGGCCGTTAGCTCAGGTGGTAGAGCATCGGACTTTTAATCCGTTGGTCGATGGTTCGAGTCCATCACGGCCCACCAATTCGATACTCCAAATATCGGCACTATTTGCGATTTCCTCCCGTGCGTTTAGCCAGAATGCGGTGACTGCTGACATAAATAAGTGCCAGGACGCTGACCGCGCTGGCGACAATCAGCGCATCGACTGGTTTCCAGGTAAGGCTGCCCGCAGGCGAGAACGATCCTGCCAATGCGGCCCCTGCCAGGAGCAGATTACGGCCAACCAGCCAGACGTTCAGCGGCTGCGGAGCGCCGCCACAGCCACAATCAAGGTCGCGTCTCCCACGAGCGAGATTCACCGCCATAGCGAGTGCATAGATCAAAAGCAGGCTCGCAGCGGCGGGTAGTGCGCCGTTAACGTCCAGTATCAATCCGGTGGCGATTGCCGCTTCAGCCCATGGCAGAATATCCGCCAGGCTCATTGCCCATCGCGGCGGCAGCAACTGATATGCGAGCATGGCAGCATAGAAATCCCGGCGATTGCGGAGCTTGGAAACCGCCGCTGTCGCGAACAGGATGCTGAGGCCCATGCGGATGATCAGGCTGAGTATGGGGTCCATGGTTAATGGGTGTTGTTTTCTGACAATTTAGAAACTCTACAAACACTGGTTGCTCTATTCTGCATAAAGCAGAATAGATGTGATTGCATCGATCGATGCTTCTGTTCTTCATAAAAAAGCCCTGCTACTGCAGGGCTTTTTTTGGCAAAAGCCGAGTCCTAAATGTCTTTGGCAGATTGTCCTTAGTATAGATGCCCCTGCACAAATACAAAGTCACCTTGATGGATGCTTGTCTGATCCGGGTTCGAAAGCAGCTGGGTATAGTCAACCGTCACACCGCTGGTCAGCGTCAGTAGCCCAGTCGAAGCGTCGATGGCCTTAACCTGAGCCGTAGTGACAACCTCGGTAACACCGGAAACGAAAGTATCGTTGGTTTCAAGCGAAACGGTTTCGCCATCGCTATGACGCCGTCCAATTACGACCATGCTCTGGTTGTTGAAGAGCGATTGCAGCCCATTCTCGTCCGTGAATTGCATGGTGTAGCCGAGAACTGATGCCCTACCTTGCATCATGTTCTGTAGCGGACCAATTGCAATCCAGTCATATTCATCGCCCATGAAGCTAACGGGAGCGAACTCAAACGTAGCTGAATCGTCGGGGCTAAAGGCCACGTCAGCAGGCCTAGAGGCAGAAGCTAACTGAAGTTCCGTATCTCCTACAGCGAGTAACCTTGTGCCACCAATTGCCTTCGCTCGCGTACCACCGATCGCTTTGGCGCGCGTACCACCGATCGCTTTGGCGCGCGTACCACCAATTGCCTTCGCTCGCGTACCACCGATCGCCTTGGCGCGCGTACCACCAATTGCCTTCGCTCGCGTACCGCCGATCGCCTTGGCCCGTGTACCACCAATTGCCGTTAGCTCGGAGTCAGATTCACGCGTAAGCGATGCGCTCTGGGTGTCAATAACAACGACCTTCGTAGCGCTAATCAGCTGCGCTGCCATGAGCGTGCCGCTATTGACCAGAAGAAGCGCTACCCCGAGAAATACGGCTGCGTAGGTCGGTCTAAGTCTGGGTGCCACCTTTGCGTACGAGTGGTCAGTGCTGTCATCAGCCTGGAGGTAGAACGTCATTGCAATTTCCCCTGTGTATTCATTTTTATTCGTTAGCGGCACTTGAGGGATTTATTCGTCATGAAAAGTTCGATTTGCATCAGAAAACATATAAACACCAACGCCGACGCGCACTTTTTCGCTAGGAGCCATCGCCTCCGCATCTGTTTCTTTCGCAGTTAGATGGTTGTCCAGTGCTTCCAAAAATTGCTGACCATATTTTTGAACCAACTTGTCAAATTCGGGGATGTCCACGGGGTCAATCCCGATAGGAGTCCAAACCCGACGCTCAAAAAAACCGCCTTCAAGGTCGGGGTTCAGGTTGTAGTCGAGCGTTTCTGCTAAATCCCGGAGAGCTACACCCATAAACTGCATTGCAGCCGGATCAGCCTCAGCAGGAATGTACGACCGCGTGAGCACCCGAACCCGATTTGCAGCGACCACTATCACTGCTCCGATTCGTTGAAGTTCTTCAAGCATTTCTTCGGCGGATAGGTCGCCGCCGTAGCGCTGATTCAGCGTCTGGAAGCTAGTGGCCGAACTTGTGACTGCCAGCTCAAGCGGTAGTCCATAGGGCCCAGTAAATTCAGGATCCTGGTGCCAGCCAGCCAGAAGGCGACCGACACGATTCAAATTCGCTGTTGAAGGAGAATTGGTTGATGAGAGATCTTGAAGAACGCGATCAACCTCGCTCTTCGTTAGCCCTGTCAAGATTGCTAGCCGGGCACTTGTAAGTTGTTCCTTTCCAAATAGGAGATTCTTGGACGCAACTTCAACGAAGACTTTCTTGGCTATTTCAGCGTATTCGCCATATGAAACGCCATTTCGGAGCAAGATCCTGATTAGCGGCCTCAGCAGCTGCCGGAACGCACCAAGAAGCGTTTCTTTTATCTTGTCGGTCATTGTCCAGACCGGCCATCCATCTGCGGTAAGAACGGCAGCCATGATTCTTATTTGCTCTTAGAAAGGCTGGGTCGCATTCCGTTGTTATGTAACAAAGGCCCTTGCCGGCGGAGTATACATAACCTGTGTCTGGAAACGTCAATAACTTCATGAAATCCCCAGAAATGGCGCCTGGTCGAACCAATGGCGTCTGAATTATGTCAAGAAGCGGTGTCGGTATGAGGCAGTGCATGTCGAATTCAGGCCGCAGAAGGATTCGAACAAATTATTGCAAAAAGCAGCCGAATCGATTGACTGCGCCATGCGCGACGGGACCAGCACTCATGGGGTGCTCGATGTCGTATCCACTGCGTAACTGATGACGTGGCCTGTCGAAATGGCGATGTGGCTAAGATGCCGAAGTTCGGCAAGCGATGGCGGACCGCGCCCGCCGCTGGCCTAGGCTAGCGGTCGAGGGTTAGCGATTGCCTAGGGCAACTCGAAGCGGCCGGGCTTCACTAACCAATTGCCGATGTCGAGTGATTCAATGGTTGGCGGTGGTACGACGAGTTGAACCGCCATGATTCATTAGGATTTCCACGCTCTAGGTGGTTAGCGAAACCTGGCGCAGTGAGTAAAAAAATGACCAAGGAAAACCTGGTGGAGCCTAATGTCCGCCCAGTCCCCAAACCAGTTGGTCATTAAGGCCGTTACAATACCGGACGGCTACCATTTTTTACTGCGCCATCTAAAGTCGAGTCGGCGTCTAGACTGCGAGTTATGGTGAATAGTTTGCCGATTGTGCAGTTTACGTTGCGCGGGTCGTTTGGCATGCGGATTCGCGAGGAGCAGGCATTGCTACGATGACGGATAGTGACCAGAAAACACTGTTTGCTGCAATTCTTGCTGTTATGCGGCCGGTCGCTTCTATCTTGTTGCGCTTTGGGGTTGGGTACCGGGAGTTCTCCGATATTTCCAAAACGGCATTTGTAGAGGCGGCATCTGAAGAGTTTGGCTTACGAGGTCGTCAGACGAATGTTTCTAGAGTTGCTGCGATGACCGGTCTGACCAGAAAAGAGGTGCGGCGGATCAGGTCGCTTAAGTTGCAGACTACATTGCCGTCCGCTGTCGGCCACAGTGCACCGGCAGAAGTACTTCATGTTTGGCACTCAGAATCCCGCTTCTGCAGTGCGCCTGGTGCACCGAAGGCACTGACCTTCGATGTTGGCCCTACATCATTCTCCAGCCTCGTAAATTCCTGTGTCAGTGATATTCCGCCAGGAGCAATCCGCGCTGAGTTGAAGCGTGTTGGTGCTGTAGTGGAGGACGCAGAAGGCCTGCTGGTTGTGCAGCGGCGCTATTATGTACCCATTGAGGCGGGCGACCGGCTGTTGCAGGGTTTGTTATTCGGTCTGCGCCCGGTAGCCATGACTGTGGCGCATAACACCACACTGATTCCAGCAGATGAACGCAGATTTCAGCGTGTCGTGCAGAATCGCGCTATACCGGCAAGTCGGCGGTACGAGGTTGAGCAGCAGCTGCGGAAGCGTATGGGTGAGTTTTCGGAAGAAATAGACGACTATTTTTCAGAAATTGGATCTGACCCCTCGTCTGTCGACGTAGTGACGCTGGGTGTCGGTCTGTACTACTACGAAGATGCTGAGCCCCTCAAGCCAGATGTCGGTCAAGCGGAAGGACCTTGATAATCAATTCGATCGGGTTTCTTCAATCGCAGGCTCGGTATGGCTAGTCACTCCCCAACCACCTCAACACACACCGCATGAATCTCATCCGCCATCAGTCCGGCGAGTGCGTCGTAGACCAGGCGATGTTGGGCGATACGGCTGAGGCCGTGGAATCGCGGGGAGGCGATCCGGATACGGTAATGCCCGCGGCCGCCGCGCGCGCCTTCGTGGCCGATGTGCAGGTGTCCTTCGTCGATGACTTCACAGGATTCTGGTGCAAGTGCTTCGTTGAGCAGCTTGTACATGAGTTCGATACGCGCGGTATTCATGGTGCGACCTGTATGAAGGGTTTGACGGTAACTTTGCTCCAGACACCGGCGGCCATATAGGGGTCAGCGCTTGCCCATGCGATCGCCGCGTCGAGGCTCTGGAATTCAGCGACGATGAGACTGCCGGTGTAGCCAGATTCACCCGGTTCCGTCGAGTCGATTGCCGGATGCGGTCCGGCCAGAACCAGTCTTCCGGCGTCTCGAAGGGTTGCAATGCGATCCAGGTGCGCTGTGCGTGCCTGTTTCCTTCCGCTGAGACTGTCAGTCACATCCGCACCGGAGATCGCATAGAGCATCATCAGTTCTCCGTGCGGCTTTCAGATTCTGCAGGCAGGCCGTGACGACTCAGCCAAAAAGCCTGCAGCAACACGAAAGCCACCGTCATGCCGAGCAGGCCGAACAGCTTGAAGTTGACCCAGACACCCTCGGAGAAGTTGTAGGCAACGTAGATATTTGCGGCACCGGAAAGCAGGAAAAACCCGGCCCACATCAGGTTGAGTCGCTGCCAGTCCTGCGGCAACAGGTTGATTTCACCCTTGGCTACCGATTCCAGCAGTCGTTGCATCATCGGTTTGCTACTGGCATAGCGACTGACAAGCAGGACGGCGCAAAACGCCCAGTTAAGGACCGTCGGCTTCCACTTGAATACAAGGTCATTATCGATCGCCAGGCTGATGCCGCCGAGCACGACCACCAGCGCGGCAGATGCAAGCAGCATGCGGCTGACGGTGCGTTTTACCGCATAGGTAATCACGACCTGCAGGGTCATGGCCACCATGATGACGGCAATCGCTGTCTTGATGTCGGTAAGCCAGTAGGCGATGACAAAAGCGACGATTGGCAGAAAATCAATGAAGATTTGCATCAGAACCAGTTCCGGAGCCCGCTCGCATGATACTCAAAACATGCCTGGAATTTGGTTGTCCCTTAGAATGACCGTATGTCGCAGCGCTTTCAGGTCCATCCGCTAAACCCCCAGTCCCGGCTCATACGCCAGGCAGCCGAGCTGATTCGCGAGGGCAGTCTGATCGTGTATCCGACTGATTCCGGTTATGCGTTTGGCTGGCATATCGGTAACCGCGATGCGGCGGAGCGTTTGCAGCGTATCCGCCAGACCGGAAAGAACCACAACTTCACGCTGATTTGTCGCGACCTGTCCGAGATTGCGACCTATGCCCGGATCGAGAACCCGACTTACCGCTTGCTGCGTGCCCATACGCCTGGCGCCTACACCTTCATTCTCCGCGCCACGCGGGAAGTGCCGCGACGGCTGCAGAACCCAAAGCAGCTAACGGTAGGAATCCGGGTGCCGGATCATCCGGTGCCGCTCGCGCTGGTGGCAGAACTCGGCGAGCCTCTGATGAGTTCTACGCTGATTTTGCCGGACCATGATCAGCCTCTTGCTGATCCGGATGACATATGGGAAGTATTGTCTGGTCGTATCGATCTGCTGATCGACAGCGGCAATTGCGGGCTGGATCCGACCACAGTCATTGACCTCACCGGAGATATTCCGCGAGTGCTGCGCCATGGGCGTGGGGACGCGAGCGCGTTTGCCTGAAGGCGTGAGCCGGCTCATCACCGTATACTTGCCGGCATGCCAGGGACGGACACAGCAGCCACTATCCAGCTCCTTGCGGCTGCCGTTATCCCGGTGCTGTTCGCCATAGCACTGCATGAAACGGCGCATGGCTGGGCGGCCCGCTACTTTGGTGATCACACCGCAGAGATGCTGGGTCGTCTGACGCTCAATCCGATCAAGCACATCGACCCGATCGGAACTATTGCGATGCCGCTCGTGCTGACCCTGCTGGGTCTGCCAGCATTTGGCTGGGCGAAGCCGGTGCCGGTTGTGGCGGCCAATATGCGCAATCCCAAGCGCAACATGATTGCGGTGGCAGCAGCTGGACCAACGAGCAATCTGCTGATGGCGCTGCTCTGGGCAGTCGTGTTTCGGCTGATGCTGGGCTGGGATGAGCCGCAGTTTGGGCTTCGTCAGTTCCTGTTGTCGATGTCACAGATTGGCATACAGTTCAACGTATTGCTGGCTGTATTTAACCTGATTCCCATACCACCGCTGGACGGTGGACGGGTGTTACGCGGCCTGTTACCCGAGCGCTATGGCATGAAGCTTGATGCCAGTGAGCGCTGGGGCCTTATACTCGTCATGCTTTTGCTGACATTCGGAATTCTCGGTCGGATACTGTTACCAGTGATGAGCTGGTTTATCGATCTCATCCTGTTGCTCGTAGGCATAGACAAATGACGGAAGAAGAACTGCAGGTTTCTGCTCCGGAGCGGGAACCTGTTGCAGAAGTGCAGGCGGCACCGGCACAGGCAGAAATGCCTTTTGCCATCGTTGCCGGTGAAGCGGTAACGCAGTTACCGCAAGATCTCTATATTCCGCCCTATGCGCTGGAAGTCTTTCTGGAGGCTTTTGAAGGACCGCTCGATCTGCTGCTCTATCTGATCCGCAGGCAGAACCTCGATATCCTCAATATCCCGATTGCGGAAATCACTCGGCAGTATGTGCAGTACATCGAGTTGATGGACGAACTGCAGCTGGAGCTGGCGGGTGAGTACCTGCTGATGGCAGCTATGCTGGCCGAGATCAAGTCGCGCATGCTGTTGCCGCGTATCGGCGATGCCGAGGACGAAGAAGCAGATCCGCGTGCAGAACTGGTGCGGCGGTTGCAGGAGTACGAGCGCTACAAACAGGCGGCCACGGATCTCGACACCATACCGCGGCTGGAGCGTGAGACGCACCAGGCCAGTGCCGAGCTAACCGAGCGGACTGTGGTTACGCGGTTGCCGGATCTGACGCTCAAAGAGCTGCTGCTGGCCTTCAGGGATGTACTGACGCGGGCCGAGATGCTCGCCCATCATCACATCACGCGCGAGCCGCTGTCAGTGCGGCAGCGGATGTCCGACGTGCTGCTCAGGGTGCAAGGCACCGCGTTCGTGGATTTTTTGGCCTTGTTTGATGTGGCTGAAGGTCGCATGGGCGTTACGGTGACATTTCTGGCGCTGCTCGAGCTGCTGAAAGAATCGCTGATCGAGGTGGTTCAGACTGAAGCCTATGCGCCAATTCATGTGCGGGCCGCATCAGCGCGTCCGGTTCTCATTGAGGGGCAGGCTGAGGCAGAACCAGCGGAACTGCAAGGTTGATGGATCGATATGGAAACTGAACAACTGAAGTACATCGTCGAGGCGGCCTTGCTTGCCGCTGCACGGCCTCTCGATCTGGCCACGTTGCAAGGCCTGTTCGGAGTCGAGGATCCGCCCGAGCGGGATGATCTGCGCGCAGCGATCGTCGCGTTGCAGGCTGATTACGAAAATCGTGGTATCACGGTTCAGGAAGTGGCCAGCGGTTTTCGTATCCAGTTGCGGACAACCATGTCCGGCTGGGTGTCCCATCTCTGGGAGGAGCGGGCGCCGCGATATTCCCGCGCACTGCTGGAGACGCTCGCGATTATCGCTTACCGGCAGCCGGTGACCCGGGGTGATATCGAGGAGATCCGCGGCGTTGGCGTAACCACCAATATCATGCGCACGCTGCTGGAACGAACCTGGATTCGTGTCGTCGGATTTCGCGATGTGCCGGGCAAACCCGCGATCTATGGCACGACGAAAGATTTCCTGGACTACTTTGGCCTGAAACGTCTCGATGACCTGCCGCCGCTTGCCGATCTCAGGGATCTGGAGGCACTGACTGCGCAGCTCGACCTTGGTGGTGACGAGGCGCTGCCACGCAGTCTCATGGATTTGTCAGCAGGTACGGAGGCCGAGACTGAGGATATGGACGCTGATGAGTCTGATGAACTGGCCACCGTCACGCCGATCTCTGAAGCCCGAGGTGCGATGGCGCCGGTGCATGGCGATGAATCCTCGGCTCATGGCGATGGCGAGCAGCACAGTGCGACCGTCGTGCCGATCAAGGCACGCTGATTACCGTCGGGAACATCAAGACTCATGACTGATCGCCTGCAGAAAGTGCTGGCGGCTGCGGGCGTGGGTTCGCGCCGCGTCATCGAGCAATGGATCAGTGCCGGGCGCATCACGGTCAATGGAACGATTGCGACCCTGGGTACCAAGGTCACCGGTCGGGAGCGCATCCTCGTGGACGGCAAGCCGGTGCCGGCTTTGCGCAAGTCGCGCCCCGGTCCCCGGGTGCTGCTATATCACAAGCCAGCCGGTGAGGTATGCAGCCGCAGCGACCCGGAGGGGCGGCCAACAATTTTCGACCGGTTGCCGCCGCTGGAGGGCAGTCGCTGGATCAGCGTCGGCCGGCTCGATATCGCGACTTCGGGCTTGCTGCTGCTGACCACCGATGGCGAGCTGGCCAATGCGCTCATGCATCCGTCGAGTGAGATCGAACGTGAGTACGCCGTGCGCGTGCAGGGCACCGTGACTGCACAGACGCTCGCGCTGCTGCGGACTGGGGTAGAGCTTGAAGATGGTCCGGGCGCTTTCGACCTCGTGGAGCCGGCCGGCGGCGAAGGCTCGAACCAGTGGTTCAAGGTCGTGGTTGCCGAAGGTCGCAACCAGCTGGTCAGGCGGATGTGGGCTGCGGTTGACTGTCGCGTGAGTCGTCTGACCCGCGTGCGCTATGGTCCGGTCAGCCTGCCGCGTTCAGTACGCCCGGGGAAACATCGCCTTCTGAAAGAAGCCGAGCTGACGCGGTTGTACATTGCGGCCGGCCTGCGCAGTGCGGAAGAAGAGGGCTGAATTTAGCGCTTGCAGGATTGCCAACTACGCTTGGCGAATTGTCGGTGAGTTGCGACGATTCCCCAGGCGCGCTTTTGCAGATAGAGATTTGCGCGAACCGGGCTATGTTCTCAGGAAGGCTGGCGAGCCTCCTTGCGGCGCCTCAACAACCGCCCCCGGGCGGCAAGTCCGATCGCCGCCGTCCCGAGCAGCAGGCCACTCGCCGGCAACGGTACTTCGGGGGCGCTGACGCCTTTCAGTGCTGATAGGTACACCGTGGTGTCGTAGACGCCATCGGAGGTATCCGCGACGATGAACCGGAGGCTGTTGCCAGTTGGATTGACGAGCCCGCTGAAGGTCAGGACCGGGTTACCGTTAGGCGCCAGCACGCCATCAAGCTCGGTCCCCGCAATATCGGTCACGTCTGGATGATTGATATTGACCGGCTTCCCACCGACCTGCGCAATGTTGGTTCCGTTCAGGAACATACCGAACCCGTCCACAAACGGGGATCCCACGAACTCCGGGTATTCCTCCGAACCAAAGACGATGTTGAACGCCACCGAGTTAAAGCCGGCCTGCATGTCGAAGTTGATCAGTAGTTCGGTGACGTCGTAGTGATCGTAGTAGGTCTGGGTCGCTGGGTCACCGGTGATCGGATCGAGGATCAGTTCCTGCGCGGCAGTCGCCGGGGTGCCAAGGGCCGGCGGATTCTCGGGGTCTGGCGGCGCGCCAATGTCGAACCCTGATCCAAAGGGATAGCCGTTTGCCCCAACGGTGTTTGGTCCGTCACCGTAACCAGGAAACAGCGGCGTTCCCTGCATGGAGATGCCATTTACGCCACCAGTGCTGATGACGACGCCCGGGCCGATCCCATAAGTGCCGCTGGAATTGGCGTAGGATCCGGAGGACGTCAGGGTACCCGCGTCAAGGCCGGCAATGCTGAGGCTTTCCTGGTGCCCGGAAAGCGTGCTGCTGGTTACGACGATACCGGTATTGGCGCCGGACAGGAGCGCATTGGTCAGTTGCGTTGCGTCTTGGCTGGGAGTGACGGTTATGGCCATGGCCAGGCCGGAAGTGAGTGCAAGCCCAGAGCCGCTGAGCATGAGAACCAGTCGAGAGCTGACAGAGCGCATCGGTTTTCCCCTTATAAATCGCGAGGATTATTGTTTAAAGTGCGTAGCGTCCCGACTGTGATCGCGTCGCAGCTGGAAGTCAACGCTGCGATGGCGTGCCGGGTGCCTACGGGCATATCGCCGGGATGGTTGGCGATGCGGGCGTCATCGCCTGCTCAAAGAAGCTGATCTCAACTCTGTGTTTATCGCAGCGAGTCTGCGCAGTGCGGATGGGGACGACTGATCACTGGCAGTCGATGCTTTGCCCAGTAACGCCCTGTGAAGCTGGTCCGATCAGGTACAGATACGGTCCCATGAGGGCAGCGGGCTCGGGCCGGGACTCAGGATCTTCACCAGGATAGGCTTCGCGCCGCATCCGCGTCCGGCAGGCGCCGGGATTGATGCTGTTGACGCGCATTCGCCCCTCGTTTTCATCGGCCAGTACCTGGCTCAGGTTTTCTATGCCGGCCTTGGCCACGGCATAGGCACCCCAGTAGGCGCGTCCCCGTCGTCCAACGCTGCTGCTGGTGAACAGCACCGACGGATCGGCGGACTTGCGTAACAGTGGCAGCAGCGTCTGCGTGAGGATGAAGGGCACGTTCAGGTCTAGATGCATGACCTGGTGCCAGATAGCGATATCGAAGTGGTCGATCGGCGCACGCTCGCCGAGTATCGCTGCGTTATGCAGCAGGCCGTCGAGGCGGCCCCAGTTACTGCTGATCTGTTCGGCAAGCTGGGCGTAGTCGGGGCCATGCGCCCTGGCAAGATCAAGTGTGGCGATGGTCGGTTCGGGTCGGCCTGCGGTGAGGATTTCGTCATATACCTGTTCGAGTTTGCGCACGGTCCTGCCCAGCAGGATCACGCTGGCACCGTGTTGTGCGAAAGCGTGGGCGGCTGCCCGCCCCAGTCCGTCACCGGCACCGGTGACCAGAATCACCCGGTCACGCAAGGCGTCGGCGGCGGGTTGGTAGGCTTTTGCAGCGGCAGATGACATGGTTTCAGCTATATCCAAATATGAGTTTTGAGAGTTCAGTGGGTGTGCTGACGACGTAGTCGGCATCCCAGGCGTCGGGATCCTGGCCGGGCTCAATATAGCCGTAACGCACCGCGATGGTGGCGGTGCCGGCGGCCCGGCCCGATTCGATATCGCGGCGCGCATCGCCGACGTAGATCGAGTGCTCTGGCAGCGCCGCGATCTGTTCAAGTGCATAAAGAATCGGGCGCGGATGCGGCTTGCGCTCGGGCAGCGTGTCACCACTGACGGTGCAGGCCGAGCGTTCGAGCAGACCGAGTGCGGCGAGCAGCGGTTCGGTGAGTTGACGGGGCTTGTTGGTGACCACGCCCCAGTGAATGCGATGCTGCTCAAGTTTCTTCAGCAGCGCTTCCATGTCGGGAAACAGGCGCGTTTCATTGGCCAGGCGTGCGGAATACAGCCGCAGAAACTGCTGCTGCAGATCCGGTTGCTGTAATGGATCCGTCCCCGGGAATGCCGCACGCAAAAGTCCGAGCGTGCCATTCGAGACCTGTGCTCTCGCCGCCAGATAGGGCAGCTCTGGAACAGACCGCAACCGGCAGAGTTCATTCAGTGCGGGCACCATATCCGGTGCCGTATCGAGCAGCGTTCCATCCAGGTCAAACAGAACCGCTGTCGGTACTGCTGGCGCAGACCAGCGTCGCATCAGTCGGCGACTCCGTCCGGACGGCGAAAGTGTGCGAAGTAATTGACACCGATATCACCGCCGAGGGTGAAGCTGCGGTTGAGCGGGTTGTAGTGGCCGCCGATCAGCGCCTCGAGGTCCAGCCCGGCATGACGCGCCCAGGCGTCGAGTTCCGAGGGCCGGATGAGTTTCCCGTAGTGATGCGTGCCGCGCGGCACGAGCGTGGTCAGATATTCCGCCCCGACGATTGCGGTCAGAAAGGCGCGCGGCGTGCGATTGAGTGTCGAGACGATAACGCTGCCACCGGGTTTGACCAGCCGCGCGCAGGCGGCGATCAGTGACGCTGGATCCGGTACGTGTTCGAGCAGTTCCATGCAGGTCACGGCATCAAAGCTGCCGGGCGAATCCTGCGCCAGGTCTTCGGCTGATATATGCAGATAGGTAAGCTGCAAGGGTCCCGATTCCAGCAGATGCAGGCGTGCCACATCGAGGACCTCGGCGGACATGTCGATGCCGGTAACCTCAGCGCCGCGTCTGGCCATGGCTTCGCTAAGCAGTCCGCCGCCGCAACCGACATCGGCTACACGCTTGCCCTGCAGGCCAATGCGCTGATCCACCAGCTCCACGCGTGCGGGATTGATGTCGTGCAGGGTGCGAAACTCGCCTTCAGGATCCCACCAGCGGCCGGCAAGCGCGCCGAAATGCGCCAACTCCGCCGGATTGGCATTGGTCTGTTCAGTCATCTGCAACGCTCCCCGGAGTTGCTGAAAGTCGCATCCGCCATGCTTCTGCCCGTGCCAGGATCAGCGCGGCGTCGGCCATCATCGGCTGGCCCCCGCTGAGCAACTGGCGGCCAGCTACCCAGACATCGCTGACCTGGTCGCGGGACGTTGCATAGACCAGCTGTGAAACCGGATCGTAGACCGGCTGCGTGGCTGCCGCCGACAAGTCTACACAGATCACATCGGCTTCTTTGCCGGCCAGCAGTGAGCCGATACGATCACGGAGGCCGAGCGCTTGTGCGCCATTGAGTGTGGCCATGCTGAGCACCGCTGCTGCCGGTGCGACGTCAGCGCGTTGCGCCACGCCCTTGGCGAGCAGCGCACAGCTGCGCATCTCGCCAAACATGTCCAGGTCGTTGTTGCTGCCGGCACCATCGGTGCCGAGTGCGATATTGATGCCAGCTGCCGCGATATCAGCCACCGGACAGAAGCCACTGGCCAGCTTGAGATTCGATTCCGGACAATGAACCACGCTTACACCGCGTTCGCGCAACAGTGAAATTTCATCCGGCAGCAGCTGAGTCATATGCACGGCAGCGAGCAGTGGCGTGAGCAGGCCGAGCTCGTCAAGCCGCTGCAGTGGCCGGCGCGAAAAGTGTCGCTGGCTGTCTGAAACCTCATCCGCCGTTTCATGGACATGCATGTGGATCTGCGTGTCGAGTTCGTTGGCCAGCAGTTGTATCTGCCTGAAGCTGCTGTCTGACACCGTGTACGGGGCGTGCGGCGCAAACACCATGGAGATGCGCGGATGGTCGCGAAACTGATCGCGAACGGCGAGGCCCTTGCGCAAATACTCTTCGGCATCCTGCGCCCAGACCGTGGGATGCTCCAGGACAATCATGCCGACGCAGGCGCGGAGGCCGCTGGCGTCGACCGCTCGCGCGATGACGTCAGGGAAGAAATACATGTCGTTGAAGCAGGTAGTCCCACCGCGAAGCATTTCCAGCATGGCGAGTTCGGCACCATCACGTACGAAGCCGGCATCGACCCAGCGCGTTTCAGCCGGCCAGATGTGCTGGCCCAGCCAGGCATCCAGGGGCATGTCGTCCGCAAAGCCGCGGAACAGCGTCATCGGGCTGTGTGTATGGGCATTGACCAGGCCGGGCAGCAACACATGGTTAGGTCGCCGGATGAGATCCGGCGCGACGTAGCGCTGAATGGCGTCGGCGGCGGGTAGCAGGTCGATAATCCGGCCGTCGCGTACTACCAGGGCATGGTCATCGAGAACCTGCCCCTCGGGTTCGACAGGGATGATCCAGCGGGCGGTGATGATGAGGTCAGCAGGCTGCATGGTATGAGGTTCCGGCGGCGGCATAATGCCTGATCCGTGTTAGCATAGCGCGCGTCCCGGAGACCATTTTTTTAACACCGCAACGATCGACCGAGCCGCCTCCAGCCTGGCGGGTAAGCGCCATGCCGGGGATGGCTGTGGGTGCATCGTTGTCTGGCGGAATCTGCTGTATCGATGGCTGAAGTAGCCAAGGAAATTTTCCAGGTCAATCTCGAAGACGAGATGCGGAAGTCCTATCTGGACTACGCGATGAGCGTCATCGTGGGTCGTGCGCTGCCTGATGTACGCGATGGTTTGAAGCCGGTACACCGTCGCGTCCTGCATGCCATGCGGGAGCTGGGCAACGACCATACCAAGGCCTACAAGAAATCTGCGCGCGTGGTCGGTGATGTCATCGGTAAATACCATCCGCATGGCGATACGGCCGTTTATGACGCGATCGTGCGCATGGCGCAGCCCTTCTCGATGCGTTATCTGCTGGTGGACGGGCAGGGTAACTTCGGTTCTGTAGACGGTGATTCACCGGCAGCCATGCGCTATACCGAAGTGCGCATGACCCGAATCACCAGCGAACTGCTGGCTGACATCGACAAGGGTACGGTTGATTTCGTGCCTAATTACGACGGTTCTGAAACCGAGCCGTCGGTCCTGCCGGCGCGAATTCCCAATCTGCTGGTTAACGGCTCCTCCGGCATTGCCGTGGGCATGGCGACCAATATCCCGCCGCACAACCTTGGCGAGGTCATCACGGCGACGCTGGCCCTGATCGAAAACCCGGCGATCACCACGGCCGAACTGATGGTGATCGTGCCCGGCCCGGATTTTCCGACTGCCGGCATCATCAATGGCTCGCAAGGTATTCATTCGGCATACACCACCGGGCGCGGCCGCGTGCACATCCGTGCGCGCGTGCATGTCGAGGAATTTGGCGACCGTGGGCGTGAGGCGCTGATCGTTACGGAGCTGCCTTACCAGGTCAACAAGGCGCGACTGATCGAGAAGATCGCCGAGCTGGTCCGCGACAAGAAGCTGGAAGGTATCAGCGAGCTGCGCGACGAGTCCGACAAGGACGGCATGCGTGTCGTCATCGAGTTGCGCCGCGGCGAGTCTTCCGAGGTCGTGCTCAATAACCTCTACAAGCAGACGCAGCTTGAGAGCGTGTTCGGTATCAACATGGTTGCCCTGCGCGACGGGCAGCCCCGGCTCTTTGATCTGAAAACGCTCATCGAGTGCTTCGTGCGTCACCGGCGCGAAGTGGTCACCCGCCGGACGGTTTTTGATCTGCGCAAGGCGCGTGAACGTGCGCATATCCTCGAAGGTCAGGCGGTAGCGCTGGCCAATATTGATCCGGTGATCGCCGTGATCAAGGCCTCGCCAACGCCACCGGAAGCGCGTGAGGCGTTGACCAGGCGTGTCTGGTCGCCGGGTGCGGTGACCGAAATGCTGGCCCGGGCCGGCAATGTATCCACGCGGCCCGACGATGCCGCGGTCGACTTTGGCCCGGGTCCGGACGGCTACCGGCTGTCGCCGGTCCAGGCCCAGGCGATTCTTGATCTGCGCCTGCAGCGGCTTACCGGCCTCGAGCAGGACAAGATCATCAACGAGTACCAGGAACTGCTGTCGCGGATCCGCGAGTACACGGAGATCCTCGCTGACCCGGACCGCCTGATCGCGGTCATCCGCGCAGAGCTTGTCGAGATCCGCGACAACTACGCCGACGCGCGCCGCACTGAAATCGTCCAGGACCACTCAAGTCTCGAGATGGAAGACCTGATTCCCGAGGAGGATGTGGTGGTGACCCTCTCGCATGGCGGTTATGCCAAGGCGCAGAGCGTCAGCGACTACCAGGTGCAGCGTCGCGGTGGCCGGGGACGTGCAGCGGCGAAGGTCAAGGAAGAGGATTTCATCGACAAGCTCTTCATTGCCAATACGCACGATACGCTGCTGTGCTTCACCAGCACGGGCAAGATGTACTGGCTCAAGGTCTACCAGGTGCCGCGCTCAGGTCCAGGTGCACGCGGCCGTCCGATGGTGAACCTGCTGCCGCTGGAGCCCGATGAGCGCATCAACGCGGTATTGCCGGTGCGGCAGTTCAGTGAAAGTAACTACATCTTCATGGTGACCAGCGACGGTACCGTGAAGAAAACCGCACTGGATGCATTCTCGCGTCCGCGCACCGCCGGCATCCGCGCGATCGATTTGCATGAGGGGGACCGGCTGGTCGATGTGGCGATCACCGACGGCGAATGCGACATCATGCTGTGCGCAAGCACCGGCAAGGCGATCCGCTTTCCGGAGTCGGACGTCCGGCCGATGGGCCGTGCGGCGGCGGGTGTGCGCGGTATGCGCCTGCCGGAAGGACACGAGATCATCGCGCTGCTGATTCTTGGCGAAGGTGAGGTGCTCACCGCCACCGAAACTGGTTACGGCAAGCGCACGGCAGTTGACGATTTCCCGGTGCAGGGCCGTGGCGGTCAGGGCGTCATCGCCATCCAGACTTCAGATCGTAATGGCCGCATGGTCGGTGCAATCCAGGCCAAAGATGAAGATGAAATCATGCTGATCAGCAGCGGCGGGACGCTGGTGCGTACCCCGGTGGCTGAAGTTTCGCGGCAGGGCCGCAATACGCAGGGCGTGCGACTGATCCGCATCGGCGATGACGAGCGGCTGGTCGGCCTCGACCGGATCGTTCCGGGCACTGATCAGGATGACGGTGAATCGGCAGAGTAGTCCGCAGCACCGGCTTCGATTTCCAGACAATTTTTCACGAGAGAAGCAGATGACAAGGGTTGTTAATTTCAGTGCGGGTCCGGCTGCGTTGCCGCTTGAAGTGCTGCAGCAGGCGCAGGCAGAAATGACTGACTGGAACGGCACGGGCATGTCGGTGATGGAGATCAGTCACCGCAGCAAGGAGTTCATCAAGGTTGCCGAGCAGGCTGAAGCCGATCTGCGCGAGCTGATGCAGATTCCGGCCGATTATTCTGTGCTGTTTCTGCAGGGCGGTGCGACCACGCATTTCGCCCTGCTGCCAATGAACCTGTCTGCACCGACACAGTCAGTTGACTATCTCGTCACCGGCGCCTGGTCGAAAAAGGCCAGCAAGGAAGCGGCGGCGGTACGCAAGGTCAATATCGTTGCGGATGGTTCCGCGTCGAACTATATGGATATCCCGGCGCGAGCGAGCTGGAAGCTCGATCCCGATGCGGCCTATGTCCATTACTGCGCCAACGAGACGATCAGCGGACTCGAGATGCATGAGCCGCCTGAAGTCGGATCCGTGCCGCTGATCGCCGATATGTCTTCGACGATCCTGTCGCGTCCGGTCGATGTACGGAAGTTTGGTGTGATCTACGGTGGCGCACAGAAGAACATCGGTCCCTCAGGTCTGGTGATACTGATCGTCCGCAAGGATTTGCTGGAGCGTGCGCCAGCCGGTTTGCCCGCGATTCTTAAATACTCATCGCATGCGGCAGCTGATTCCATGCTTAACACGCCGCCGACCTTTGGCTGGTATATCGCCGGTCTGGTCTTCGCGTGGCTGAAACGGCAGGGTGGCCTGCAGAAGATGGCGGAGATCAATCGCCGCAAGGCTGAATCTCTCTATCAGGCCATCGACGCGTCATCGTTCTATAACAATCCGGTGGCCAAGGCGCACCGCTCGTGGATGAATGTGACCTTTACGCTGGCTGATGCAGCGCTGGATGCAGACTTCCTCAGTGAGTCGAAGAAGGCGGGGCTGACCAATCTGAAGGGGCATCGCGATCTTGGCGGCATGCGCGCCAGCATCTACAACGCGACTTCCGAGGCTGGCGTTGCGGCGCTCGTGAAGTTCATGGCCGACTTCGAGAAGCGACGCGGTTGACGGCGCGGTTAAACAGCGCGGTTAAATAAATCCAGAAGAGGTTAATGCAGTGAGCGTGAAGTCCACATACAAGATTCTGACCCTCAACAGTATTTCTGTGGAGGGCTTGCAGCGCTTGCCGCGTGAGCGTTACGAGGTGGCTTCAGATATCGGCCATCCGGACGCCATCATGGTGCGTTCGGCAAAGATGCACGATATGGCGATTCCGGATTCAGTGCTCGCGGTTGCGAGGGCCGGCGCAGGCGTCAACAACGTGCCTGTTGCAGCACTCGCCAAGCGCGGCATTCCGGTATTCAATGCGCCAGGTGCCAACGCCAATGCGGTCAAGGAGCTGGTGCTCGCCGGCATGCTGCTCGCAGCGCGCAACATCTGTCAGGCCTGGAATTTCGTCGAGAACCTGAAAGAAGATGGAGCGGCGCTCGACAAGGCGGTGGAAGGCGGCAAGAAGCAGTATGTCGGCTTCGAACTGCCCGGCCGCACCCTGGGTGTTATCGGCCTGGGTGCGATCGGTGTGCAGGTGGCAAATGCGGCCATAAGTCTCGGTATGCGCGTGGTCGGCTTTGATCCGCAGGTTACCGTTGAGCGCGCCTGGCAACTGTCTGCTTCTGTCGAGCAGGCACGCAGCCTCGACGAGCTGTTCAGCAAGTCTGATTTCCTGACCGTGCACGTCCCGCTGCTGGATGCCACGCGCGCGCTGGTTAATGAAGCGCGCATCAAGCTGATGCCAGCCAAGGCTGTAATCCTCAACTTCTCCCGTGGCGAAATCGTCGACGAAGCTGCGGTTGCTGCTGCGCTCGCATCCGGAAAGCTGACCGCCTATATCAGTGATTTTCCGAGCCGGGCGCTGATTGGTAATCCAAAGGTGATCTCGCTCCCGCACCTTGGTGCTTCGACCCATGAGGCTGAGTCAAATTGCGCAGTGATGGTCGCGGACAATCTTCGCGCCTATCTTGAGCACGGTGTCATTCGCTATTCAGTAAACTTTCCCGAGGCCGATCTGCCACGGACGACGCCGCACCGGATCACGATCGCCAATGCCAACGTACCTAACATGGTCGGGCAGATATCCACGTGTCTGGGCGACGCTGGCGTGAATATTTCAGATCTGCTCAACAAGTCGCGTGGCGAAGTTGCCTATACAATCGTTGATCTGGACGGTCCCGTGAAGGAAGAGACCCTCGCGCAGATTCGCGGAATTGCCGGTGTGCTGAGCGTACGCTGCCTTAACGAAAGCCCAACTTAGGTCCTGAATGGTCAAGAAACGGCAGAAATCAGCCGCGCCCAGGCCGCTCTCCAAAGTGCCGGCCCTCGGTTCGCTGCGCAAGCAGATCGATGCCGTTGATCAGAAAATCCAGACGCTGATCGCTGAGCGTGCTGGCCTCGCGCAGCAGGTTGCTGTGGCAAAAGGCGAGGGCGTCCCGGCGACCGGCTACTACCGTCCGGAACGTGAAGCCGAGGTACTGCGCGGCGTTGTCGCCCGCAATCAAGGTCCATTGACTGACGAGGAAATGGTCCGGCTGTTTCGCGAGATCATGTCGGCCTGTCTTGCGCAGGAGCAACCGCTCAAGATCGGCTATCTGGGTCCGGAAGGGACCTTCAGCCAGTCCGCCGTGTACAAGCACTTCGGCCACTCGGTCCGTGCGCTACCGCTTGGCATGATCGACGAGGTCTTTCATGAGGTGGAGTCGGGCGCTGCAGATTTTGGCGTGGTGCCGATCGAGAACTCCACAGAAGGCACAGTCAACCATACGCTCGACATGTTCCTGACTTCGCCGCTGAAGATCTGTGGTGAAGTTGAAATGCGTATTCGCCAGCATCTGCTTGGCAAATTCTCGGGTCTGGACAAGGTGATGCGGGTCAGCGCGCATCCGCAGTCGCTGGCCCAGTGCCGTGCGTGGTTGCGGGAATACCTGCCGAACGTTGAACTGCTGCCAGCGAGCAGTAATGCCGAAGGTGCGCGCCGGGCACGGGACGAGGCAGGCACAGCGGCGATTGCCGGTGATGCTGCAGCCGAGGTTTACGGCTTGCAGAAACTTGTCACCGATATCGAGGATCGGCCGGACAACAGCACGCGTTTTCTGGTGATCGGCAGGGAGCTGTTGGCCGCCAGCGGCAGTGACAAGACCAGCCTGCTCCTGTCGACGCAGGATACGGATGATGCCGGCGCGCTGCAGAAGTTGCTGGCACCGCTGGCAGACCATCAGGTCAGCATGACCCGTATCGAGTCACGGCCATCCAGGCAGCGCAAATGGCATTACGTGTTCTTTATCGATATCGACGGTCACGCTGAAGAAAAGAAGGTTGCGCTTGCGCTCGCCGGACTGCAAAAGCGTGCCCAGCTGTTCCGCATACTTGGTTCTTATCCCAAGGCTGTGCTCTAAAGCGCGGGATGCAGATGCCCGGTCCGGATCGCTTTTCAGCACTTGCCGCCGAGGGAGTGCTTGGTCTCAAGCCGTATGTGCCGGGCAAGCCGGTTGCCGAGCTCGAGCGTGAGTATGGTATTCGCGATTCGATCAAGCTTGCCTCCAACGAGAATCCGCTCGGGCCGCCAGCAGCCAGTGTTCGCGCCATCAGTGCCGCGCTCGGTGATCTGGCCCTATACCCCGATGGTGCTGCTTTCGAACTCAAGAGTGCGTTGGCGAAGCGACTGGCTGTTGATCCGGCACTGATCACGGTCGGTAATGGCTCGAATGAACTGCTGTCGCTGGTCGCCGAGACTTTCCTGACACCGGCGGCGGAGGCGATCTATTCGCAGTTCGCCTTTCTCGTCTATGCGCTGTCGGTGCAGGCAACCGGAGCGACTGCCCGCGTTGCGCCCGCGAATGCGCCAGGGCACGTGCAAGCGCTGGGGCACGATCTGGCAGCGATGAAACAGCTGGTCACGCCAGCAACCCGGCTCATCTTCATCGCCAATCCCAATAACCCGACTGGCACCTGGCTGGGTTCTGAAGAACTGCGGGCGTTCATCGGCAGCCTGCCGCCGCATGTGCTGGTTCTGCTCGATGAAGCCTATGGAGAGTACGTTGCGAATTCTGACTGGCCAGATGCGCTGCGCTGGCTGGACGAGTTTCCCAATCTCATCATCACGCGCACTTTCTCCAAGATGTATGCGCTGGCAGGTCTGCGGGTCGGGTATGCGATCAGCAATCCGCGAGTCGCGGAACTACTCAATCGCGTGCGCCAGCCCTTCAACGTGAACGCGCTGGCGCAGGTCGCGGCCTGTGCAGCGCTCGACGATGCAGCGCATGTCATGCGTTCGCGGCAATTGAATGCGCAGGGACTTGTGCAGCTCGGCACCGGCCTGACAGCGATCGGCTGGCGCGTATCGCCGTCGGCCGGCAACTTCGTTCTGGCTGATACGGGCGGCCCCGCACAGCCCTGGTACGAAAAGTTGCTGCGCGCCGGGGTCATCGTGCGGCCGGTTGGTAATTACGGATTACCCGATCATCTGCGCATCACTGTCGGGCTTCCGGAACAGAACGAGCGACTGCTGTCTGCGCTGCGTGGTCTGAAGGCCGGGGAGGCGCAGAAACCATGAACAATTCATTCACGATCAGACCATCACGCCGCGTCGCGGGCACGATGCAGGTGCCGGGCGACAAGTCGATTTCCCACCGCGCCCTGATGCTCGGCGCCATCGCCAGCGGTACGACAAGGGTCTCCGGCTTTCTGCCCGGCGAAGACTGTCTGGCCACGCTGGCGGCCGTGCGTGCGATGGGCATCGATGGCGAGCAGCACGATGCGACCACGATCACCGTGCGGGGTAAAGGCCTGCATGGATTGCGTGCGGCCCCTGGCGTACTCGATATGGGCAACTCAGGTACGGCGATGCGACTCTTCATGGGGCTGCTCGCGGCACAGGGCTTTGACAGCAAATTGACCGGCGATGATTCGCTGAACCGCCGTCCGATGGAGCGGATCGCAGTACCGCTGCGGCTGATGGGTGCGGAAATCAGGACGACTGATGGAAAACCGCCCGTACATATTTCCGGCAAGCGCAAACTGCAGGGCATCCGCTACGACATGCCGGTTGCCAGTGCCCAGCTGAAGTCCGCACTGCTGCTGGCCGGCCTATACGCAGATGGGGACACCGTTCTGAATGAGCCGGCCGTAACCCGTGATCACACTGAACGGATGCTCGTCAGTCTGGGCCAGCCGGTTCGCCGTGACGGACAGACCGTCAGCCTGAGTGCCAGCGGGGAGCTGAATGGCACCGATATCAATGTACCCGGAGATCTTTCCTCAGCTGCGTTCTTTGTGCTGGCCGGCTGCCTGGCAGGCGAGGGCGAACTGGTCATCGATAACGTCGGCCTGAATCCGACGCGTACCGGCATCTTGCGCATACTCGAGCTGATGGGTGCCGACCTGCGCGTTGAAGTGGCAACCGGTACCGGTGCAGAGCCAGTCGGTCGTCTGATCGTACGGCCATCGGAACTGCAAGGTGTGGCGATACCGCCGGAACTGGTGCCGCTGGCTATCGACGAGTTCCCGATGGTGTTTGTGGCTGCCGCACTCGCGCACGGCGAGACCCTCGTGAGCGGTGCTGGCGAGCTTCGGCATAAGGAAAGCGATCGCATCAGCGTGATGGTGGCGGGGCTGCGAGCCCTTGGCATTGAAGTGGATGAACTGCCAGACGGTGCTCGCATCCGTGGTGGCCGTTTTCGTAGCGGGACCATCGACAGCCGCGGTGATCACCGGGTGGCAATGTCATTTGCCATCGGTGCCGCCCGTGCGGCGGGGCCGGTGCAGATTCTGGATACCGCGAACGTTGCGACTTCCTTTCCGGGCTTTGTCAGACAGGCGTCTGCGGTCGGCCTGGCAATCGAGGCAGATACGGGTGGCTGACGCGAAAGCCAGCCTGGTTCCCGTAACAACCATCGATGGTCCGGGCGGGGCCGGCAAAGGCACGATCAGCCGCTTGCTGGCAGAGCGGCTCGGATGGCATCTGCTGGACAGTGGTGCCCTGTACCGACTCGTCGCGCTGGAGGCCATTGATAGCGCCGTGTCTCTCGACGCCGAAGCGGAAATTGCGCAGATCGCCAACAGGCTGGATGTGCGCTTCGATACGTCAGGCAGCGAGGGGCGGATCTGGCTGCGCGGCTGCGATGTCACGCAGGCGATTCGTACCGAGGCCTGTGGGCAGGGTGCTTCCGTGGTTGCCGTGCTGCCAGCGGTGCGGGTGGCCCTCGTCCAGCGGCAACGGGATTTCCGTCAGCAGCCTGGCCTGGTGGCCGACGGCCGCGATATGGGTACGGTGATTTTTCCCGATGCCGGACTCAAGGTGTTCCTGACAGCGAGCGTTGAGGAACGGGCTCGCCGGCGCCATAAGCAGTTGAAGGACAAGGGTATTGATGTTAGCCTTGCGGCCCTTTCGGGGGACATGGCAGACCGCGACCGGCGTGATTCGGAGCGTTCTGTCGCACCCTTGAGTCCCGGTCAGGATGCGCGAATTCTGGATACCACCGGTATGTCCATACCCGAGGTGGTGGCCCTGATGTCGCGTTGGGTCAGCGAATGTTTCCCCGGAGCTTCACTGCAACGGGGTTGAGTGCCTAAAAGGGTCCGGTCGACGTGATGTAGGCTGGTATTTCAATGTAACCGTCACTCAACATGAGTTATGAGTGTGCGTTTTTATAAACCATGGGTCCGCCTTTAAGGCGGGTGTGTAACAAATGACCGAAAATTTCGCCGAACTGTTCGAGCAAAGCCTCGCTAACCAGCGCATCAAGCCAGGCACGATTCTCAAGGGTCGGGTGGTAGAAGTTTCCTCCGAAGCCGTCGTCGTCAGCGCCGGCCTCAAATCCGAAGCGGTTATTCCCGCCAGCCAGTTCAAGAATGAGCGCGGCGAACTCGAAGTAAAGGTTGGCGACGAGGTTGAAGTTGCCCTCGACTATCTCGAAGACGGTTTCGGCGAAACCAAGCTGTCGCGTGAGCGCGCCAAGCGCGTACGGACATGGGAAGCTCTTGAAGACGCATTCGAGAACAGCAAGATCGTCAAGGGCATCATCAATGGGCGCGTAAAGGGTGGCTTTACCGTCGATATCGAATTTGTCCGGGCATTTTTGCCCGGCTCGCTGGTCGATGTACGGCCGGTGCGCGATCCCTCCTATCTCGAGGGCAAGGAACTCGAATTCAAGGTCATCAAGCTCGACCGGCGTCGCAACAACGTGGTCGTTTCTCGGCGGGCTGTGGTCGAGGCTGAATACAGCGCCGAGCGCGAGGCGCTGCTGGTCAACCTGCAGGAAGGTTCAATCGTCAAGGGTGCGGTCAAGAACCTCACCGATTACGGCGCGTTCGTTGACCTCGGCGGAATCGATGGCCTGCTGCACATCACCGATATGGCCTGGAAGCGCGTCAAGCATCCTTCCGAAGTGGTCACTGTAGGCGACGAAATCGAAGTCAAGATCCTGCGCTTCGACCGCGAGAAGAACCGCGTTTCGCTGGGCATGAAGCAGCTGGGCTCGGATCCGTGGAAGGCAATCTCGCGTCGTTACCCGCCAAATACCCGCTTGTTCGGCAAGGTCACCAACATCGCTGACTATGGCTGCTTCGTCGAGATCGAAGAAGGGGTCGAGGGTCTGGTACACGTCTCCGAGATGGACTGGACCAACAAGAATGTCAGCCCGGCCAAGGTCGTAAATATCGGCGACGAAGTCGAAGTGATGGTGCTGGATATCGATGAAGAGCGTCGGCGTATTTCCCTCGGCATCAAGCAGTGCAAGGTCAATCCGTGGTCCGACTTCGCCGTTGGCTTCAACAAGGGCGACAAGGTTTCTGGCAAGATCAAGTCAATCACCGACTTTGGCATATTTATCGGCCTTCCGGGTGGCATCGATGGCCTCGTTCATCTCTCCGATATCTCCTGGGATATCGCGGGTGAGGAGGCCGTGCGAAATTACAAGAAGGGTGAGGACGTCGATACCGTCGTACTGGCGATCGATCCGGAGCGCGAGCGCATCTCGCTGGGTATCAAGCAGCTGGATACGGATCCCTTCTCCAGGTTCCTGGCCGATTTTCCGAAGGGCACCATCATGAAGGGCATCGTTTCCGAAGTGGATGCCCGCGGTGCAGTCGTGGATCTCGAAGGCGGGATCAAGGGCCAGTTGCGTGCCAGTGAGCTGTCGCGGGATCGCGTCGAAGATGCGCGCACGGTTCTCAAGGTCGGCGATGAAGTCGAAGCCAAGTTCACCGGTCTGGACCGCAAGAGCCGGATTGTTTCCCTGTCCATCAAGGCGAAGGATGCTCACGAAGAGCAGCAGGCGATGGACAGCTACCGGTCCGAGAGCGGTAGCGGCACCGGAACCACACTGGGTGAATTGCTGAAAGAGCAGATCTCCAATTCTGGCGATTCCTGATCCGGCCGTACGGGACAAGGGGCGAGTCGGTGATGCGTAAAGGGGCGCGGGGATGACCAAGTCAGAGTTGATTGAAGTTCTGGCACGGAAACAGAAGCATCTGCCCGCCAAGGATGTTGAGTTGGCGGTCAAGCATCTGCTTGACCTGATGAGCGATTCGCTGGCCACCGGCCAGCGAATCGAGATCAGGGGCTTCGGCAGCCTGTCGCTGCATTTCCGCCCGCCGCGCATGGGGCGCAACCCCAAGACCGGCGATGCTGTTGCGCTGGCCGGCAAGCATGTGCCGCACTTCAAGCCAGGCAAGGATTTGCGCGACCGGGTCAATGAGAACCGGCAGCTGCCCATCAAGGATTGATTGGCCGGATCTGATCTTGCCATCAGCATGGCCGGTGCCTTCTGACGGGCGGCTGTTGCGATTTGCTGGAGGCCGTCGATGCTCCGCAGTTTGATCTACTCGGCTTTACTGCTGGTCTTTATCGGGCTCGCGGCCGTATTCGGTGCGCTGAATCCGGGGCGCATCAGTCTCGACTTTGCCTTTCAGGCCATTGAAGTCGAAAAATCCGTGGCCCTGATGGCGACCCTCGCGGTTGGCTGGGTCTTCGGCCTTTTCTGTGCGGGCGTTGGAGTCCTGCGTTTGCTGAGTCAGCGGCGCGGCCTGCAGCGATCGCTGCGCCTTGCCGAACAGGAAGTCCAGGCATTGCGCAGCCTGCCGGTCAAGGATGCCGACTGAATCTACATTCCTGTTTGCCGGACTGTTGTTCCTGGCTGCGGCGCTCGGATACATCTTTGCCCGCTACGGCGATCCTGATGAGGACGAAGACGCTCTGCGCGAGTCTGCCCGCGCCAACTTCGTCAGGGGTTTCCGTCATTTGCTGGATGAGGAACCGGATCAGGCGGTCGATGTCTTTACCAGCAGCGGGGATATCAACGAAGAAGGCCTCGATACGCAGATCGCTGTCGGCGGTCTGTTCCGTCGGCGCGGCGAAGTCGATCGCGCCATCCGGATGCACCAGAACCTTGTCGATCGTCCAGGGGTCAGCCGCGCACAACGCGACAAGGCGCGTTTCGCGCTGGCCGAGGACTACTTCAGTGCCGGCTTGTTCGATCGTGCTGAAGATCTTTACCTGCAGCTCCGTGAGGCAGGTGAGTATCGAATCGCGGCGCTGAAACGCCTGCTGCGGATCTGTGAAGTCACTGCCGAGTGGGATCGGGCTGTCGATCTCTGCGGCGAACTGTTGCGGATCACGTCAGACGCGGTACCGCCTGCCCAGCTGGCACATTACTACTGCGAACTGGCCGAGCAGGCCCGTAACAAAAGCGCCTGGCAGGAAGCGTATCGACTCCTGGAGCAGGCCGAGGCGGTTGAGCCGGGAAAATTGCGCGGCACACTGATTCGCGGCGACCTTGCTGCGGACCAGGGGCAGGCGGCGGCTGCCGCTGCCCCCTATGCTGAAATTGCCAGGGCGTTTCCATCGATGCTCGGTGATGTCCTGCCGCGCCTGTTGCGCACCGTCCCCGGGGCTGGAATTGAGCCACTGCTCCGTGAGGTTACCGGGACGCCTGAGGGACTGCGCGGGATAGCCCTGGCAGTCATTCGCGATCCGCAGATCGTTCATCCGGCCGCCGTCGACTGCCTCGGCCGGTTCATCGAGCAGCAGCCGATTCTGCGTGACCTGGCTGGTGCAGGCATGCCAGTGTCTGCGACGCCGGATGCCCGACGAGAGGCGATCGGACGGGTGCGCAAGGCACTGCATCAGCTGGCGCGACCCGGTACAAATTACCAGTGTGCAGACTGCGGATACTACAGCTCGTCCCTGCAGTGGCAATGCCCCGGGTGTCGCGCATGGGATACGGTCCGGGCAGCAGACCGGCTGTTATTCAAAGGTTCACCGGTATAAGTCATTTCCGGTGCATATCGTCGGAAACTGTGCTCAGAAAAGCCCGACCGATCTCCTAGGATGTCGCCGCTGCCCATCGTGGCAGCGTTTCTTGGCAATATCATTTCAGGAGTCTGTCATGCGCAAGTTTATCTGTCTGGGCCTTCTGGGCCTGCTCCCGGCGCTGGTTAATGCAGGGCCGGTCGATATCAATACCGCCGACGCCGCAACCATCGCACGTGAACTGAACGGTGTAGGCGAGAGTCGCGCCCGTGCCATCGTCGAGTATCGCGAAAAGAACGGCCGCTTTGCCTCGCCAGACGACGTGATGAAGGTCTCTGGCATTGGCCCGCAGGTGCTTAAGTTGAATCGCGAGAACATCCGCACGGGTCAGGCTGCCAAGGCGATCGCTCAGCAATAGACTGTTCCGCGGGCGGCACTGACTGAAGGTGTCGCCCGCGCGAACCGGTTCCCGGACGTGGGCGGCGGTATTGGCTATGATTGCCGCCTGTCCACCACAATAAAAAGTCCGGAGTCTCCAGATGAAAGGACCAGTTCGTACGGCCGTTTTTCCGGTGGCCGGCCGGGGTACGCGGTTTTTGCCAGCGACCAAGGCCATGCCGAAAGAGATGATGCCCATCGTCGACAAGCCGCTGGTGCAGTACGCGGTTGAAGAGGCGCTGGAGGCGGGCGTAACCCGCCTGGTGTTTATCACCGGCAGCAGCAAGCGTGCGATCGAAGATCACTTTGACCGTGATCCGGAACTTGAACGCGCATTGGCCGTTGCCGGAAAGCAGGATCTGCTCGACGTCGTGCGGGCAATCCTCCCGGCGGGTGTCTCATGCGTCTACATACGACAGGGTGAGCCGCTCGGCCTCGGCCACGCGGTGCTTTGCGCCAGGCCCGCAGTCGGCGATGAGCCCTTTTACGTGCACCTGCCCGATGATCTGATCCGGGCCGAAACGGGTTGTCTTACCCAGTTGCGTGCGCACTATGAAGCGCATGGTTCCAGCGTCATCGCCGTACAGGAGGTGCCAGCGAGCCGCACGCGCGATTACGGCATCGTCGCCGTCGATGGCAACAACCGCCTGCAGCAGATCGTCGAGAAGCCTGCGCCGGAAGTTGCGCCGTCACGATTGGCGGTCGTTGGCCGTTATCTGTTGACGCCACAGATCTTTGACGTCCTGGGGTCGACCGGCCGTGGAGCGGGCGGGGAAATACAGTTGACCGACGGCATTGCGCGCCTGCTCGGTACGGAAGCGGTTTATGCCTTGCCTTTCGCGGGTCAGCGCTACGATTGCGGCAGCAAGCTGGGCTACGTCCAGGCGACCATCGACTACGCCCTGGCTGACCCGGCGCTTAAGGACCGGTTGCGGGCGCACCTGCAGACGCTGCGCTGAAGAATTGGCTCCCCGGGTCGGCATCCAATTGAGCCGTGAAAGCACTATTTTTATAGCGTTTCAGCCTCTATGGCTTGGCGCGATACCCCCAGATATACCCCCACCTGCGCGCCTCTAGCGTCGGACGTTAGGCGCCGTCTTGCTGGTGTATCAGCACGGCTTGGACTGCTTCCGCCCGCAGTGCCAGCGGTGGCTATCGCTCGACCTGACGGCGCTGGTCGCAGCAGCGACACGTTGCCACCAAAGTTGCCGCACGTATGACTTCACAGGTGCTTAGGGTTCCGCATTGTAGACCGCATCGATGTCTCGAGCACCGTGTAGCACGCGGACGACGTCAATCCCGTCATCGAGCGGCACGTAGAAAATAACGTATCGTCCAAACGGAAGACTGCGCACGTCCCGTGCCAGTTCGTCACGGGCACGGCCCATCGCCGGCTGCATCGCCAACACCCGGAACTGCTCGTCGAGACGATCCACCCAGCGATCTGCAGCGGCAACACTGTCGTCGGCGATGTAGTTCCAGATTTCGAGGATGTCGGTCTCTGCAAGAGGCCGCCGTGTTACCTGCGGCACTCAAGTAGCCGCGGGCTTGGAAGCGCGTCGGGCACGCGCTTTGCTCTTGACCGCTTCGGCATCCCAGGTTTCGCTCGGCCCGCTGACCAACCCCTGGCGGACATCGCTCTGCAGTTGCTCCAGCTTTGCCTCCCTGAGTCGATCCTGCTCGTCCATCAAGCGCAGCGCCTCGCGCACAACTTCGCTGGCCGACGTGTACAGGCCGGAGGCCACCTTCGAGCGGACAAGTTCTTCCAGTTTCGGCGACAGGTTCACGTTCATTCCCATGGGGTACTCACCATCGAATCAAGACAGATTCAATTATATCAATAAATGTCAAAACTTGACATTTATTGCCGACAGTCCGCGATAGGCTGTGCCAGCCCGGCAGCACGCTGGTTCGAGGAGCTCGGTCGATGGGGAAAAACTTCGACTGGTGTCGGATGAATCCAGGCACAGCGTTGCCGCAAACAGTGTGTCCCCGAACGGCGAAACAAGAATGTGGCATTTCCACAATCAAGTTCTGCCGAAACCGCCAATTCAGATTCGCCCTTTCCGCGTACACAGTTCTGCCGAAAGCGCCATTTTTCTAATGAGTAACAGTACAGGTGTTTCAGTACAACCACAGAACAGCGGTTCGGCTGCGAATCCGCCAGTCGCAATGGGTGGTGGTGAATTGATCTTTCCCGAGCAGCTGTTGCCGGACGAACGTCAGGCGGCACAGTTGCCCGGGCACTTTCTTGACTGTCAGCATTGCTGACAGCTGCCCCGGGGTTCGTTCGGTCGAGCGATACGGCAGACTTACCTGCCGAGATACACCGCCGTGATCTGCTCGCGCGCATGCCCCAGTTCTGCGCTGATCGTGAGTCGCGCTTCGCGGTCAGCCTTGCGCTCTGAGGGTGTGAGATCTCTAGCCTGCGGTCCACCAGCCGCCGGTGCCGGCCAGCCGGTCAGTTCGCGGTAGCGCGTCTGTGCGTACTGGTGGCGGTGGCCGTGGATGCGGTGTGCGCCGGCTGCAGTGCACTGATACTCGAAGCGACGCAACTGCTCGACGTAGCTTCGCTCGGCCGGGATGAGGCTGCCCCTGCCGGCCAGTACCTTGGCTTCATCAAGGACCTGGCGCTGCTCAGCATTGCGGATTGGAATTTCGCGCGCTCGCTTACCCTTGGTCCAGGTGTCCTTGAGTACCAGTCGGTTGTCCCGATCGGCCCACGCCGGGCGGATCTTGATCGACTCGCTACGGCGCAGCCCGAAGGCTGCCTGCAAGCGCAGCGACATGGCCGTGTAGGGGTCGGTGATCCGGGCGAGCTCGCCCCCGGTCAGCTGACGCGCCTTGCTGACGTTGGTGACGTATTGCCGATGGCCGATGCCGTAGTGCTCGTTGTCGCGGGCGATGACGTTCTGCTTGCCGATCTTTTCTGTCCACCAGCGCAGTTCCGCCATCCGGTTCTTGATTGTGCCCACGGCCAAACCTTCCGCCTGCCAGCGTTGGACCAAGCGCTCGACGTGCTTGGGCTTGAGACTTGCTGCAGCCATGTGCCGGTAGCCCAGCTCATGAAGCTGGTTCGCCACCAGGTCGAGCACGCGCTCGCGATCGCGCTGGGTCGCGAAGCTGCCGTCGCGGTTGCGCCGGTACATTTGCTTC
>JBATNV010000098.1:0-4143 GCA_049290495.1 Gammaproteobacteria bacterium | reverse complement strand
GGCAAACCGTCAGGACGGTGCGCGGAATCCGGAAGTATTCGACGGTCGATGCCAGCGCGAAGGAGTTTGGCGGGATGATGCAGACATCACCCTCCATATCCACAAAGCTGTTCTTGTCGAAGGCCTTGGGATCGACAATCGTCGAATTGATATTGGTGAATACCTTGAACTGGCGTGCACAACGTACATCATAGCCATAGCTCGAGGTACCGAAGGAAATCACGCGCTTCCCCTCGACCTCGCGCACCTGGCCCGGCTCGAAGGGATCGATCATGCCGTGTTGCTCCGCCATGCGACGGATCCAGGCATCTGGTCTGATGCTCATCTCCGGCCCTCGAACTGATCGAAGCTGCCGCACTGATCGGTTGGCCATTGCGCCAGGGAATGGACGACCTGCCCGGTTATTTCATCTGGCATAATTCGTGACGGGATTAACAGAATCCCCCTCCTCAAGGCCTGAGAGTGTACCCGATTGATCCGGGCAGACGGCGGGGCGTGGCACGCGCCCGGGGTAAGGGTGATTATGGTCGACAGGCCAACGCAATCCGGCTTGTGCGGAGTGGGTTTTCGCGGCGTATGAAGTTCTTCAGCACACTCAAGGCCGAGCGTTGTCTTACGCAACTCTCGGGCCTGCACGGCTCTGACGGTCCGGAGGCCAACAAGGCCCTGGAAAGCCTGCGTGCTATCGGCCCCGACGCTGCCCCGGCCGTGATCGAAGCACTGGCGAGCGTCGACAAGGAGCATACCGGCACCCTCGTTACCATTCTTGCATCCTATCTGGATGACAAGAGTTTCCCGATGTTCGTCAAGGGACTCGGCCACAGCAACCAGCAGTGCGTCAACGGCGTTGCCAAGGCACTGACAATTTCTACAAATTACGACACCAATAAACTGCTGGATCTGCTCGGACGGGACGATGTCTTCAAGCCAGCGATCCTTGAAATACTCAGCGTGACGCGTCGGCGTATCAACCCGCGCGAACTGCTGCGCCGGGCCTATGACCTGGAGCCGCAGGAAAAGGCGGCTGTGTTTCGCATCCTTTCCGATGTAGCGACAGCAGAGCTCGTGCCCGACCTGATTGCCCGGGTCGAAGGCAAGGACCCTTCGGTCCGTCTCAACATCATTGAGCTGCTCAGCCGCTTCAATCGCCCCGACGTGGCACAGGCGCTGGAACGCCAGCTGAAAGATCGCAACAAGATGGTGCGCAAGGCAGCACTCGAAGCACTGGCTGCCATGCCAGGCGACCGTGACATCGGCCTCATCTGTTCACTGCTCGCAGATCCGGAACTCGAGGTCCAGGCACGTGCCATCGACCTGGTGGTGCAGCTGCGGCACCCGGACACCATGAAGCACCTGGTCGAAGTCCTGAAAGACGAGTCGGAATTCGCGCGGCGCTCCGCTGTCGAAGTGCTGAACGAAATCGCCGAACCGGACACGATCAAATACCTGCTGGTGGCACTCGAAGACGGCGACTGGTGGGTACGCTCGCGCGCCTCCGATGCACTGGCCAAGATCGGCGGACCGAAGGTCATGGACGCTGTATTGCATCTGGTCAGCGACAAGAGCGACAACATCCGCCGCTCCGCCATCGAGATACTCAATCAGACCAAGGACGAGCGCGCGGTCGATCACCTGATCGGCGCGACCCGCGACAATGACTGGTGGGTTCGCGAGCGTGCAGCCGACGCACTTGCCGAGATCCGCAGCGCCAAAGCCGCGCCGGCACTGCTTGACATGCTGAGCGGTGATCCGCGCTCGGTACCTGCGGCCCTGCGCGCGCTCGGTCGACTGGGCAACACGGACGTGCTGTCGAAACTCCTGCCGATGCTGGACCGGCCGGAAAAAGACATACGCATCGAAGCGGTCAACGCGATCGGCCAACTGGCGAATTCGGAGTCTGCAGACACCCTCAAGAACCGGCTGAAAAGCCTGGCCACAGGCGCCGACGAAACCGTCGCACGCGTGGCAGCACAGGCGATGTCGCGTATCGAAAGCATCTCCGGCACCACCAAGGGCGCACTGGCAGCCAGGACTGACACGCCTGCCGAGGCGGTCAAGACGCTGCTGGTCGACAACGCGCAGGTCGAAGCCATGGTCAAGGGCTTCGACCAGGTCATCAAGCTCGACGTCAGCACGCTCAAGACCGGTGACCTCATCGAAGGCCGCTACCGTTATATCGAGAAGATCGGCAAGGGTGCCTTCGGTACCGTAGTGCTGGTCGATGACGAGATCGTCGATGAGCGGCTGATCCTCAAGTTCCTCAATCCGAACGTCAGCTCCGACGAGGAGATGATGAAGCGCTTCGTGCACGAGTTGCGTTATTCGCGCAAGATCACGCACCGCAACGTGATTCGAATTTTCGATTTCGTGAGCCTGGGCGGGAACTACGCCATATCAATGGAGTACTTCCCTTCACACACGCTGGGCGCGGAAGTGACCAAGCACAAGCCGCTGCCTTTCGAGAAATCCAGGCAATGGGCGCAGGACATCGCCACCGGGATGGCCGTGGCACATCAGGTGGGTATCATTCATCGTGACCTGAAACCGGCCAATATCCTGATCAACGACGAAGGCCTGCTGAAGATCGTCGACTTTGGCGTGGCAGCAGCTGCTACTTCAGGCGACACGCAACTCACCAAGACCGGCTATGTGATCGGCTCGCCAAAGTACATGGCACCCGAACAGATCCTCGGCAAGAAGGTGGATCACCGTGCCGACATCTACAGTGTGGGCGTCATCCTTTATGAGATGCTCACCGGTACGCCACCCTATACCAAGGGCGATCATATGGCCGTCATGTATCAACACGTACAAGGTAAAGCCAAGCTCTGCGAGGAACTGAATCCCGCCATTCCGCCGGCGCTCGCTGCAATTGTGCGCAAGTCGATGGAAGTGGACAAACTCAAGCGCTACGCGTCGATGGATGAACTGCGTGCAGCGCTGGAGCAGGCCGCCTGATGGCACGCATAGACGCATTCCTCAAGCTCGGGCTCGCGCAGGGCTGCTCGGACATCCATCTGGCCGTCGGCGTGCCGCCGATGCTGCGCATGCATGGCGACCTCATGCCCATCAAGTTTCGCGACCTCGGCGATACCGAACTCGATGGCTACATTGCGGAAATCCTGACGGCCAACCAGCGCAAGCGTTTCGATGAGGGTCACGACCTCGATTTCTCGTATGTCTCGGAAGACCGTGGCCGCTTTCGCGTCAATGTATTCCGCAAGGAAACCGGCATCGGCGCCACCTTCCGTTTCATCCCCGGCGAAGTACCCACACTGGAAAGCCTGGATCTGCCGGCCGTAGTGCGCAAGCTCTGCGACCACCATCAGGGCATGATCCTGGTTACCGGTTCGACGGGCACCGGCAAGTCGACCACGCTGGCGGCGATGATCGACCACCTCAACAGCACACAGAATGCCAACATCATCAGCCTCGAAGACCCGATCGAGTTCATCCACCGCAGCAAGCAGTCGCAGGTTATCCAGCGCGAACTCGGCACTCATCTGCCGTCTTTTGCCGACGGCATCCGCGCCTCGCTGCGTGAAGATCCCGACGTGATCCTGGTCGGCGAGCTGCGTGACGCCGAAACCATACAGATGGCGATGACTGCCGCTGAAACCGGCCATCTGGTGCTCGGCACCCTCCATACCACCGGCGCCGTAAAGACCATCGACCGGATCATCGATGCGCTGCCTGGCGACATGCGCGAACAGTCGAAGAGCTTTCTGGGCCAGAGCCTGAACGCCGTGATCACCCAGACCCTGGTGAAAACACCGGATGGTCGCGGCCGCAAGGCGATCGTCGAAGTCATGGTCATGACCCGCGCCATCGCCAAACTGATAATGACCGACCAGACGCACCAGATTCCAGCCCAGCTGCAGACCGGCAAGGACCTCGGCATGCAGATGATGGACCAGGCCCTGCTGGATGCAATCCAGCGCAAGCTGATTGATCCGGACGATGCTTTCCGCTTTGCCACTGACAAGGCCATGTTCCAGCGCTTTGTCACCGACACCTCGGTACTGCCGAAGTTCGAGGTGGGCAACTCGTGAACCAGATTGACGAGTATCTGAAGCAGGTCATCGTACGCAACGGCTCCGACCTGCACTTTATTGCCGGCGAGCCGCCGCGCGCACGGATCTA
>JBATNV010000097.1:0-1543 GCA_049290495.1 Gammaproteobacteria bacterium | reverse complement strand
ACCAATCTCGGCCCCATGGGCATCTTCGGCAAGGCGGGCGTCATCAACTGGGATACGAAAGCGTCCTCGGCACTGGGCTCCTACAGCAACGACGGTACGGACCCTGCCTACGGGCTCGGCCTCCGCTTCCAGCTGGGCTCCTTCCAGGTTCGTGGCGAGTACGAATGGTTCGATATCAGCGCAGCAGACAACCTCCACCTGCTCTCGGTCAGCGGCGCATATACGTTCTGACGCCGCTGCGTCCTAGCCGAGCACGCTTTCGTACAAGGTATTGTCAGCCTCATAGCAGCCGCAGGCAGCAGCTTCCAGCCCACTGCCATCCAGGATGTGGATATTGCCGCGTCGATAGTGGATCAGGCCGCGATCCTGTAGCGCACCCGCCGCCCGGGTGACGCCGACGCGGCGTACGCCGAGCATGTAGGCGAGAAATTCGTGAGTGATGCGGAAGTCGTCTGAATTGGCCCGGTCCCGGGTCATCAGCAGCCAGCGGGCAAGCCGCGCCTCCACCACATGGAAGCGCGTGCAGACAGCGGTCTGCGCCAGCTGTCCTATGAAGCAATAGAGGTAGCGGTTCAGTCGCTTCTGCAGGGCAGGGCTCGCGCGGATCTCCCGCTGGAACGACACCGCCTTCATGCGCCACGCAGCGCCGGCACCCTGCACCACCCCGTGCAATGGCGACGTGTCGACACCCAGCAAAAGCGAGATGCCGAGCATGCCCTCGCTGCCCACCATGCCCACTTCAACACCAGCGTGTCCGTTAAGCGGAGCGACCATCGACACGAAGCTGTCGGTCGGAAAGTAGACGTGCCGTACCGTGTCGCCGGGCTCGCAAATGATTTCGGCAAATTCAAATTCCACCGGTTCGCAGCGGGCGATCAAGCGCTCCCGATCCTTGCGGGGCAAGGCCGCCAGCAACCGGTTGACGACGGGAGCGGTCGCAGAGGGAACGGGGGTCATGAACGCCTGCCTTGCTCAATCAGTACCAATACACGGCACCGGCAAGGCAGTCTGTTCGCTAACGAACCTAGATCGGCAGTTTCACAGGCCCTGACATCAGACGATCGGTTTCTGTCTTTACCACCTGGTAGCACTCGCACACCCGCGCCTCAAGTCCCGACCGGTCCAGGACGGTGATCTGGCCGCGCGCGTAGCGAATCAGTCCTGCCTTCTGCAGGTTTCCGGCGGCCTCCGTGACACCCTCGCGGCGCACGCCAAGCATGTTGGCGATCAGTTCCTGGGTCATGGTGAGTTCATTGCCGGAAAGCCGGTCGAGACTCAACAACAGCCACCGGCAAAGCTGCTGGTCCAGCGTGTGATGCCGGTTGCAGACGGCGGTCTGGCACATCTGGGTAATCAGCCCCTGGGTGTAGCGCAACAGCAGGTATTGCAGCACCTGGCCGAGCTTGAACTCCTCCCTCAGCACCTTCGACCGGAGGCGATAGGCAAAGCCGGCACTTTGCACGACCGCGCGATTGGTCATGGTCTCACCGCCCATGAACACCGACACGCCGACCACGCCCTCCATGCCCACCACGGCAATCTC
>JBATNV010000096.1:0-2033 GCA_049290495.1 Gammaproteobacteria bacterium | reverse complement strand
GCCGTATCGAGGTGATTGATGCCGAGATCAAGGGCCCGATGCAGGGTAGCCAGTGCCTCAGCATCATCGCGATGGCCGTACCAGCCCACCATGCCCATGCAGCCGAGACCGAGTGCGGATACCGACTCACCAGTATTACCGAGTGTTCGCTGTTTCATGACTTGATCATACCCGCGTCAGCAGGACTCGCGCAGCCTGCCACAGTTGGATATGCTCAAGGCACGCTTGATGGAGAGCCCGTGCATGTCCTTGACCAGAAGAAGCGCCCTGATCGGCGCCTGCGTATTGGCCATATCAGCCTGCACGACCGGTACTGCAAGTATGTCGGCAGCACCCAAAACCGTACTGGTCGCAGGCGCTACCGGGCGCACCGGCACAGCAGTCGTCGGTCAGTTGCTCGCCGAGGGCTACACCGTGCGCGCACTGGTCCGTGATCCGGTAAAGGCCAAGGCGGCTTTTGGTGACAAGCTAAGCTATTTTACCGCCGACGTGACCGACCCGGCCACTCTCGCACCGGCCATGCAGGGCGTGGATGCGGTGATCTCAGCGATCGGCGCCAAGGGTGCAAAAGGCGCTTCGCGGCCTGAAGTGATCGACTATGCAGGGGTCAGAAATCTGGCGGTAGCGGCATCAGTTGCTGGCGTCAAACAGTTCGTGCTTGTTTCCTCACGCGGAGCGACCCAGGAAAATAACCCGCTGAACCGGCTGTTTGGCGACGTGCTTGTCTGGAAGCTGAAGGGTGAGGACGCATTGCGCACCAGCGGCGTGCCATACACGATCATCCGGCCGGGCGGACTGGGGGATGGCAAACCCGGCGAGAAGGCCTTTGTCATCGAGCAGGGCGACAAGTCTGCGGGACAGACCACCATCGCGCGCGCAGATCTGGCCACGATCTGCGTACAGGCACTCAGGTATACCGAAGCGCTCAACCGGACATTCGAGGTTAATACGGTCGAGGGCTCGCCGATGACAGACTGGCGCGCACGATTCGCCAAGCTGAAGCCCGACGCCTCAAAATAACATCGCGTCACGATGCCATTGGCCGTCATGCCAGATGATCTGGTATGGCGGCCAGTAAGTGTCATCCAGCCTGAGCGTCAGCACTTCGATCTGGCCATTCCAGGTAACTGTTGTGAGGCGCACCGAGTCGCGATTGCGCTTGCCGCTAACCACAGCGATGAACTGATCCAGATCCGCGATTACTGTACCGTCTACAGCCGTGATGCGCCGCCCAGCCAGCAGGCCATAGCGCGAAGCCGGTGAACCAAAGGCAAAGTAGGAAACATACACGCCGGTCGGTTCGACACCGCGTTGGGCCGCCATATCCCGATATGGTGCCTGCAACAATGCACCCGCCCAGAGCAGCGCGCGACGGATGCCGGTGCCATCAAGCGATACCGTGGCAACTTCAAGACTGACGACCTGACTGTTGCGCAGTACCTCCAGAACCACAGCCGCCTTCTGCGCCAATCGCTCAACTTCGCGGAAGCGGGTCACCGGCACGCCATCGATGGTCAAGAGCAGATCACCGGGCTGCAACAGATTTGCCGCCGGCGATCCGGCCACAGTGCGCGTGACGCTCAGGATCTGGCGGCGTTCAGGATCATGGTCCGCAATGCGCTGCGCCCAATCGGCCGGCAATCCCAGGCGACGCGCATCAGCCAGCGGCATCTGCGCCCATTCCACTTCCGGCGAATATAGTGTTTCGGGGCGGCGGACGACATCCAGCAACTCGGCGAGATACTCAGCCGGCATACCGCGATTTTCCTGCCGCAGCTCGCCGTTACCCTGCCAGGCAAAGCTCGACCAGAGCGATATCACCTCGCCTTTGCGGTTGGTCACAACACCGTCGATGTCACGGGGTGGATTAACCAGTGCCAGTGTTTCCAGATTGCTCTCCCGAAAGCGCATGGTGCGCGAGAGCGGGTAACTCACCGGCTCCATTGACGAAAAAGTTGTCGGCTGCGCGGCCAGCTTTTCGCCGCTGCGCAGACCGATCACCCACAGATCATCGCCTGGATCCGGAACAGCGC
>JBATNV010000095.1:0-1805 GCA_049290495.1 Gammaproteobacteria bacterium | reverse complement strand
ACCTACCTGTTCGGATTAGGTGTGGGTCAGCCGCTGGCGGGCTCATTGAGCGATCGCTTCGGACGACGTCCGGTCATTTTGATCGGCTTTGTATTATTTACGCTGGCGAGTATCGCCTGCGTCATCGTTAACTCGTTTGCTGCCCTGCTGGTCTGTCGCACACTGCAGGCACTCGGTGTCAGCGTTGGCACGGTGGGCTCTCGTGCGATTATCCGCGATACACACGACGCCTTGTCGGCTACCAAGGCGCTGGCCTGGATTGGTGCAGCGATGGGCGTTGCGCCGGTGATCGGACCGTTGATTGGTGGCCCGTTGACGACCTGGGGTGGGCCGCGACTGGTATTCCTGGCCAGTGCCGCGCTCGGGGCCGCTGTGCTGCTGGCCTTGAACGCCCGGCTCACGGAAACCCGGATTGCGGCCGGAGCATCGGATGAAGTCCAGCACTGGACCACAAGTTACCGCCAATTGCTGACAGCAAGGGTTTTTGTCGGCTACACATTGATGTATGCCTTCATGCAGGGCAGTTTCTTCGCGTTCCTGGCAGTTGCTGCCGTGGTTTTTTCCGATCACCTGGGCATCAATGCGGCTGTGTTTGGCGTGATCTGGGGAGCGATGGGCCTGGTGTACGTCGTTGGTGCCGCCAGTTGTGCTCGCGTCACTGCCTGGCTTGGCATACGCAAGGCGTTGGTCCTGTCGACGTGGATGATCACCATCGCCGGTGTGTCGCTACTGGTCGCCACCTTACTGGTGGGTGTGACCCTGGCAGGCTTGCTGGTGCCATTGGGGGTGCTGATGTACGGCGCCGGAATCCAGACCCCACTGGCGGTGGCCGGCGCGGTAAACTGCCGGCCGGATATTGCGGGCACCGCAGCTGGACTTTCCAGCTCACTCGCACTGGTAATAAGTGGAAGCTTCAGCATGGTCGCCGGCTACCTGTATGCCGGCGATTTCCTGCCCGTTGCCGGGCTGATAGCGGTGCTCTCATGCATGGCCATCGTGACCTGCTGGATGACCCGCGGCGATTCTGCAACTGCGTAGCAGCGGCTTCAGTCGGGGCCAGTGCAGGTCGCTGAGAAGGCTTGGCTGCGCTGAGTATCTGTTCGATTAATTGGATCCTTGCATAACCTGTACGTTGAGCCTGATTTGGACTACTTTCGGTACCTGACTCTCATATTGGGAAAAAGCGCTACGTAGTCGTCGACAGGATCGGACCCGGTGCTCTGCTGCTGCGTCCGGCGCTCCTCAGTCTCGACGTGACCGGCCCGAACCTGATGACAGCCGACATGGGCAACACCTGGGTGATGGGCGGGCCTGCCAATAGCGTTCGAACAGGGCTGCTGCGGATCGCATCATCAGTCGCTGGGCGGATCTGCTGGCGAGTCCCCTTGGTGAACTCAAAAAGGCCGGTAGCTGAAGGTTGCTGCTCTGAAAAATGCGTTGGGAGTTGATGTCCGTCCAGAATTGACCGTTGATGATGGCCGGACATCCACTAACTCGGCGATTGGCACACCTATGGATCGCACACTGAGTTCATCAATGGCTGGGGTGTCGACTGGAAGGCGGGGGAGGCCTGCCCGCTGGTGGCAGATATATCCTTGGTGTCTGTTGCAGTCCGGGCATGAGAAACATGCCGCGCGATATTCTGTACGAGGCCGAATTTCATGAACTGGCATCTTCGTCCCGCAGCACAGGTTCTTGAAGATCTGAAGGTCTCGGCTGGCGGTCTGTCTGCCGCGGAGGTCCTGAAGCGACGCGCCAGGCATGGGCTGAATATTCTCGTTACGGCAAAACCCCGTTCCCTGCCC
>JBATNV010000094.1:0-4075 GCA_049290495.1 Gammaproteobacteria bacterium | reverse complement strand
AGACCGGTGACCGGCGCTTTTTCTTTTGCTCGCATAACAGGCCAAAGCCGGTGGCCATACCAACCGCCAAGGGGCGTGAGGCGCACTCCATCTTTTATACGGCCAATAAGCTGGATCCAGAGATCCGGTTTGAGCTTGAGGCCTGCAAGCTCCTGACCGAAATCCCGAAGGTGCTGCTCACTGTTGCCCTAAACGGGATTATCCGTGAGGCAAAGAAGCAGGGTGTGACCATGATCGATGCCGACTTCGTCCGTCAGGTCAACGCAAAGCGCCGGGCGTAGCTGGAAGAAACCGCCGAAATTAGGGTCCGCCGAAGTCGGGGTCAGACCGCATTTTCTAAAAACATTGCGGTCTGACCCCAATTTCCGGCTTCGGCGGTTGCGGACTTGCGGTTGGTAGGCGTGAGCCGCTGGTAGGATGCCGGACCATGGAGGAGCAGCACTTCGAGGCCGGCGAACTCGTGGCACACCGACCCGTACTGTTGCGCTATGCACGGCTGCATCTGCGCGACGCAGCCGCTGCCGAAGACGCAGTCCAGGATACCCTCGTGGCTGCTCTGCAGGCAGCGACTACCTTTCGCGGCGGCTCTTCATTGCAGACCTGGTTGATTGCCATCCTGCGCCGCAAGCTGATCGATCAGTTGCGGCGGGGGAAACGCGAGATCGCTGAAACTGATGCGGGCCTCGATATGGCGGGCGGTGATGACGGCGGTTTGCTGAACCGGTTGTTCGAGTCCGGCGGTCACTGGGCGGCAGTACCAGCCGTCTGGTCTGACCCTGATGCTGCGCTTGAGCAGGCCGAGTTCTACGCGGCCTTCGAGGAATGTGTGCAAAGCCTGCCCGAGCGCACCGCACAGGCTTTCGTGCTGCGCGAGGTCAGCGGTCTCGAAGGGGCAGAAATCTGCAAGGAACTGGCGATCTCTACGTCCAACTACTGGGTACTCATGCATCGTGCGCGATTGCGTTTGCGTGAGTGCCTCGAAAAGCGCTGGTTTGGATCGCGCTCATAGGTAACAGTAATGCTTTCCTGTAAAGACATATCGGCACTGGTTTCACGCAGCATGGATGAGAGGCTGTCGTGGCGACAGCGCATGGCGGTGCGCCTGCATTTGACGATGTGCAGCGGCTGCTGCCGGTTTGCGGGTCAGATGAGCTTTCTCAGACAGGCGGCGCGCCGCTACCCGGGTGTCGTGAGCGGGCGGAATGAGGATTCGCGCTGAAGTGACAGACTGCCGGGACCGAATACCACCACAGTGAGCAGCATCAGGCCCCACAGATAGTGCTGCGCCAGCGCGGCTTCGAAGCCACTGGCCAGCAGCACGTGTGAGTAGGAAACGACGGCCAGCACATTGACTGCAGACAGGCCGATTGCAGCAAAGCGGCTGAGCGCACCGAAAGCCAGCAACAGCGGAAAAAACAGTTCACCAAAAGTTCCGGCCACGGCCGCCAGTTGGGGGGATAGCAGGGGCACCCGGTACTCTTCCTGAAACAGGAACAGCGTACTGTCCCAGTCGCTGAGCTTGAGCCAGCCGGACTTCAGGAACTGCCAGCTGACCCACAGGCGCAGGCCGAGCAGGAACATTGGTTGCAGGCGGTCCATTACCCGGGTCGCTGCTGCGTCAGTTGTGGCCAGAATGACTGGCAGTTTCACAGTACGAGACCCGTGATGACGCCGGCGGAGACCCAACGAGCGAGCACTTCGCCGGGATTCAGGCCAGTCGTCCCATCCGCCGAGGCGTATTCGACAGCTGCGACCAGGCACTTGGCTCCCGACAGTGCCTCCAGGAACAGGAACTCCGGCTCCTGCAGGCGATGCAGTTCAATGCCATTACCCGCACGCCGGATGAGCAGTGAGTCAGTGCCTTCGCTGCGGGCCCGGGGTGCCAGAGTGACGACTCCGCTGTGCTGGTGTTCGCGCCAGAGTGCGAAGATCGGCAGGGCGGAGCTGTACAGACGTGTCGCCGGATGAAAACGAAAGCCCAGCGATCCATGCTGTGCGTCTGACAGGGCGCCCAGTTTCGCGAAGTCAAAGCTTGCCGGTTCATCGGCGGCAACCAGCAGCTCCTGGATCAGCCATTCGAAACGTGAAACCTCGGCCAGAGGCGCATCAGGTGTTCCATCCAGATGCGCGGCAAGAAAATCAGTGAGACCGGCGCCGCAATAAAACAGGTTACCGGACCGCGAGGGACAGTATTGCTGGTAGGCCCAGGCCATTGCGCGAAACTCAACGTGGCCCATTAGCCCGTGCAGCAGCGGGAACGCGGCTTCCAGTGCTGCGGCAAAATTCTCCCTTGCGTTGCTCCGGTAAACGGCGAGTCTGCGGCGTGGCCACCGTTCAGCGTGGGCAGGATCGCGGCCCAGCACGGCGGCAAGAAAGTCGACCTGCGAGTCATGCAACACGGGCATGGCGTACTCCGGCAATGGTGTCAGCACGCTGTGCTTCGGCGATTAGTCGGTCCAGAGCGGGCAGTTGTGAGTCCCACTCGATCAAGGTCGGCAGCGGGCCAGTCCGGGCGGTCGTGCGCCGGTAGAGAGCCCAGACCGGCTCGGCAACTGGTGCATCATGAGTATCGACCAGCAGCGCACCGTCTTCATCAGCGATAACGGTATGGCCCGCGAGATGAATCTCCTGGATCAGTGTCACCGGTATCGCGGCGATATACGCGTCGGCGTCAAAGCCATGATTCTGCGCGCTGACATAAACGTTGTTGACGTCTAGCAGGATGCCGCAGCCGCTGTGCTGCGCCAGTTCGGCAAGGAACTGCCACTCCGTCATGGTGTCTTCGGGGAAGCGCAGATAGCTGGAGACATTTTCGATGAGGATTTGCCGCTGGAGAAAATCCTGTACCTGACTCACGCGCGCCGAGAAATGGGCGAGTGCCTCGCTGGTATGTGGCATCGGCAGCAGATCGTTGCTGAACACGCCATCCACCGCGCTCCAGGACAGGTGCTCGGATACCAGTCCTGGCTGTACGTGCTCGACGAGTCGCTTCAGGTGCCGAAGGTGTTCGTCGTTTAGCCCATCAGCCGAGCCTATGGACAGCCCGACGCCATGCAGACTGATGCCGTAATTGCAGCGCACAGCATCGAGTACCTCGATCTGCCGTCCACCGTCGGCGAAAAAATTTTCGCTGTGGACCTCTACCCAGGGGATTGGTGGCCGGCGCTCAAGAAATTCCCGATGGTGGAGCGCGCGCAGACCGATCCCGGCTCGCGCCGGGATCGGGTGCGCAGCACCGGTCATTGAGGCCGATGCCGTGGTCATTACATCGCAGATCCGGGTGCGCTGGTCTTGCCGCCGGCCGCTTCGCATTCGCCTTTGGGGACGTACTTCCATTCCGCCGGATCATTGTCGTTCTTGGCCTGACCCTGGCAGGAATGGCCGTTGGCTGCGCAGCTGTTCTGGCCGGCTTGCGCAACGCCGTAGCACTTTTCTTTGGCGCCATCCTGCGCAGCATTGGCGCTGGTGGCGAGTCCGAGTGCGCCGAGTGCCAACAGGCCGCTGATGGCCGTAGATGCGATGCGTGATCTGTTATTCATGGTGTTGCTCTCCATTGTGGAATGACGGCTTTAGCCGCTGATGGCCCCGGCTGCCGGCAAGTGCTGGCTTTGCTGATGGCCTGTCCGTTGGTCGCGCGGCAGGGTGAATCCTTACACAGGACTGCCTGGTTTGCTGTCTGGCTTATGGTTCCGTTCCCATCCTGATTGAGGCTAGACTGGCACGGAAGTTCCTGGCAGCGGTTGGATGGCTAAAAAAAAGACGAGGCAGACCGGGCCGGACATGGCACGCGGAACGCAGCGTGGAGCACGGCGACCGGTAGTCGAGAGGCGGCGCAATCTGGTGCTGCGCCGGCAGTTCTGGTGGGCCGACCTCCCTCACGAGACCTTGCTCGACCTGCGTCTCTGCGACCTCGGTCTCGATACTTCGCATGGCAGGGTCCCAGCCGCACTGGCGCGTCTTGACGATGAGCTGGCACGGCGTGGTATCCGCTTTCGCCCACACTGCTGGCTGTCCGAGGACTGGTTCTCGCCGGATGGTGTACCCGGTATCGCGATCCCGTTCTATCTGGCGCATC
>JBATNV010000093.1:0-4467 GCA_049290495.1 Gammaproteobacteria bacterium | reverse complement strand
CCATTGCGGAGGAACACGCTGACAATCCGCCTTTGCACGTCAAGCTGCTCCCAGCGCAGCTGCCGGATGGCCGAGACAGGCAGCCTGGTACCAAACAGCATGCAGACAATGGCGTGGTCGCGCTGCGCACGATAGTCAGCGCCCGCGTGGTCGGAGTCCTGCACCGGGGACTGCATCAGCAGTGCAATCGCCGGGTCGGACAGCAGTTGTTGCGCACGCCGGGTCACCCGCATGCCTTCGACGCGCGCGACCGGACTTACTGCGACGACGCCTTGGTCGACAAGGAACGAGTAGAAGCGTCGGTAGCTCGACAGGTGCCGCGCCAACGTCGCCGGTCGAATGCCCTGCTTCTGGCGCTCATCAAGGTAGCGGACGAGATCGTCAACACCCAGGTCACCGAGTCCCTTGTGCTGGCCAGATGCCCAGCGTGCCAGCATCGTCAGATCGAGGGTGTAGGCCTCGATCGTTGGTACGGCAACCCGATATCGCTCCTGCACATGCTGAATAAAAGCGGCCAGCAGCACCCGGGATGGTGCAGACACCGCACTCCCGGCAAGCAGAACCTGAGCAGCTTCGTCGTGTCGTCCTCCCCAGGCCGGGTCGAATGCCACCAGTGCGGGCATGATTACTTCGCGGGCCGATTACGTGACCGGGTGAACAGATTGAACAGCGCCAGCAGAGCTGCGCCGGTGGCTGCTGCAATCAGCATGGCCTTGACGGGCTCGTCCTTTACGTAGGCCAGCGTCGTGTCGGATGCCTGCTGGGCGGTCGCACGGGCCTGGGCTGAGCCCTTGCGCAGCGCGTCTGCGCTGCGGCTCGCCATTTCATTAACCCGGTCCGCTGCCCGGTTCAGCAGCGGAGCAATAGCATCCTGCCGGATATCATGGGCAGCCTTGGCAACGCTGTCGATCGTTTCGTTTGCGGCCCGCTGGGCCGAGTTGACAGCACTGCCAGCCGACTGTGCCGCCTGGCCAGCAAGGCTGACGACTGGTTCTGGAGATTTTGTGGTGAGCATGACTCGTCCTTGTTTGAATGCGATGGTGAAAGATGTCGATCCAGCATCGACGATCGCAATCCGCCGGTCTGTACGCTGACGAACGTATGTTCGGATACGACACGAAAGTGTGGCTGCAATGCGGAGAGAACCATGGCCCGATCGGCGAATCAGGGTTAGTGTAGAAAGGAGTTGTGCAATGACAGGAGGAACTTTGCAATGCAGATCCAGGTGAACACCGACAGCAACGTGCAGGGCGACGATTCACTGGCCGGGTGGGTTCGACAGGAACTCGAGGAAAAACTCGCGCGCTTCAGCGAACACATTACGCGCATCGAGGTGCACCTCAGTGATGTCAACGCAGCGCGCGCAAGTGAGGCGGACAAGCGCTGCCTGATCGAGGCGCGGCTCGCCGGCCGACAGCCCACCGCTGTGAGTCACGATGCCGGAAAGGTCGCAGAGGCCGTGTATGGCGCTACCCAGAAGCTGGTGCACGCGCTCGACAAGATTGTCGGTCGATCCCGGGACGCGCACCGACGGGAATCGATACGCGGCGACGCTGGCGAGTAAGGAGTACTCTGTGCAGGCGACTTACCCATAAATGCATAGGAGCGCTGATCATGGCAAAGGAACGATCGAGCAGCCGCGAGGCCAAGAAGAAGCCCGCGAAGACCATGTCCGAGAAAAAAGCCGACAAGCGCGCGAAGAAGGAAGGCAAGTCTTTCACGGGGCAATAAGCGACTCCTGGTGACCCGCTGACGGACATCTGTAAAGGGTCAGGATGGTCGCGCGTTCAGCAGCTCCCCCAACACTGCACTCGAAGAGTGCGGCCGGTTTGCCGCGGTCATCGGCCTCAGCCACGAGCAAGACTTTCGTGTCTGCGCCTGGCATCAGGGCCACGCCCTCGATCTTCACAGGCGGGTGGAGCGGCAGTACAGGGCCAGGGGTGCCATTTCCATCGAGCAGTCCGAGCGCCCGCGGTGAGCAGCTCCGCCGCCCTCAGGCGAACCACAGCATTCACGCGCCCCACCCCATTACCACGCTGCAGGGGCCAGAGCGCGTCGCCGGTTAGCATCGCGCCCTCGATATTCAGCTCTGGCAAAGTGGGGAGCAGCGCTGCGTAGATCCCGCCGAAATCGATCAGTTTCGTCGTCGCAGCCGCCGGAAGCCCGCCTCCGCGCAGCGCCAAGCAGACCGAGGGCACCCGCGAACAGCCACGCGGCTGCCGGAACCGGCACGGGCGAAATATTAGCCACGAATGCACGCTCTTGTCCGGCGGGGTCGCCGCCGATTCCCACGATCCACTGACCGTCCGGCGAGATCGCCTTGATGCCGTAAAGATTCCAGCCAGTGAGTCCCGACACCCCGAGGCCGACGAGCACATCAAACAGACGCTGCATGCCACCGGCCTCTGTCCACAGGAAGGCGCTGTTGGCAACGTACAGACTTTGGCCACCGATCACGGAGCCGTCGGCGGAAATAGCTACCGCCTCGCTCGAGGTGGAGCCAGGCAGAAAGCCGAGGCCTTCCATCCCCCCGTCACTCGTCCAGCGGAAAGCCTCGTGGCCTGCAGCACTATAGCTTTTACCGACGGCGACACCATTATTGGAAACGGCCCACGCACTGCTCGAGCTTATGCCGCCCGGCAAGTCGCCCAGATCGGTCATGCCGGCCAGTTCCGTCCAAAGGAACGCCCGACCGCCGGAAGGCCCGGGCGTGCTGACGCCGACAACATTGGAACCGTCGGGGGAGACACCTTGGGCTGCGCTCGTGTATTCGAGCCCGGCAAGGTGACCCAGAGCCACCATGCCACTGTCTGCCGTCCAGCGCACTGCGACATATCCGCCTCCACCGCCCGGCGGCTTGCCCGACATGCCAACGATCGTGGAGCCATTGGCAGAGACGTCGTAGGCCACGCTTTCGCCGGACGCGCCGAGCCCACCGAAACGGGTGATGCCCGAACTCTGGCTCCACTTGAACCCCTCGGATCCACAGCAGTCCTCGCCCACAACTGTGCTGCCATCGTTCGACACGGCAATCCCGCGGCTATAGCTACCGTCCCTGAGCGTCCCGGTGTACTCGATGCCGTTTCTCGCCGTCCACCGATACGCGTTGGGCCGCATGTTGTCGCCCGGTGGAGTGGCCCAGCCCGAGATGACGAGTTCATCGCCGCCCTGACCGTAGCCGAAGCCTGCGTCTAAGATGCCGGGAAGGTCGTCCAGCACAAGAAAGCCGCCGGCCTGGACGACCGGCGCGATGGACGAGAGGAGCATGGCGCAGGCGAATTGACGAAGCATCAGGAGCCCTCCGGGATTCTTCTGGCTGATCCTAGCATCGGCCACCTGACGGGCCGGCCCGCACTTTACCTTTTCTCGAAATCAACCTGGTCGTCGCCGTCCTCATCTGGGTGATGATCTATCCGATGATGATCCAGATCGACTGGCATGCGGTGAAGGATGCAGGGAAGAAGCCGCAAGGCCTGGTGCTCACGCTTGTCGTCAACTGGCTGATCAAGCCATTCAGCATGGCAGCGCTGGGCATGCTGTTTTTTCGGCATGTATTCGCCGCCAACCGTGCTTTATGTGGTGCTGCCCCTGCTGGCGGGCATGGCCACCCGCCAGATACTGGTCAAGCAGCCTCCCTATGGCATTTTCTTAATCGCCTGGTGGGGCGCCAAGATGCTCAAGCTGCCGCACGACTTTGCCGGCCCGGCCTGTTTGATCGGCACGGGAATCGATACGCGGCGAATGACCGCCAACGCCGATACTCTGGTATGGTTTCCTGAATCCAAGTCGCGCGCAGCAGAGAGTGCCAATGAGAATAATTTGCTACCTGAAAGACCGGATCAGCATAGTGCTTGCCACAAGCATATTTTTGATCATGCCGGCATTGCCGACGGTTGCGGCAGATGACCCGGTTCAGTTGGCAGCGGCCGGCGATTTGGCTGCCATGTACGCTCGGGGAGTGCCCTGGGACCAGTTCCTGGCCAGCACCAAGGTAGCGCGCGAAACCTGGCTGAAGAATGCGGAGCGCGAAGTGCCACCCGGCCTGGTAGATCGCTTCAAGCGGGCCGGTGACGGTCTGCGGCTTCTTGTCGTCACGGCAGACTGGTGCAACGACTCACTGCACAGCGTTCCATATATTGCGAAGCTCGCTTCAGGTGCCGGCGTTGAACTGCGGTTGCTCGATTTCAAAACCGGCAAGGCGATCATGGCTGCGCACCATACACCCGATGGCCGGGCGTCCACACCGACGCTGATCCTGCTGCGTGGCGATCAGGAAGTTGCGGCCTGGGTGGAACGGCCCGCTTCATTGCAATGGTGGTACCTGGCCATGGCCGACGAGCTCAGCGACGAAGAGCTGCTGGAACGGAAGATGTCATGGTACGACTGGAACCGCGGATCCGATGCGCTGACCGAGATCGTCGTGCTGGCGGAGAAAACCGCGATGAAGACCAGATCAGCCCCGCGGCC
>JBATNV010000092.1:0-1731 GCA_049290495.1 Gammaproteobacteria bacterium | reverse complement strand
GTTCTGAAACGGTCAGCCGCGATACGCCGAGTCGGTTCGCCAGTTCGGTTTGTGTAATTCCAAGCACCGGTAAAACGTCCTCACGAAAAATCGCGCCGGGGTGCGTTGGCTTGCGGTTCGGGTTTCTAACCCGAATTATTCATAAAAGGTAAATATTCGGTGAACCCGTAGATCCTAGGCAGCGACCAGTAGTCGGCGACTCATCGGGTGGCTAGGGGTCTGGACACAACAGCCTAATTTTGTTAGAGTTCGTTGCATGGGCTCTCTATCGGACATCCCTTGCGCAGGATCATCGACCAGCAAAGGCCAGCTGACGCCGTTTGCCCAGGTGATGGTGACGCTGAGCAAGGAAGAGGAGATCAAGCTTCGTTGGGAGGCCAATTACTGGAAGAGTCAACATCAACACGCGCTTGCCCGGTATGCTCAACGGGAGGCCGATCATCGCTTGGCGATGGCGCAAGCGGCGGAGCGTGAAGCGGCCTTGCGCAGCGAGTTGGAGCAGGCTCAGGGGAAGATCCGGGATCTTCAAAAGCGCCTGTTTGGTCGCAAGTCGGAGCGTTCTTCACGTGCAGAGAAGGGCGGGGTATCGGACACGAAGTCGGCGCGGCCGCGAGGTCAGCAGCCGGGTGCACCGGGTCACGGACGGACGATCGAAAGTCACTTGCCGAGCGAGGTCGAAACCATCGAACTTGACTGCCCCCACTGTCCAAACTGTGGTCTGGGCTACACTGACTTTCCCGGCACGGAGGACAGTGAACTCATCGAGATCGACGTCAAACCGTACCGGCGGGTAATCCGCCGGCGGCGCTACCGGAGGAGCTGTCAGTGCCCCGGCGCACCGGGCATCGTGACCGCGCCAACGCCGCCGCGATTGATCCCCCGCGGCAAGTTCGGGGTGTCGACCTGGGTGCACCTCTTGCTGTCCAAGTTCTCGTATGGCCAGCCGACGCATCGACTGCTCCGGGACTGGTCGGACTACGGACTGACGCTCTCGCCGGGAACCGTGACCGGCGGACTACGCACCCTGGTCCCGCTCTTCGAGCCGCTGGAAGAGGTGCTGCATGGCCGACTGCAGAGCGAGAACCGCTGGCACGCGGATGAAACCCGCTGGATGGTGTTTGCCGAGACCGAAGGGAAGATCGGTCATCGCTGGTACCTGTGGGTGTTTCACTCCGAATCGGTGGTTCACTTCGTGCTCGACCCGACACGATCGGCGCAGGTGCCGATCGCCGAACTGTCCGACAGCGAAGGCGGGATCGTCATCTGTGATCGCTACTCGGGCTACAAGAAGCTCGCGAGAATCCTTGGGCAGATCATTCTGGCCTTCTGCTGGGCCCACCAACGGCGTGATTTCATCGAACTGGCCAACGCCCATCCGGATCTCTCGGCGTGGGCTTTTACCTGGGTCGAACGGATTGGCGAGTTGTATCACTTGAATGACGAGCGCCTTGAAGTGCGCTCCGATCCGGTGCCGTGGGCCGAACGTGACGAGCACCTGCGGCAAGCGGTCGCGCAAATGGCGAGCCAACGCGAAACCGAACTGGCGAATCCCGCGCTCAAAGCCCCGGCCCGGAAAGTAATGCAAAGTATGCAGAATCATTGGTCTGGCCTGACGGTGTTTGTCGACTACCCCGAGGTACCCATGGACAACAACACCGCCGAACGTGTCCAACGCACACCCGTCATCGCGCGCAAGAACTTCTACGGTTCTGGCAGTCAGTGGTCCGGCGC
>JBATNV010000091.1:0-8882 GCA_049290495.1 Gammaproteobacteria bacterium | reverse complement strand
CAGCCCCGGAAGCTTTCGTGCTGGCTGACGAGCGCTTTCTGATGATCGAAGGTAAACACATCAACCAGGGCTGGGCTGACTACCGCGACAATCACCTCAAGCCTGAACTGGCCGATCTCGCCAATGTACGCTTTCGCCTGTCCGTACTGCGCGTACACGTCGACAACGATCTCGCGACCGTCGGTTTCATTTTCAATATATTGCCGAGATCAGGTCCGGAGCTGGATTTCGGCAGTGGTCGCGCGTCAGCCTCCATGGTCCGTACCAGCGATGGCTGGAAACTGCAGCAACTGCATACTTCCTGAACGGTTGAACCCGGTGTCCCGGCTGGCGCTCAACTGATACACCGCATCCAGCAGCTCAAAGCAGAGCACGAGTTCCTGCTGTTCCGGCCGCCAGGCTGCCTCCGGCCGGCCGCAGGAACGCATGTGCAGGGAAATCTTCTGCGGCAGAATGATTCGCTCGCGCATCGCACGAGCCACGCGTTCGAGCATGCCGTCCTTCTGCACGGCGCGCAGCAACTCCGCTGCAACCAGCGTCTTCGGCACATCGTAGATGATGGCAATCGCCGGGCCAGCAGCTTCACCAGGCTTTCGCCCGAAATTATCCAGCAGCCAGTGAAATGAGCGGTCGGCCTTCTGCCACTCAGCTGCACAGCCCGTAGCCCGCGATGCCGGCATGCCAATCGCTGTCGGCAAACCGGCATAGGCTTTGGGATCGCTGCCGTAGAGCAGGCAGACGATAGAGTAGAAGCGCTGGATATTGAGCGAGTGATTGTTCCAGTACGGTAGCTCAGCGCTGCGCGCTGTGCCGGCAGCCCATGACAGCCTGAGTCCTTCGGCAGCGGCCAGCAAATAAGTACTGGCGCGTTGATAACTGACCGGATCATTGCGCGTGGTATTCAAAAGTGCAGTCGCAGCGAGATAGTCCGCTGCATCCTCCTCGGGCCCGAGTACCGGCACCTTGAGCTCGCCGATCACCACATGCGCCAGTTCGTGCAACAGAACGAATTCGAAATTACCGAGCACGAAATTGATTGTCGGGGTGTCGAGTCCCTGTGCCTTATAGACAGGTGCATCAGCAGCGTCAGCCGGCGCGAACAGCGCCAGGCTGCTGAGAATCGCCGCCCGGGCAAAAGACGCCAGACGGGGCATCAGACAGCGCCCGGGCATCAGTGTCAGCCCGCTGGCCCGAACTCTGTGCCGCTGTTTTTTCGCGGCAGGGCCGAGTGCAGTTGCTGCATGGCTGCTTCCAGGCCGCGCGTCGTGAGCAGCTCGATGGCCTTCAGGGATTCGCTGAGCGCCTCGACGATCTCGCTGCGCTCCTGCTTGCCTGGCGCATGCAGCACATAGTCTGTGACGAGGTCCTTGTGGCCCGGATGGCCGATACCGATACGCAGCCGCATGAAATCCGGTCCACAAGTGGCAAGGATGTCACGCAAGCCATTGTGCCCGCCGTGTCCACCGCCACGCTTGAGTCGCGCACTGCCTGCCGGCAGATCGAGCTCATCGTGTACGACCAGCAACTGCTCCATCGGGATGTTGTAGTAGTCGAGGACCCGCCGGACGCACTGCCCGCTGCGGTTCATATAAGTAGAAGGCTTGATGATGCGTGCAGGCTTGCCGGCAACAAGGCCGCGGCACTCTTCACCCTGCAACTTCTGCGCAGTCGAAAATGTTGCGCCGACGTGGGCGGCGAGCAGATCCGCCAGCCAGAAGCCAACGTTATGGCGATCGCCGGCATGCTTTGGACCGGGATTACCAAGCCCGACGATCAGCACTTGTGTTCCGCTCCGGGTGACGGCAGGACGATCTGCACCCGCTGCATTGCGCAGCGGGTGCAGGAATCCAGCTTACTTCTTGTTGTCGGTCTTCGGCTTGTCGGCGGCCTTCTCGGCACCGGCAGCAGGCGCGGCAGTCGCTGCGGCACCAGCCGCTGCATCGGCCACCGGCTCCTCAACTGCATGCAGAACGTGCAGGTGCACGACTGGCAGATCGCTGTCGGTATGCGCAACGAAGCCGGGAATCACGACGCCCTTGGGCAGCTTGAGGTCACGCAGATGCAGCATGTCGTTGAGCTCCAGCGGCTCGATATCGACCTCGATGTAACCGGGCAGATCCTTCGGCAGACAGCTGATTTCAACTTCTGTCATGAGGCGCGACACTGAGCCACCGCCGAGCTTGACGCCCTTCGACAGCGCTTCGTTGATAAAGTGCAGCGGCACCAGCATGCGCAGTTCTTCGCTAGCCACCACACGCTGCAGATCGAGGTGCAATACTGCACGCCGGACCGGGTGCGGCTGATAGGCGCGGACGACTGCCTGCAGTGGTTTGCCATCCAGCGTGACATTGAGGATGCTGGACAGAAATGCCTCTTCCGCAAAGCTCCGGTGCAGGGCGTTTGCATCGAAGGCGAGACCTACGGGAGCTTCTCCGCCACCGTACATGATGCCGGGGATCTTGCCATCGCGACGCAGGCGGCGGCTCGCACCTTTCCCTGCATCACGCCGGCTCTCCGCGGCGATAGTGAATTGATGTGCCATGTTTATTCTCCTGGGGTTGACCCACCGTCATGGAAAAACTCCCCTGCGACCAGGGAGTCGTGACGGAAGGGCCGCGGATCATAGCACGGCAGGCGCCGCCGCCAGTGCTCTCGAACCCCGGCTTAGTCCAGGTACATGGAGCTGACTGACTCGGCCTGGCTGATACGCCGCATGGTTTCAGCCAGCAATTCAGCCACGCTGAGTTGCCGGATACGACCCGTAGCGATGGCGGGTGCGGACAGCGGGATAGTGTCGGTGACGACCAGTTCGTCGAGTCCGGAACTGGCGATCCGGTCGACCGCCGGACCGGAAAGTACCGCATGTGTGACATAAGCGACCACGCGGCTGGCGCCATGATCCTTGAGCGCCGCAGCGGCCTGGCACAGGGTACCAGCCGTATCCACCATGTCATCGATGAGCACGCAGACCTTGCCCTCGACCTCACCGATGATGTTCATTACCTCGGACACATTCGCGCGTGGCCGACGTTTGTCGATGATCGCAAGCTCGGCATCATCCATGCGCTTGGCGATCGCACGGGCACGAACCACACCGCCGACGTCGGGCGAGACGACGACCATCTTTTCGTACTTGCAGCGCCAGAGGTCGCCCAGCAGTACGGGCGATGAATAGACGTTATCGACCGGAATGGAAAAGAAGCCCTGGATCTGGTCAGCGTGCAGGTCGACCGTCAGCACATGCTTGATACCCGACTCGGAGATCATCCGCGCCACCATGCTGGCTGTGATCGGCACGCGGGCCGCACGCGGGCGACGATCCTGACGCGCATAGCCGAAGTATGGAATGACTGCCGTGATGCTGGCTGCCGATGAGCGCCGGCAGGCATCGGCAAGCACCAGCAACTCGATCAGGTTGTCATTTACCGGCGGACAGGTGGACTGCACGATGAACACGTCACGCCCGCGTACGTTCTCGTAAACCTCAACCAGCACTTCGCCATCGCTGAACTTGCCAACCTGCGCGCGGCCAAGTGGCTGCTTCAGATGTCGGGCAATGCGCTGGGCGAGTTCCGGATTGGCGTTGCCAGCCAGAATCGCAATATTGGGCATTTCCATAGGATTCTCTGTATTCATCTGATGCTGGCTGGGGCGGCAGGATTCGAACCTGCGGATGGCGGGATCAAAACCCGCTGCCTTACCACTTGGCTACGCCCCAAGATCACATCGGCGCACGCCGCGGCGCAATCTTACGCTTTCGTGACGGTGAGGGGCAGCGTTCAGAGCAACCACTTGTCGATCACAAAGCGCACGCGCACATCTTCCCGCTCGATCACTAGCTTGTGCGGCAACCATGTGGCGGCACCCTGCGCATAGTCCTCATAGCGCACGACCCAGCCTGATTGCTGCAACTCTTTCAGCCTTCCCTGGGCGTCCGCTTGCGCCGCTGCCGGTGTCGCAGGATCAGCGAGACCGAGCAGCCAGTAGCGCACGCTGCCCACCGGAAAGGACCAGCCCACCTGTTCGGCCAGAAAGCGGTCCGCCGCATCTGGCCCCAGATACTCAAGCGCTGCTTCAGCGCCGCCCGAGTAGACAGTTATCTGCCCAGGCATCCAGCTGATCTCATAGGCGCCGGCGCCAAACGGTCCACTGAGGCGGATCCGCGCAGCGGAACCTGCCTGCAACCACTGAAGACTGCCCTGCCCGCCCTTGTCCGCAGACTTGAAGGCGACGCGACCACGCGCTTCCCACTGCGCCAGCCCGAGCAAACGTTCCTGACGTTGCGCTGCCGGTTCGGCACTGGCCGGCGCTTCCACACGCTGCGTGACGCAGCCGGCCAGCAGCGGCAAAAACCAGAACAAAAAGCGTATGGCCGTCAGACAGTCCCGCTGACCGGTGCGGATGATCAATGCAGCAGCCGCTCCGCAGTCTGTTGCGCCGGTTTGCTGTCTGGCCAGGCCTCGAGTGTCGCGCCCAGGAGTTCGCGGGCGCGAGCGCGGTCGCCCAGTTTCCAGTAGATCTCGGCAAGATGACTCGCCAGTTCAGGATCCTGCAGCTGTGCGTAAGCCTCCTCCAGATAGCTGCGCGCCTCCTCGTAGCGACCCATCCTGAACAGTGTCCAGCCGACGCTGTCGAGGATCGGTGGATTGTGTGGTGCGAGCTCCAGCGCGCGTCGTACATAAATCCAGGCAGTTGAACTCTGGCTCGTGCGATTGGCGAGAATGTAGCCATAGGCATTGAGCACCAGCGCATCGTCTGGTGCTATCTGTACTGCGCTCTCCAGGTCGGCGCGCGCGGCATCGATGCGGTCGAGCTGCTCAAGGAGCGCGCTGCGCGAGAGCAGGATTTCAATTGACGCGGGTTTGTATTCAAGCGCCTTGTCATATTGCGCGAGTGCCTCGGCCGAACGCCCGGCGAGCTGCAGCAGCTCGGCCTGGTAGCGAAAGATCTCCCAGGCTTGCGCCGGATGGTCTACGGCAAAGGTCTCCAGGCTTGCGATCGCACTGTCCAGCTTGTCCTCGCGCCTGAAGGTCTCGGCGATGGCGAGCTGTGCGGGCACCAGGTACGGCCCGGAGCTGATCCGCTCGTAGTAGCGGCGTGCGCCTTCCGGGTCACCCTTCTCGACGGCAATCAGCGCCCGGTAATAGAAGCTCTCAAAGCGGTCCTGGCTGGCGGTATCCAGGTCCTCAAAGCGCTGATCGGCTGCATCGAGATCGCCGGCAGACATATCCATAAACGCGAGTGTGCGGCTGATTTCCGGTCGCTCACCATAACGTGAGACCAATCCATCGAGCCGGGCGCGCGCCTCGTCGTTGCGGCCGGCATCGGCCAGCAGTCGCGCATAGGCGAGTTCAGACAGCGGGCTCTCGTCTTCGGCCATGAGTGCCCTGGCCCGTTCCAGACCTTCATCGGTCTTCCCTGCTGCGATCAGGGCGCGCGCGACCAGCAGCTGTGGTTCGGCCCAACCCGGATCGTCCTGCGCCGCGCGCTCGCCGGCAGCCAGGGCCAACCCGGAGTTTCCGGAGCGCAGGGCTGCCGTGCCAAGCGCCAGCTGCAAGCCCGGCGACAGCGGATCCTGTGCCGCCAGGCGCGACAGCAGGCGGGTAACCAGCTGGGCATTGCTTTCTGTGGCCAGATCGCTGGCGAGCGCCAGGTAGACCTCGTCGCGGCGCGGCTCCACAGAGCCGAGCGCCAGCTCAAAATTCGCAGCAGCCGCATCGACCGCATGTCGTCGTAATTGCAGTCGCCCGAGGATCGCATGCGCGATCTGATTATCCGGTGCAAGCAGATTCCAGCGTTCTGCAGCACGCTCGGCCAGAGCATCAAAGCCTATGCCCAGCGTAAACTGGTTCGCCCGCTCGACCAGCACTACATCAGTACTGAGTTCTGCTGCCGCCGTGAACTCGCGGGCAGCCGTGGCCAGATCCCTGTCCTGCAGGGCTTGCTCGGCCAGTTCGAGATGGAGATTGGCACTGTCCGGCGCAACGGCAACAACCGGTCCGGCATCAGCAGCGACCGCGCTTGTCAGGACAGACAACGCAAGTAGCAGGAGAGCCGGAGCGATGCGGTAATCTTGTGGGTCAGCGCGATGCTTCACATCAGAGATAATAGCCGTAATGCAGGCCTCCATTGTCGAAAAACTCGAGAAACTTGCCGCCCGCTCTGAAGAGCTGGGTGGACTGCTGACCGATCCAAAGATACTTGGCGACCAGACGCGCTTCCGCGACCTGTCTCGCGAATACGCACAACTAGAACCGGTGGTCAGCCTGTTCCGCAGCTGGCGGAAGACCGAAGCCGATCAGGCAGAGGCAATCGACATGCTTAACGGCAGCGATGCCGAGCTGCGCCGTCTTGGACAGGAAGAACTCGCACGCACGCGCAATGAACTCGATGCCATCGAGGCGCAGGTTCGCTTGCAGTTGATCGCCAAGGACCCCTATGACGACAGCAATATCTATCTGGAAATACGTGCCGCTGCTGGCGGTGACGAAGCAGGGATTTTTGCCGGCGACCTGTTCCGCATGTATTCGAAATATGCCGAGTCGCGCGGCTGGCAGATCGAGATCGTGAATTCCAGCGCCGGCGAACACGGCGGCTACAAGGAAATCATCAGCCGGCTGATCGGGCACGGGGCCTATTCACGGCTCAAGTTTGAATCCGGCGCCCATCGAGTACAGCGCGTACCGGAGACAGAAGCACAGGGACGCGTGCACACCTCCACCTGTACCGTCGCGGTGCTGCCGGAACCTGAGGAGATAGACAAGAAGATCCCGATCAATCCAGCCGAACTGCGTATCGATACCTACCGGGCTTCCGGTGCCGGCGGCCAGCACGTCAACAAGACAGACTCGGCGGTACGCATCACGCATCTGCCGTCGGGGCTGGTCGTGGAATGTCAGGACGAGCGTTCACAGCACAAGAACCGTGCCCGGGCGCTTGCCCTGCTCAAGGCCAAGCTCCTCGACGCAGCACTGCGTAAACAGCACAACGAACAGGCCGAGCGACGCAAGAGCCAGGTCGGCACCGGCGACCGCTCCGAACGCATCCGCACCTACAATTACGCCCAGAGCCGCGTCACCGATCACCGCATCAACCTGACGCTGTACAAGCTCGACTTCATCCTGGAAGGTGACCTGGACCAGGTAATCGAGCCGCTGATCAACGAATACCAGGCGGAACAGCTCGCCTCGCTCGACAGTTGAAGTTTCAATCGGTTCCTGCCTGAAAAGGGACTGACGCTGCCTGACTCGATAAACCTCGAGGGCTGACGCAGCGTCTCAGCGCGTCATGCGCAGCAGATAATCGAGCATCTGCCGATCGCGTTCTGCACTGACTTCAAAACCGATCATCGGCGGATATCGCATCCGGTTATGCGGGACTACGTCCTTGTTGGCAGCGATGAATGCGGCCAGTGTCTCGGGTGTCCAGACCAGCCCGTTGTTACGCGCATCGAGAAACGCCTGCGAGTAAACGAAGTGCGGCGCGACGGCGGCGGGCTTGCCAACGATCCGGTGCAGGTTTGGACCAACCCGGTTCTCACCACCCTCTTCGAGGGTGTGACAAAAACGGCACCAGGTGAAGGCGACCTTTTCGACCTCCAGTTCTTCGGCCGAGATCGACGGCAGCGGTTCTGCGTAGTAGTCGGGCAGGTTTTTTCCCGCCAGCAGGCGGTTGATCTCTGCCTGTGGCACCACATCGTCGGTCCCGAAGGGGACGACGCCGAACCAGAGGTAAGGGAAGTACACCGCGAGCGCGAGAAACGCCAGCAACACCATCGAATGAAAAAGCCGGGTACCGACTGGAACGCTCAACTGCCGCTCTCCGCAAGGTCGTGATTCAACACCATGTGCTCAGACCCGGGCGCCAGGCAGCAGCCTGCGCAGCCCGACCTTGTAGCGCCGGTGCTGGTAAAAACCGAAGCCAAACCAGATGGCCAGCAACATCAGGTAATAGAAGCCGAGCGAGCTGTGCAGGTAGCCCATCGGAATACGCACGGCCTCGCCGCGCGCGACGAGCGCCGGCAGGGTTGCTCCAAACAATACGATGTCGCGCCCTTCACCCCAGGCATAGATGAAGCCGATTACTCCGGTGACCGTGAATGTTGCATAGAGAAACACCAGGATGGTCCGGTTGAAGGCAAAGGATTTCTCTGGCAGCCCGGGCGGGGTCTGCGGTGCCGGGTCACGGTAATACCAGTACAGGCGGACAGCCGCCAATAGCAGCACGATCAGGCCGAGACTGTCATGCACCAGCCGCAGCGTAGCCCGCTGATCAAGCGCAGTCCGCGGCAGGTTGATGATGTTGATGAACAGCACGAAAAACAACAGCGCGAGCACATAGCCCATGATTGTTGAACGCCGGTCCTGGATGCCGGGCGCCAGTTGCTTGCTCATGCGGTGTCCTGCTGTTGAGGGCTTGCTGCTCGGAGGCGGCATCTTAACCCCAGTCCGCGTGCAACGGGAGCAACGCGGCAGTCGGCCTCGTGCTAGTCAATCCATCGGTGAATCGTACCGGTCGCATCTGCACCATCAATCAGGCTGGCGCATTCCCACCAGGCACAACCATCGCGCCCGCTGCACCTGGCTCCCAGATTTGTCGCGGGGCATAACCTTCCTTGCGCATGAAGTGCTCGGTATAGACGATTCGCTCCGGATCGATGCGCAACAACTGGCCGCGCGGTGGTTGCCCACTGATCTTGCCCAGCTCAAAGCCTGAGGCCACCCACTTGAAGACCTTCATGCCGTGCTCCCACTCTGGCGTATCAGGGTCGAGCAGCGTGCCCTTGCCGAAAAACTGCGCACCCATGACGCAGGCCCAGCCTGCCATTGGGTTGGCAACCGCAAAGCTCAGCCGGGGATCGCGGCGCAGTGCCTTTACCTTGG
>JBATNV010000090.1:0-6451 GCA_049290495.1 Gammaproteobacteria bacterium | reverse complement strand
GTAGTGCCTGATCCGCCGCCGCCGCCGCCAGCCGTACCGGCAGCCCCTGCAGTTCCGCCTGGGCTTCCAGTCGTGCCTGCGCTACCCGTGCCCGCTGCACTGCTGCCTGCACCTGCTGCATTTCCGGCTCCACCAGGGCTTGCAGCTTTGGCTGCACTGCCAGCCGATGCGCTGCCCATTCCTGCTGATTGGCCTGCAGAACCCGGTCCGCTGTTTGCACCGGCCTGGTTACCGGATTGGCGACCAGATTGAGTACCTGACTGAGATGCTCCGGATTGGGAACCCGCTGTTGAGGTTGACTGGGATCCAGCTTGTGAACCGGACTGAGAACCTGAAGCTGAACCAGGCTGCGAACCCGATTGCGATCCTGACTGCGACCCACTCTGCTTACTGGTACTCGATTTTGACTGGGAGCCTGAGGAACCCTGTGTACTCCCGCTGCTACCCGACGGCGGCTTGACCGGCGGACTGGTACAGGCGCCAAGCGCCAGAACCAGGCTCATGGCCAGCGCCGAAACGATCAGTATCCGTGGCATGAGCGACTCCCGGGACGCGGGGTTTACAGGGCTGAACGCGACGAGATTATAGCCCGCGGATCCAGTACCACGGTTCGGCAGCTGTCGAGACCGGCACAGCAACACAACGTCTGCTAGCATCTTTGCACTGCGTCAGTTTTCCCGCCATACCTTAACAGGGAGTTACTCACCATGGCCCTTGCCCAAGCGCTTGCCGACCTGCAGTCGAAAGTCGGCCAGGAAATTCATACCAGCGACTGGCTCATCGTCGACCAGACGATGATCGATGCCTTTGCCGGCGCCACGCGCGATCAACAGTGGATTCACGTCGATCCTCGCCGTGCAGCAAGCGAGTCGCCTTATGGCAAAACCATCGCACACGGTTATCTGACGCTGTCGCTCTATCCGCTGCTGCGCGACCTCGTGGATGAGGGCAAGCCGCTCGCCCCGGGCGTAAAGCGCGTGATCAACTACGGCATCAACAAGCTGCGCTTTCCAAACGCCGTCGTCGTTGACAGCCGGATCCGCGCTCACTGCAAGCTCATCTCTGTCGCCGAGGTCAAGGGCAGCCTGGAACTCGTCGAGGAATACGCCGTCGAGATCGAAGGCCAGGACCGCCCGGCCTGCATCGCCGAATGCGTGATGCGACTCTACTTCTGAGCGATATCCGGTGGCTGCAGACATACTCCTGACCGAACGCAGCGGCGACACGCTGCGCCTCACCATCAACCGGCCCGACAAGCGCAATGCGCTGTCGCTCGAACTGCTGGACCGGATCGGCAGCGCCTTCGTGCAACATGCCGCTGACACCACGCTGAAATGCGCGGTGCTGACAGCCAGCGGCGATCGTTGCTTCGCCGCTGGCGGCGATCTGCGCGAACTCGAAGCGGTACGCAGTGAGGCTGACACGCTGGCGATGTCGCGCCGTGCACGCGCCGCGCTTGAACAGGTTCGCCAGTTCCCGGTGCCGGTCATTGCCGCACTCAACGGACACGCGCTCGGCGGCGGCGCTGAACTCGCCATGGCCTGCGACCTGCGCATCGCCACCGCAAAGACTGAACTCGGCTTTTTGCAGGCCCAGCTCAATGTCACCACCGCCTGGGGCGGCGGCATCGACCTGCTGGCCACACTCGGTTCAGCACGCGCCCTGCAGATACTGCTCGAAGCGCGACGGATTCCCGCTGCAGAGTCCTTGCAACTCGGATTGATGCAGCGGGTCTGTGCCGGCGATGAAACACTGGCCGACTGCACGGCAGCTTTTATCGCGCCGTTTCTGCAACGACCCGTACAGGTACTGCGCGCCTACAAGGCACTCGCGCTGGCCAGCCGGCGTGCACTACACGAACGGCTCACCAACCAGGAAGAGCAGGGCTTCACCGCGACCTGGATCCATGCCGATCACTGGGCCGCTGCGGAGAAAGCGTTGGCACCACGTTAAGGGGGCAATGACTCAGTCCGGCGCGGCCCTCGTGCCACGATTCAAATCAGTCGCGAGGACGAACTCGATGTGGTCTATCTGCCAGTTCTCCACATCCGGGTGATCAGGGATCATCTTGAAGTCGACGATCTCCGTCGGCTTGCCGCGCACCTTGATCTCCATGGGCGCGAAGGCCACGTGGCCGAGCCGGTTGCTGCCCTTGACGGTTATCCTGAACTCGCCGGGCCCGGGCGCAAACTGAACGCGACCGCGCAGCGTCAGCAGCCGGCTGTTCGTGTCGTAGCTCAGAGTGCCCTTTATGCAGGCGGGGCCCCCGGTCGCGCAGAGCGCTTCGTTTCTGGCGAGATAGATGGTGCGGGATGCTTCGACGTCGGCGGCAGCCAGAAGCGCAAGCAGCGCGACGACACAGCCGACGGCGACTTTGCGCGCCAGTAATCGTCGGATGAGGCTGGTACTCACGCTCCAAGGCATGGTGCGCTATACTTTGAGGCCGCAGTTGCTCGCAGCGAGGGCGGGGCCATGAAGTGGTTTAAGCTGGCATTGGGGAAATATGCGACGTTCACAGGTCGCGCCCAGCGGGCGGAATTCTGGTACTTCATCCTGTTCTTCTGGCTCATCACTATCGGCCTGATCACCATCGACAAGCTTGTCGGCAGCGCGAACTATGAATTCGGGACCGGATTGTTGAGTGGCATTTTCTGGCTGGCCACGTTCATCCCGGGCATTGCGGTCTCGGTACGGCGGCTTCACGACACGAATCGCAGCGGCTGGTGGTTGCTACTCGACCTGATTCCGTTTATTGGCGCAATCATCCTGTTCATCTGGTTCGTGCGGGACGGCACGCCGGGCGACAATCGCTTTGGCGCCAATCCCAAGGCTGGCAGCCGTTAATCACGCAGTTCCCGCCGCAGGATCTTGCCGACGTTTGACTTGGGCAGCGAATCACGGAACTCGACGTGGCGCGGGATCTTGTAGGGTGCAAGCCGCTGGCGCAGAAAGCTGCGGACTTCATCCCTGTCGAGACGGGCACCTGGCCGCGTGACGATAAACAGTTTTACCGCCTCGCCGGTGCGTTCATCGGGTACGCCGATGCAGGCAGCTTCGAGTACGGCTGGATGCACGGTGATCTCAGCCTCGACTTCGTTGGGATAAACCTTGAGGCCGGCCACATCGATCATGTCTTTCTTGCGATCGACGATGTAGAAGTAGCCGCGCTCATCCATCTTGGCAATATCGCCGGTGCGGAAGAAACCGTCACTGGTCATGGCCGATGCCGTGGCCTCCGCATCATTCCAGTAGCCGCGCATCAGCTGCGGTCCCTGCATGCAGAGTTCGCCAGACTCACCGGGCGGAACCACCGCGCCGTCGTCATCACGGAGGCTGACCAGCGTACCCGGCAGCGGCAGGCCGATGCTGGCACTGAATTCACGCGGATTCGGCGGATTGGAGCAGACCACCGGTGAGGTTTCGGAAAGTCCGTAACCTTCGAGAATGGTTTTCCCGGTGACTTCTTTCCAGTGTTTCGCCGTTGCCGGCATCACCGCCATGCCGCCAGCCGAGACCAGGCGAACTGTCGAGAAATCAATTTTGATGAAGTCGGCGTGCTGCAGCAGGGCCTGATAGAGCGTGTTGACGCCGGAGATCGCGGTGAATTTCCAGCGACGCAGTTCAGCGATGAAGCGCTTGATGTCGCGCGGATCAGTGATCAGCACATCGTGACCGCCGATCTCCAGATAGGCGAGGCAGTTACAGGTGAGTGCATAGACGTGATAGAGCGGCAGCGGCGTGATGACGATCTCCTCGCCCGGCACATTGACGCCTGCAAACCAGCTGTTGATCTGGCGCACATTGGCCAGCAGGTTGCTGTGCGTGAGCATCGCACCACGCGAGCGGCCGGTCGTGCCGCCCGTGTACTGCAGGCAGGCCAGGTCATCGCCGACCATTGTCGACAACGGACGGTAATCCGCCGGATTCCGCGCCATGACATCTGACCAGGCGGCGGCACCGGACACCGAGGCGCTGCCCATGCGGCGCAGATAGCGGACTGCAAAGTTGATCAGCGGACCACGCAGTGCACCGATTTGATCACCGATGCCGGTGACCAGCACATGGTGCACGCGGGTATGTGCTGCGATGTCATTAAAGATACCGGCGCTCTGGCTGAGTACCACCAGCACTTTGGCGCCACTGTCGGTGAGCTGATGCTCGAGTTCGTTTGCCGTGTATAGCGGATTGACGTTAACCACCACCAGGCCAGCCCGCCATGCGCCGAACAGCGCAACCGGATACTGCAGCACGTTTGGCAACATGATGGCCACGCGATCGCCGGGGACGACATCCGGCAGGCTCTGCAGCCAGGCCGCGAAGCGACGGGTCAGTACATCGAATTCGGCGTAGCTGAGCGTACGACCCATATTGCTGAAGGCCGGCTTTTGCGCATAGCGGGTACAGGCACGCTCGAGCAGTCCAACCAGCGAACCACGGGCGTCCAGCTCAATTTCAGCCGGGACGCCGGGTGGATACGCATCGAGCCAGACCCTGTCCTCCGCCATGCCGTCACCTGCTGCCAAAAGCCTGCTTCATGTTAACGCCCGGGCTAGCGGTAGCGAAATGCAGGGCGACCACCTGCGCGCGTCTCAAACATGGCGGCGCACGGCCATTCCTGCTACGGTTGCCGCGCGCTGCCGCGGGTTTCCGGAGCTTCGCGGTGCACGAGCAAACAGCCAGACCCGAACATCCATCGAAGGGCGCCCCGTGACTCGATCCCGCATCCCGCATTTCTACAAGATGAGCGTCGCCGAGCGCGTACGCGCCGTGCACGAACGCGGCCTGCTCAGCGATGCTGATTTCGACCGGCTGTCCAGCGGCCAGACGACACTCGATCTTCAGGCAGCCGACAAGATGATCGAGAACGTCATCGGCGTGCTCGGTATCCCCATCGGGCTCGGCCTCAACTTCCTGATCAACGGCAAGGACTATGTGGTGCCGATGGCAGTCGAGGAACCCTCGATCGTCGCGGCGATCAGTGCAACCGCCAAGCTGGCTCGCGAAGCCGGCGGTTTTGCCACGACTTCCACCCCACCGATCCTCATCGGCCAGATCCAGGTACTCGAAGTACCCAACCTGCCTGCAGCCCAGGCAACCCTGCTGGAGCGCAAACAGGAAATTCTCGACCTGGCCAACAGCTTCCATCCGCGCATGGTGGCGCGCGGTGGCGGAGCAGTAGATATAGAAGTGCGCTCCTATCCGCTGCGCTCCATGCCCGGCGAGATGCTGATCGTGCACCTGCTGGTCGACACCCGCGATGCGATGGGCGCCAACCTCGTCAACGGCATGTGTGAAGGCGTGGCTTCGCTGATCGAGCAGATCACCGAAGGCACGGTCTTCCTGCGCATCCTCTCGAACCTCGCCGATCGCGCCCTGGCGCGTGCCGAGGTCGTTTTGCCGGTTGCGCAGCTTGCGGGCAAGGGCTATGCCGGCGAACGCGTGCGTGACGGCATCATCATCGCTGCCGACTTCGCCCACGCAGACCCCTACCGGGCAGCAACGCATAACAAGGGCGTCATGAACGGCGTCGATGCCGTGGCGCTCGCCACCGGCAATGACTGGCGCGCAATCGAAGCCGGCGCACATGCGTATGCAGCCCGGCATGGCCGCTACGGCTCGCTCACCGAATGGTGGAAAGACGAAGCCGGCAACCTGTGCGGGCGCATCGAAATGCCGATGAAGGTCGGCATCGTCGGTGGTCCGCTGGAATCAAATCCGGGCGTGGCGATGAACCTGCGCCTGCTGGGCGCCGAGACCGCTACCGAGCTCGCTGAAGTCATGGCCGCAGTGGGCCTCGCGCAGAACTTCGCCGCGCTGCGCGCGCTGGCCACCGATGGCATCCAGACCGGCCACATGACGCTGCATGCACGCAGCGTGGTCAAGGCGGCCGGGGTGCCGCCGGAACTGTTCAACGAAGTGCTCGAGCGCGTGCTCCAGAGCGGCGAGATCAAGGTCTGGAAAGCCGAGCAGATCCTGGCTGAAGTTCGCCAGCCGGCGCCTGTTGCCGGCACCGGCGCTCGGCGTGAACCGGAAGCCGGCGTCGGCATCGGCTATGGCAAGGTCATCCTGCTCGGTGAGCATGCCGTGGTGCATGGCCGCCACGCTATCGCGCTGCCGATTCCGCTCACCATTCGCGCGGTCGTCGAGGACGGCGAGCGTGGCGTTGAACTGCTGATCCCGCGCTGGGGCGTTGAATACCAGCTGGCAAAACCCGCGGAACAGCGTCGCTCCTTCGAACGCGCAGCCGGTGCGATTCTCGACAAGCTGGGCCTCGCGACGCGCAAGCTGCGCATTGAAGTCTTTCCGGATGTACCGCGCGGAATGGGCCTCGGCGGCTCAGCCGCAATTGCGGTGGCGATCGTGCGCGCACTGGACCTGCATTTCCAGCTCGGTTTGAACGACGCGGAAGTCAACGAACTGGCATACCTGTCGGAGCAGATCGCGCATGGCC
>JBATNV010000089.1:0-2227 GCA_049290495.1 Gammaproteobacteria bacterium | reverse complement strand
TCGTGTACCGGCACGCCCCATTCGCTGTCATGGTATTCAAGATAAGCCGGGCTGACCCCTTCCGACCAGGGGCAGCGTGCTTTGCCTGCGGCTGCAGTGCGCTTCACGTTGCGGCGTCGCTGCCTTTGGCGTCGGGGCTGGTTGTGAGCGCTCGCCACAGGCCGATAAAAAAGTGTCTGGCATTCACGCCGAGCGTGCGGGTGTTGTAGCCGCCTTCCTGAACAATCAGCGTCGGCAGTCCGAGTGCCCCGATCAGCGCGCCATTCAGATCAAAGTCCTTTGCGCCCAGCGACCAGGAGCCGGTCGGATCGTTGCGGGCGGTATCGAGACCGAGAGACACTACCAGCATGCCGGGCTTGAAGCGGCTGATGCGTGCCAGCGCCTGCGTCAGCGACTGTCGGTAACGCTCGCCGCCGATCTTCTCGGGCAGTGGAATATTCAGATTGAATCCCTCACCGTCGCCGTTGCCGGTCTCGTCCTCGAAACCGGAGAAGTAGGGATAGGTGTCGCGGGGATGCCCGTGTATCGAGACGGTCAGGACATCGCTGCGCTTGTAGAAGATGTCCTGCGAGCCGTTGCCATGATGGTAATCGACATCCAGCAGCGCGACCCTGCCATAGCGACTGAGGTAGTTGGCAGCAATCGCCGCCGAGTTCAGGTAGCAGAATCCGCCAAAGGCCTCGCGTTCAGCGTGGTGACCGGGCGGTCGCACCAGCGCATAGGCGGCGGCATGTCCGTCGAGTACGGCATCGGCAGCGGTCAGCGTGCAGTCGACCGCACGACGCGCAGCCCGCCAGGCGTTCTCGTTGATCGGTGTGAAGGTGTCCATGCAGTAGTAGCCCGCCCGCAGCGGATACTCCCGTGGCGGGCGTGCCTTGTTACGCAAGGGGAATACATAGGGGTACACCGACTCGCCCGGCTTGACCGCAGCACTCGCCCGCTTGATGAAATCGACCAAACCTGGATCATGTACCGCGGTGATCCAGTCTTCGCTGTAGCGTCGCGGGCGCAGATCGTCGAACAGGTCGACCTTGGCCAGTTCGCGGCGAATCACCCGCACACGGGCCGGTGCCTCCACGTAACCAGTCTCGCGGACGTGATGAATCTGGTGACGATCGTTGAGCACTACGGCGATTCGCCGCGGGCGTGGTGCTGTCTGCGGCCGGGCCTGGTGTTGGGGCGCCTTGACGTAGCGTCTCTCGCGCAGTCGTACCGGATTGTCGCGGATCGAGGTGACGACATCCTTGATGTAGGCCGGCGGGCAATAGTCGCCATATTTGCGTTCGAGAATGGCGCGAACTACACGCCGGGCATCGCGTCTGCTCAGTGCTTCGTCCTGGCCAAGGTTGTCGAACACGAGGTAGGGCGGATCAGTGTCGTCGGCTTTCAGTGGTGTTTCGTAGCGGGTATTGAGGATCGGGGTCGCGCCATAGCGCTCGTAGAATTTCAGACGGGCGGCATTGGCCGTGCGGATCACCGGGTCAGGGCTCAGGGCCGGATCATCCGGCAGGCATTCCAGAAAAATGCCGCGGGCCTTGAGGCGCAGTGCCTCTTCGCGCACCCGCTCATACAGTGCACCGCCGAGACCCTGACCCATCTCTTCGGTGCCGGTGGCGATGAAGTCCAGATAGCAGAAGCGCAGGTCGGGAGCGTGCAGCAGCAGTGCGAATCCCACTACCTGTTCACGGCGCTCGGCGACAAACAGAATGGCGCGGAAGCGATGCTTGAGCGGATCGCGTAGCTGCTCGGCGAGCTTGTTGATTTCGGCTTCGCTGAGCAGGTGAAACTGCTTGCGCAGGATATCCTGCGCCTGGGTGAGCAGACGACGACTGGTATCTGTGGTGTCGTCGAAGACGCGCCGGATGATGAACATATGTCCGATAGTATGCCCTGCTGGAAACAGTCTCGCGTGGCGCCGCTCCGGTGCGAACAATCCGCCATGTACGACAATGACGCGACGCAGACCTTGAGCCATGCCTGTTGACTATTAAAGAGATGCCCATGCGCACGATTTCCCTGCTGACAATGACCTGCATCCTGCTCGCTCCGGGTTGGGCCTGTGGCCAGGCAATAGCGGTGCCGTCCAGCGGGTGGGGTTCGCTGCAGTTGCTGGAGCGCGAGATCGCACCGGGCCAGAAGCGCAAGTTCCGCTACCAGCACACGCAGACTTTTGAAGGATCCTTTCTCGATACGCCGGTGTTTGTCGCCCGCGGCTCAAAACCTGGTC
>JBATNV010000088.1:0-17302 GCA_049290495.1 Gammaproteobacteria bacterium | reverse complement strand
TTCACTGCATTGTCAGAAGGCCTCGGTCTGGGCATGTCACCACTGGCGATTATTGGTGCGGTTATTGCCGCAGTCTGGGCCTTCATGGGCGTGGTGTTGGGGCGTGCGTATCACAAGGATAAGGGTGAGGTCACGCAGGGTGGTGCGGCCAGGTAACATTTGCCAAGAGCATTGATTTTCCACGCAACGGCAGGGCATCGAGTGTGCCCTTGTTTACCTTGTCGTAGATAGCAGGTGCACCTATTCAGGCTCCGACCCTTTTGGTGTTTCGCTAGCTGCTCAGGCGCGCCAAGAATGACCCGGTGCTGGCGGCGGTTGCATGCGTGCGTTGATGCATGCAGATTGCCACAGGGGTGGTGCGGCTCCGAATATCCGGGGTCGGTCAAGCCGGTCATTTCCTTTTGGTTTTGCGATGGGTAACTTCGCCATGATGCTCCCCAGATCTCGTCGAAACCGCACGCGGATCGCCGTATGGCTTCTGTCGATATTGCTGGGTTCGGTACTGACACTGGCTGTCGTCAATGACTGGCTACGGCGGCTGCCTGCGTTGCATTGTGAGGGCTTTGGTTGCATGGGCGAAGGACTGCTGTTGTTTGGCACCGCCTGTTGCATTCCGTTGGTAATGGGGGTGCTGGGAGTTATCGTTGGCAAACCGCAGCGTGTCAGCTTCGGGTTCGAAGCGTTTGGCATAGCAACACTGTGTATGTTGGTTAGTGGCGCGGTCATCGGCATACATGCACATCGTAAGGTTACAGCGGGTTGTGAAGACGCGCTTCGCATCTGCCAGCAGAATCCAAAACTGTGCACGCCGGTTGATGTCGAGAGTTACCAGCGTTGTGCCCGGTAACCGTAATGTGTTGATTAACGCATCATTGCGATGCGCTTGGCGCAGCGCATCAGGCAGGTGTTCGGCATTGAGATCTTACCGGCGCGCAGTGCGGGGCCAAGGTCAAGGTTAGGCGAGCATCGCGGCGACCTTAGGTGATCCCCGTCTGGAGGGTCCGTGGTCGCTGGCCCGGTCTGCCTCGTCCCGACCAATTGACTGTACTTTACGAAGTCTATAATTTCGGCACTTGACCCGTCCTCCACTATGGTGTGAGTCGGGGTGCCGGCATCACAGGATGTCGGCGCCTTTTTTTGTGCTCCGTTTTCTGGTGCGCGATCCTCTCGACGACCGGCGCGCGATGGCTTGCACATGTCGTTGATGCATGAGTGGGAGTAGGGCAACCGTAGCAGAGGTTGCAGGAGCGGCTTCAGCCGCGAAATCCCAACCTTCAGCCTGGTTCACCTGCCGACTTGAGATTCCACAGTGGGGTAAGAAGGAGTGGCCCGGGTCGAGTTCACGACGCCGGGCCATCGTCCCATGGCCGTTCGGGCATCAGGTACCCAGGCGATCTCCATACTCTGCGAGATGCGGATCTTCCACCCAGCCTTCGGGCCGCTTGGCCCGCGGCGGAATGCTGCCCTTGAAGTTTTCCGGCCCGACGTTGAGTGACGAGATATCCATGACGAAGGTGTGAATATTGGACATGAAGCCCGAGCCCAGGCTGCGACCGAAGAGGGCCTTCTTGCCGTCCCAGGACACCGAGACGAAGCCATCGAAGCCCTTGTTATAGGTGATCTGCACCGGTTCGCCACCGGCAAGATCATTCATCACGACTTCCCAGTTGTTGCCTTCGAAAACCCGGTCATAGAAGAAATGCTGGCCATCCGGCGCGACGAATGGAGCCCAGTTCATGTCCTTGGTGAACGTGCGGGGCTGCACATCGGTGCCATCGGTCGTCATGGTGAAGATGGTCATCGGGGTCTGCTGGTGCTTGCCTGTCTCCTTGTACTCGGCATTGATCCGCTGCTTGTCACTGCGGAGCCAGGCGCGATAGATAAGGTGCTTGCCATCCGGGGTCGGATACGGCGCACCTTCCTGCCAGTCTGGGGTGAAGGTCAGCTGCTGCTCATCCGAGCCATCGATGCGCATTTTCCAGATGTCCATCTTGCCGTCGATCTGCCGGCCGAAGAACACCCACTGGCCATCCAGAGACGTCGTGACCTCTGCTTCATAGTACTTGTTGTTGGTGAGGCGCTTGATATTCCCGCCCTGCAGGTCAGAGGTATATAGCTCCGCACCCTGGGGATAATCGGTTTCTTCAGACCAGTTGCCCGACGGCATTTCGGGATGATCCCGGGTAGACGTCCAGATGAGTCCCTTGCCGTTGGGAAGGAACCAGGAGCAGGCATCCTGCCCCTTGTCGTTGATTCGCGTGAGTTCCTCGCCCGTGTCGGTGTAGGTAAATGTCAGCGAGCCGCCGATTTTACCTTTCTCCGGTTGCGCTGCCGTCGGATCCTTGGTCTGGGCAATGACGTGATAGTTGTCGGGAGCGTAGTAAGCCTCCGCCGACTGCGGAATGTTCGGAATCATCCGGATTGGCAGTTCCTTGCCGGCCCATTCCGGCGGAATAGCCTGATCAGCCGACGGCAGATTCGCCAGATCCGGTGAAGTGGCCCTGGCGGCTGGCTCAGTCGGGGCCGGCGTGCTGGCGGGCTTGCCGCAGCCGGCCAGAATGGCGACGAGAAAGACAGTGCCTGTGGTCGTCCATCGCGTTAGTGACCAGATTCTCATGAGAGTGACCCCTTGGATACGTGTTGCACATGGAGCGTGTGCCCGCAGCGCTTCAATAGTAGCAAGATAGCGACGCTTCGGCGCAGAGACCAGGGGTTTTAATCCGGGATTTCGGCATAGTTCATCGTGCGAGAATCGAATGACCGCATTGTTTCGAAAGTTCCTCCTGTGATGCTGCAACCAGGAGAACTCCAATGTTGACAAGAGCACGACCAACCCGATCGGTAAGCCTGTACCTCACTGCGCTGTTTGCCGGCGTGCTGGTACTCGGCGGCTGTGGAAGCGACAGCACCGCTCAGGTCGAGTTGCTGGATGCCGCAACGCCGGCCGACGTTCGGGTTGGGCACCCGTATAGCCGTCGAGCGCGGGAGGCCTGTTGACGCTGCCAGGAACCGTACGCAGCGTTTGAGATGCCTGTTCCGCTATAGCTAATTGTCGATTTCAATTGCCCCGATGTCAGCGTACCGGTCCGCGGGCCTCGGATTACCCAGTTGATCAGTAGCCAGTAGATTAACCCTGACAGTTCTCTCAGTGAGCCGTACTGTGATACCGGTAAAATAGCTATTACCGGGGCCAAAGAGCAACGTCCAGCCATCGTCGTTTATCAGTGCGGGTCCCAGGTTGTTAATCTGATCCACGCTGACTTCGGCTACTCCGTTCGCAAGCGCAAGGTCGAGATGATGCCAAAACTCGATATAAGCATGGTTATATTCAAACTGAGGCCATGTCTGTGCAGGACCGCACCAGTACGCCTGTTCCAGAGTGCTTATAGTGACGTTGTCGCAATTGACATATCGTTGAGATCCCGGTGTATCCGGATCAACATCTGACAGGAACGCCTGAAAATAATCCCGAAACTCACTCGCGAAACCGGATTGACCGTAAACACTCTCGATGCGATCCAGTATCAACGGAAGAAGAAGGGGATTCCTGCCTTCATTCGCTGCCCCAGCCAGGTCACCGAGAACTTCATTCACGAGGTAGTTTTCGCCGGGAAGCCGGTCCAGCGCGTTCCCCCGCGGCTCATAACCAAGCGCCGCAAATGGATCGGCTTCAACACCCGCGGAATAGATGAATGTAGACAGCGTCGGACTGCCGAGCACATCACCAGGAACCACGCCATCCTCATCATCCACTTGCGGATAGTGTTTGCGTGACAACGAAGCCCAGCCTGGCTCGCCAACAGGTACCAGTATCTGGCTGAAATCAATGACCCCGATCCGGTTGTAGCCCATGCTGCGGAATTCGAACACGGATCCGGTGAACACGTCGTGGGGATATGTGCTTCCGATCGTATAGCCACCTGGTTCGACGCCAGTGATCTCGTGAACGGTGTTCCCGACGACAATCGAATGACCAATAATCATGTCGTCCACCGCGTGTGCATTACCTATGGTCGCGGCAATACCGCCCGCCATATTTGCTTTCCCGAGTTCATTGGTCCGCGGTTTTCCAAACACCTGGTTTTCAACGATCGTACTGCTTTGAACCTGCATGAATCCGTTGGACATATACAGGCCGCCGCCTCGCCAGTATCCGATATCCAGTAGCCTGAACAGGAAGACCGGAAGCACCGGTGGTTCGACGAGATTCCTCGCGATTGTGCTGTTCTCGATATGAATTCTTGTGGACCGCCCGATACCACCACCATCCGAGTACACGCCGCCACCGTAGGCAAACAGCCCGGTAATCCGGTTTTCTGTAATCGCGGATTGACTGATTGAAGAGCGATTGACGCCCGTGTCACGCCCGCCGACCGAAAAAACGCCTCCTCCGGCCGCACCTCCCCCGTGAACCGTATTGCCGCTGACAATGCAATTGGTCATCACGACAGTGTCTGCGTAGACACCACCACCGTAAGCGCCGCCGTCACGCGATGTATCAGCATCGTCACCAACGGCATGATTATCGTAAATTCTGCAGTCAGTCAGGGTCGCAACTCCCCAAACGGCAAGTCCCGCACCTCTTGCCAGCGTAGAAGTCTGATCGTCTTCCGGATGCTGACCGACATCTGCTGCTACAGAAAAAACACTGTTGCCGCCCGTGATCGAGACGTTTGTCAGCGCAAGATCACCGGATACGGCCAGAACTCTTGCGGAATCGCCCCCGGCCCAACTTACTGTGATGCCGTCAGGAAGATTCGACGCATCGATGACAACGTCCTTGTTGGCAAAGAGCGCTGACTTGCCGTAATCCCTGGGAAAATAGCCAACGAGGTAGGAGATATTGTTCGCGTTGTCAAAGCCCATCACCTCGCCGACGAGTACGGTGTGATCTTCACCTACGAAGATCAGATTGATCGTGCCGCCATTCAGGCTTTGTTCGAAAGTTATGCTTTGACCAGATGCGGCCTGCGCAAGGGCTGAGCGTAGCGTTACCGTCCCGGCCGGAGGCAACGCATCATCCAGCAGACTGTTGACGACAATTGCAGGCGACGAAGGACTTCCGCCTCCACCACCGCAACCGGACAGTCCTGTCAGTACCGCCAGGCACAAGAGTGCGATTCCGCCGATACGGAACGAACCAGGCCCGACAGACCAATTACCTCTCATTCTCGACCTCCACATCGCCGATTTGCCGCCATTGTCAGGTTTGAGCGCCTCCTGGCGGACCGGAAAAGTATATGGGAGGACCTATGCAAACCCCGCAAAAGAAAAAGGCATTCGCGAGCGCATGGACGCAGACGCTACGAAGGCCTGTTAAATTCCATACGGTGCTGACCCGGTATTTACTTGCCGCTGACTCGTAGCTACGGCCATGCAGGCCAGTGGGAAGGTCGATGATTTGAGGCTGGAGCGGGTCAGGTACCGACAACGTGCTGTCTGATCTCGGCTTCGAGGATGTTGAGGAGCTGTCGGCAAAGGCCAGTCTTGCGATCAAGCTCAACGAGCTGATCGCCAAGCACGGCCGCAACCAGACCGAAGCCGCCAGCATCACGGGTATGACGCAACCCAAGGTATCTCAAGCACTGTAAGTTGCAAAATATGCGCTCGAACGGCTGATGTAAGCACTGGTGTCGCTTGATCAGTACGTTGAAATTATTGTGCGGCAAGCACGCCAAAACTCCCTTTGTTGTGCTTTCTTTTAGCGTTCTCCACATGTACGCTGACAACATGACATCACCATCCCGCTTGAGTGCTCCTGAAGAACTTAAAATCTGGGTTGACGCCCGGGCAGGCACTGGCGAAACCGTACACTGGATTGCTGAAGGCGGTGTCTATGCTTACCCTTCCGGGGAAAAACTGTTCGGTATGGTAGGTTTCGACAGCTCTACCGTCATCTGGCCCGACGAGCCCGGCGCAGACGTGATTCATCTCACACGCAAAACCTTCGCCTATACCGATGCTGATACTGGGGAAATACTTACAGAATACGGTGGGCAAGCAGTTGAACCCATTGCTTTCCCGTATCAGGTCATCACCTACCGGATGGAAGGTTCAGGTATATACACAGACGTCGAGCAGGGTGTGGCGCCACATGTTCAGAAAATCAAATCAAAAGACAGCATGAGGGTGCGTTGGCTTGGCGAAGACACCATGGCGGTTAGCGTGTCGGTATTCCTGGATATCCCATTGCCGGATGGCAGCCAGTATCAAGCTTGGGAGAATTATGATTTCTTCCTGCATAAAAGTGGCACCGTTGCTGAGCCCCATCAATTGAGCTGGCAGCGTTACGGCGCGCTGCCGCCCTTTGCCGGAGGAGGGCAGGCCATTTATCATTTATTGTCCTGGCGTGTTGAAAGCCAGGATGAGTTTCCACCCGCGCTACTTGCTTGGGCAAAAGCTGAAATGCCTTATTGGCTCAATCCTCCAGCTAACATCGAAGAAGTATGCGCGATTCAAGAGGGCAAGAGCGCTACAGAGTGGACAAAGCAAGCCAAAGAAAAGTGACCTGACACAGGGTCGCTTTTCTGGCCTGAATAATACCGCGACTCAGTAGACCATATCAGCTCGCTGAGCTTCCCCTTTGATGCCAGCCAGATGCTGCGTCTGTGGTAGCAATGCGTCAGTCACCCATTTGGGTGGGCCTGGATGCCTCGCGACATAATTAATGATTAGTCCAACGCAGGCCCACATGCGCCTGCCCATCATCACCTCACCTGACATGTGCCCCATGGCCCCGCGGCGTCATTCCTCATCATTGCTTTCATGCGCTCGTCGATCACCCTTTACTGCTGTACACCTTTTTGCCAGGCTGCGCGCAGTTGGCGGCCGCACAGTGCGGATGCAAGACCTTGTTGATTGCCATCGCCGGGCAAGGCGGCCCGCGAGATGACACCGTAGTACTTCTTGTTTGCTTCGATCCACGGGTCGAAGCCAAACGCGCCGGGACTGCTGAATGCACCATCGTCACCCTGGCTCGCATCATCTTCCGCCCAATGTGCGATCGAGTAATGCCAATGCTCGCTATGCTGGGGGCTGCGGGCGGCATTGCAGCTCAGCCCGACCCACGCGCAGACGGCATGTGTGCCAAGGGCGTCGAGCATGTGCAGTTTTCCGCTTAGCACTGCGCGCAATATCGTCGAGTAGTCATTGGCGCTGGCATGAATCCCGCCAGCCAGCAGCGGCTGATTGTAGTCAAGCCTGATACCACTGAGACCGAGGCCGGCGACAATCGCACTGCCCAGGTCGGCAGTATCCAGGTCGTTGATCTCCGGTTGAAACTGGCCGGCGTGATTCTCCTCGTGACCGGAATCGTAGACGAATCTGTCGATGTTCTGCGGATTCCAGGTAGCGTACCGACCCGGATCTGTCGTGGGCAGGGTCAGGCAGTAGTTGATGCTGTTCGATCCGCTCACAGGTGGCGTGCAGGTTGCGGCCTGCGTATTGCTGCCCATGTTGGTGTAGCCACTGCTGAATGTGAGAAAGCGGATGTCATCGGCAGTGAGATTGGCAAGCCCACCGCGTCGCTGTACGACATACATGCCATAGATCCATTTTGATGCCGAGGCAATCGCGAATCGCGTTGCCGCTGTGACGAGCTGACCGCCTGCCTGGGTAGAACTGCCGCTGGCAAGGGCCGCACTCGCATCACCAATCTCCCAATAGAAGGGTTGAATCGCGGTGCAATAGGGATTGTCCTGCGCCGTGGCCGACACGGCCTGGCCGCTATTGGGTGTGGGCGGACCGCTGCTGCCGCTGCCGACGGTAACCAGCGTCGCGCTGGCAGGCGATGTCATGAGATCCGAGGCTGTGTCGGTCGCAGTGATCGTCGCTGTCGCACCCATAGCGGCATTGGCCGCGACTGTGGCTATGCCGTTTGCGTTGACAGTGACAGCAGCGGTGTTTGAGGACTGAAAGACCTCACCCGAGACCGGTGCCAGGATCGCCGTAGACCCGTCGCTATAACTGCCTGTGACGGTCAACTGAACCATCCCGCCCGGCCCCAGCGATATCGCGAGTGGGGACAGGGCGATCGACGTCAGTGTCGGAGCATGAGGTGGGGCAGGTGGCGGAACCGCGCTGGAAGATCCACCACCTCCACCGCACGACGCCAGCATTGCCGTCAACGTTGCTGAGAGCGCGAGACGAGTGAATTTCCAATGCATAAAGTTCTGGCTTTCTTTCTTGCAGAAGCTTAGCAACTGCCAACGCCAGCCATCCAGCGTGAACTCTCTTTCTGACAGCAGCTACAGCCTAAACGCCAGGCGATCAGTTACGTTGACATGATCCGCGTATTTCCAAGCGCTGCGCGGTTCGCGCATCAGGCCCATGATCGCCCGCGCAGCTTAAGCTTGCTGTCGTCGTAACCTGTCCAGTTCGCGGCGCTCCCGCTTGTCTGGCCGGTGATCGGACTGAGGTCGAAGCAGTCCTGCGAGGCGTCGTTGCTCGCGATCTCGCGCGGAGCGCTCGGCGCTCGCCGCAGTTTCGGTGTAACAAGCCTGCGCTTGCGGGGCAGAAGCTCGTCGCGTCGGCAGGCCAATCACCTGTACCTCAATTGCGCGTTCGGCAAGGGTGATGCTTACCCGCTGTCCGACACGCACCGGCCGTGCAGGCTTCACGCGTTCGTCATCGAGCTTGACCTTGCCTCCAGTGACTGCCTCTGCCGCAAGCGAGCGCGTCTTGAACAGTCGCACCTGCCATAGCCACTTGTCGATGCGGTGGCGATCTTCGGCGTCCGGCTGGGCGTTCATCTCCACATTATCTGCGATGTCGGCGGGTACCGCGCTGGCGGGATCACTGAGGCCGTGCGTCGTGCTGGTCAGGACGGAGCATCACGCGATCAGCGAATGCGTTCCCACAGTGAGGTCTCTTCTTCGAAGCTATCAAGCTCTAGCCCCTCGAAGTCGCCACGCGATACGATGCCGACAACCTTGCCGCCAGCGACCACCGGCAGGTGACGATAGCCGCCGTCAGACATCGCGCGCAACGCGTCGATGGCGCGTTTTTCTGGAGCGATGGTATCCGGTGCGGCGGTCATGGCATCGACCAGCTTGACCGCCGATACGTCGCCACCGCCCGCCAGCGCGTGCGTCGCATCGCGTCCGGTGAATATGCCCTGCAGTTGCTGTGTGTCATCGATGATGAGCACCGCACCCACCCTGCGCTCGAACATCGCCTGACAGGCGTGTTGCACTGTCTGGTCCGCGTGCATCATCAGTGGATCCTGATCCTTGATGATAAAGGCAATATGTCGATTGGTCATGTCGTTCTCCTGAGTCGGTGCGGCGATAAACAGCTCATTCTTCAATATCCTGGCGCAGGTCGACGGCCGCGTCGGGTGCATGTGTGCACGCGGTGGCGAATTGTTGCTTGCCTTGACGGATCGCGTCGATGAGCACTTGAGGATCGTCCATCTCCAGTCCATCGCCGTCGAACGCGCGCCGGAGCTGGCCCTGGCTTAGCAGGATTTGTTCGCGGACCTGCGCGCAGTGGGCTTGTTGTTCCTCGTACATGGAGATGAAATCGGTGGTGAGTGCCGCGGCGGCCTGTTCGCAGTCCGCCGACGACAGGTCAGGCCGGCATTCTGTCAGCAACTTCGCCTGGACTTCTGCGTAGTCCAGACGCTCCACAGGTGGTATCGGTGGCGGAGGTTGGAGGAGGGCCGCCTGTTCCGGATTCAACGCCGCCGCTGCGGCGACCTCAGCGGCCTCAATGGCAACGGATCGCTCGTGTGCGCTGCGGGTATCGGAGGGCAGTGCACTGGCATCCGCGGTACCCGCGTTGATTTCGGCCTCGATGCGTGCCTGTCGGTCAACAGGACTCTCGCATGCCGCGAGTATGCAAGCGAACGGGATCACCAAGAAAACAGCTAAGCGATGAACCATGGTGAACTCCCAGGAGGGTGGGGCAGAGGGTGGTACCGAACCACTTACAGCTCGTCCGTCCCCCGCAAGCCCAAGCCTGCATCGTCATGTACCTTCGCCGCGCGTGTCAACACCGAACGGCCGCCCGGAGCATCAGCGTCCTGCAAGGATTGCGGCGGCTCGAAATCGGCGCGCGTCAGCGCTGGTTTTGCGCAGTGTTGCGATTTTCTGTCAAGCCCGCATCAGAAGTGCAGAGCCTCCCGGGAAGATGGCGGACGTTCCGTTAACAAGCCCACAGTTGTCACCCTCGGGTCTGGCTATCCTGCACTATCCTTTTCGCGCAGGTGCCCGACAAAGTGACACGACAAGACTGGTGGCGGGCGACGCTGTGGGTCGCGCTCTGCACCATAGGCCTGGGCAGCGTTGCAATTGGGCTGGCGATGGGTGCTCGTGCTTTGGTCTTTGCTCCCTTCGCCTTCATCGGCTGGCTGATAGGACCCGCTGAGCATTTCCCCTTCGATCGGCTCGTGGTGCCCCTGCTTAAGTGGGGACTGCTGCTGGCCGGCGCGGCGGCATTGACGTCGTTCAGTTACCGGCGCTGCACCACGCTTTACCGTGCGACGCAGGCATCACCGCTGACTTCGATTGCGACCGGGGTTCTGGCAGCTTTGCTGTTGTTGTGGGGTGCGGCCGCCAGTCTGACCGCTGAGCTGCGAGCAACGCAGCGACTGGAGCAGAACGCGGCCCTTGCACCTCTGCCTTTCGATCCTGCGGACAAGCGCGCTTTCGAGGAATCCTGGCTCCCTGGCGCGAAGTCGGATAACGCTTACGCGCAGTTCGTCGTCGCAGTGGTGCTCCAGAATGGCGCGATGGGGCAGCCGGTGGATAGGGAGGCCGCAGCGTCCTGGTTGCGCAAATCCGCCGCGCAGCGCGACCCGGATGGGGTGTTGAGCCTGCTTATCGCGCAGCGTGAAGGTGAGCTCGGTTATGTGCAGCATTTCGATGCGGCTACCGCCATCGCTGAATTCGCAACCACGCAGCGGGGTTGGCGGCGCGCCGCCGTAGAACTATGGCTGGCGTACAACCCGGTGATCGTCGTCGGTGCCGGGCCCGGGAAAGTCGTCGAGAACCAGAACTGGCGTAACCATTGGCTCGAGCGCTCGGCCCGCGACGGCAGCCGCTATGCCGCTTTCCAGCTCGCGCGCGAACTCGAGCAGGCGCGGGACAACGATAACCATCCCACTCCCGACACGGTGGGCGCCGCGCAGTGGTATGCGTTTGCGTCGGCTGCTCGCGCGGACCCATCATTCGCTGATGCCGAGCTGCTTGCCAAGCTCAGGCGCCGCGCCGATCTAGTGGGCCTGCGAGGACGGGAACAGATCGTGTCGCCATCTCAGGATGATGCCTTCCTGCACTTCGTCATCCAGGCCGAGGCAGCGCAGGACTATCGCTTGCTCGCTGACACGCTGGCCAACAGCGCAATCAGCACGCGGCATCACGGTGACACCCGTCTGATCGACTTTCTCTATTCCCTTTCGCCATGCGTGTCTTCCGGCAACGGTGACTGCAATGCGAGATAAGCCTGGATGCGGGCGACTTGTGCAGTCTTCTGGCAGACGCCAGACGCCTTAACGGCCCCACAAATTCCGCGATTTGGTACTACTGGTGAAATGCGACCCAGATCGCAGAACGCGACTGGCGGGTGTCTTAGCTTGCGGTTTCCCAGCTGCAATCGATGCCACGGCAGGTCATTTACAGGAGTGGATTATGCAGTCAGCCGCAGACTGGTGGTCGCAGTGTGCCTTCGTCCGGGACTATTTCTTTGGTGGCCAGCAGAAAGTCGCGCATCAGTTGGCTGCATACCTGGCACAAAACTACGTCGGACAGGGGATCACTGAACTCAGACCGGAAACAGACGTCTCCGCCCTGATCGGCGATTCGATCCGCATGTACATCAACAGCGATGAATTCACGCTGGCTCGAGAAGAGGGGCCGTTGGCGGATGTCGATTTGAAAGAATCAATCTCATTTCAGGACCTCGTGGGCTTGATTCACGCACGACATCTCTAACGCGGTTCGGCGACAACCTAAGCGGCTGACCCGTACCTGCGGCTCTGCAAGCCCGCGGGCGTTCAACTAGCGGGCTGGATTCCACCAGCCTTCAAGATCGTCATCGACGGCGCCGTTGCAGTTGTCGTCGCGCCGGTTTGGCAGTTCGGCGGCGTGCGGATTGACGGCCGGTCGCGTGTCATCACAATCGTCACCGCAATTGCGGCCGTTGCAGACGCGGACGCTGATGAAGCCGTCGCCATCCGCGTCGCCGTTCTCGCCTATAGTCGCGCTATTGCAGTCTTCGTCGTGGCCAGTGAAATCCGCCACCTCCGGATTGCCGGGATATCTGGACGCGTCCCGATCATCACAGTCGCCGTCCGCCAGCGAAACACCATCGCCATCGCAGTCCCCGGTCGGCGAGCAGCTTTCGGCTACTGGGGCTGGCGGCGCCTTGGACGGAAGTTTTGCGTTCGGAGCCGCCGGTTTCGGGATCGTGCCCGGGCGCGAGTTCAAAGTGCCGGGGTTGATGCCGGCGACCGCTGCGGAAGTGCACTGGTCGATGGCCATTCCCCAGGCGGTACCCTGGCTGATCTTCTCTTCAAAACAGTTGACGCGTGCTATTCCGTTCGTGGCTCCGGCGCAAAGCCTCAGCGCGTTCGACGGGTTCCAGTACGTACCCCCGCCAAAGTTGACGGAGCCGCTCATGACCTTGGCGAAACATTCGCCTGGCGCGGTCGAGGTCTGCGCACCCTTGCACAACGCTGTCAGGTTGGCCGGCGTCCATGCCGGTTCCTTCGATCCTGCCCAGGCAATCCGTCCCTGCACCGAATCGACGCAGACGTTTTGCGCCACGGCGCGTGGGCTAGCCAGAAAGGTCATCGCCAACATGGCGAGTGCAAGAAAATTGATTGCGGATTTGCTGGTTGCAAGCATCACTTTCCCCTGAAGCTACCGGATGTCCCAGTGACTGCACGATACGCCGTTTCCCAAAGCAGCGGTCGGGTTCACGGGACGATGGTCGCGCGGGCTGGTTCGCCGACCATCTCTCCGGTGGATATCCGCCATCCACACCGTCCAAGCCGCAGGGATCGCGTGTTTTCCGAGCGCGGCCGCGAGGGAAACAGCTCATGACTATGGGGAGTTCTGCCGGGTATCACTGGCACGCGGATATGAGACAGCCGGCGACGGCGCTGCTTTGGCTGGTCATGGCGTGCGGGCCGTCGTCGGTTCGGTGGCAATCGAAGTCGGCGACATCTTCGACGAGAGTGATCCGCGCGAGAATAATTTTCTCTATCGCCTGGCGAACGACCTGCATCTGAGCACGCGCGAGGGTACCGTGCGCGAGTGGCTGCTGCTGCAGCCCGGCGAGCTCTACCCAGCGCAGAAGGCCGAGGAGACCGCGCGCATCCTGCGCGAGCGCAAGTACCTGGCGGATGCCGAAGTGGCGCCCACCAGCTATGACCCGGTCACCAACAGCGTGGATCTGCGCGTGTGGGTGCGCGATGTCGGGACACTGGAGCCTGGCGTCGGCTTTGGGCGCAGCGGCGGCGCCAACAAGTCGCGGTTGCGCATTGCCGAGGAGAACCTGTTCGGCCTCGGCCAGAAGGTGGCGCTGGCACTCAAGAGCGACCAGGACCGCTCCGGCGTCAGCCTGCAATTCATTGATCCGAATCTGTTTCACTCGTTCTGGAGCCTGGCGACCGACTACTCGGACAACAGCGATTACGACAGCTATGGCGTGCAGGGCGGGGTATCAAAGCGCCTGGTGAATGGCTGGACGCGTCGCTGGCTGGCCCGCTACCGCTATGACCGCGCCCGCTTCACGCCAACCACGGGCAATGGCCTGCCGACACTGGAACTACCGGAAGACCGGCTGCTGTCCTACCCCTGGGTTGGCATCGAACTGATCGAGGACGACTTCACCACCACCCATAACCGCGACCAGATCGGGCGTACCGAGGATCTGTTTCTTGGCAGGCAGCTGCGCGCCAGCGTCGGCTGGGCCAGTCCGGCATTCGGATCCGACCGCTCGGCGGGCATCTTCTCCCTCGGCGCCTCCATCTGATGGCCTCACGGTAGACCGCCAGTTGCAACTGGGCGGCGATAATGGCCTGCGCGGGTACCCGCTGCGCTACCAGACGGGTGACACGCGGTTGCAGGGTACGATCGAGGAGCGCTACTACACCGACTGGTTCCCGTTCCGGCTGCTGCGGGTCGGTGGTGCGGTGTTCTTCGACGTTGGCCGGATGTGGGGTGGCGACCCGGACGCCAGCGCTTCCCAGGAGGGGCTGGCGGATGCGGGCTTTGGCCTGCGCTTTGGCAATGCCCGCGCCAGCAGTATCGGTAGCGTGCTGCATCTGCACCTGGCCTTTCCGCTGACTGGCTCAAGCGACATCGACTCTGTGCAGGTGTTGCTGGAGGCACAAACAGCGTTCTGAAGCCTGCGAGAATCCCTTGCAGGGTTGCGATGCAGACCGGGATATCACACGCTACGTCATTGCATCGCAGGATCTGCCGGCCTGATCTGGTGGTCTTCAGGCCGGAATCCATCGGCGCCTGGCTGGCGAATGCTGTCCATGAACATGAGCTTGTCCCGGGATCCATCGTGAATCCGCAAAAATCCAGAGCCTTGCTGCCGCTGTTATTCACTGGCGTGCTGATGGGGGCGCTCGATCTCGCCATCGTCGGGCCGGCCCTGCCAGCCATCCAGGCGGACTTCGGCATGACCACCCGCCAGCTGGCAGTGCTGTTCAACGCCTACGTGCTGTGCCAGATGATTGGCACGCCGGTGCTGGCGAAATTCTCCGACCGCGTGGGTCCACGCCTGGCCTACCTGGTCAGCATCGGCTTTTTCGCCGGCGGCTCGCTATTGCTGGTGATCGCGTCTGAACCCTGGGTGCTATACCTCGGCCGATCGCTGCAGGGCTTCGGTGGTGGCGGTATCTTTCCCATCGCTGCAGCGGTCATCGGCAATACGCTGCCGCCGCGGGAGCGGGGCCCGGCACTGGGCATCCTCGGCACGGTCTTCGGCCTAGCCTTCCTGGTGGGTCCGGTCATGGGCGGGCTACTGCTGCCTTATGGCTGGCATTGGCTCTTCCTCGTCAATCTGCCGATTGCCGCGGTCCTCATGGTTGCTGCGTTCCGCCTGCTGCCGGCTGTCGCTGGCGGCGCCAGAAAGCCGATCGATATCGGCGGTATTACCACCTTGTCCGTGCTGCTTGCCGCGCTCGTGCTGTTCGTCAGTAGCCTGGACACCCACGAGCTGCTGCAGAGCCTGCTTTCCGGCCGGAGCGCGCTGGCAGCCGCTGTGATGGCGGTCATGGTGCCGCTGTTCTGGCGCATCGAAAATCGCGCCGCTGACCCGATCGTCCGTCCGGGCCTGCTCCGCTCACGGCCCGTTGCGACCGCTTCGCTGATTGGCACCGGCATTGGCGCCATCCAGTCCGGTGCTGCGTTTTATCCCGCGCTCGCCATCGCGGCCATCGGCGTGACGCCGAGCACGGCGTCGTGGATGCTCCTGCCAGGCGTCCTCGGCGCGACAATTGCCTCACCGGTTTCCGGCCGTCTGATAAACCGCATCAGTACGCGGACGATCGTCACCGTGAGCCTGTTGATGGTCGTCTGCAGCCTGCTCATCTTCGGGCTGGCGCATATCAGCGTCGCGACCTTTATCATTGCCAGCGTGCTTGGCAGTACGGGCCTTGGCGGCGTGCAGGGCGCCCCATTACGCATGGTGATACTTGAAAACAGCCTGCCCGGTGAGCGCGGCTCAGCGCAGGGCCTGCTTAGCAACTTCACCTCGATGGGCCGGCTGGTCGGCGCCGCCCTGGTCGGCACTATTGCTGCATCGGCCGGCAGTGGCGCCGTGGGCTACCAGGCGGCATTCTTCAGCATGACCGTGGTCGCCGGAATCATGGTCGCGCTGGGGCTCACGCTGTCGGCGCGAAGTGCCGGAGAAACGGAGGAGGCGAAGGCTGTGGCCTCGTAGTCGTGGTGGCACGGAAACAGGAGATCGAATCATGAACCGTCGAAAGTTACTGCAACATCTCAGAGCGCTGGCACTGTTGCCGATATTGACCGCTCGTTCGCGTGCAGCGGAGGCGCAGGTGACAGGGAAAGCCGGAGCAGTCGTCGCCCTGAACAAGCCACACGAGGAATGGCGCGGCGTTGTCAGTGAGGCGGCCTATGCGGTGTTGTTCGAGGAGGACACAGAACGATCGGGCAGCAGTCCGCTGAACGATGAGCATCGGGAGGGAACCTTTGTCTGCGCCGCTTGCCGCTTGCCGCTGTTCGATAGCGCAAACAAGTTCGAGAGCGGTACGGGCTGGCCGAGCTTCACCCAGCCGATCGCCGGCCATATGCAGACCAAGCGTGATTTCAAAATGGTCTGGCCGCGCACCGAGTATCACTGTGCCCGCTGCGGTGGACACCAGGGCCATGTGTTCGACGATGGCCCCAGGCCGCGCGGCGAACGGTGGTGCAACAACGGGCTGGCCCTTGAATTCATCCCGCGCAGCCAGCCTTTGCCCGAACTGAGGAGTTGACAATGAGCGTTTCGCGAATTCGCCTGATGTCGCCTGCGCTGATGCCGGGACTGCTCTTGTCGCTGTTCGCGATGGCAGCCTGTGCAGGCCCTGTGAATGGCACCACAAGTCAGCCGGCAGCGAACAAGCTCGCGACCGAGTCGGCGATCTTCGCGGGTGGCTGCTTCTGGTGCATGGAGCCCCCGTTCGACAAGCTCGCCGGCGTCATCTCGACCACCTCTGGCTATACCGGAGGCAAGCTTGCCAATCCAGGCTACGAGCAAGTCTCGGCCGGCGGCACCGGACACGCCGAGGCGGTCAAGGTCGTCTTCGATCCCGCCAAAGTCAGCTACAAGCAGTTGCTCGACGTGTACTGGCACAACGTTGATCCATTCGTGGTCAACCAGCAGTTCTGCGATCACGGCGATCAGTACCGCACGGCGATCTTCACCAGCGGTCCCGAGCAGTTGCGCCTTGCCGAGGAGAGCAAGCACGAGCTCGAAGCTTCGGGTCGTTTCGACAAGCCCATCGTCACCGGGATCGTGCCCGCCTCAACGTTCTATCCGGCCGAGGGCTACCATCAGGGCTACTACCAGAAGAATCCTGTCCGCTATAAACTTTATCGGTATAACTGTGGACGTGATGCGCGGCTGGAGCAGATCTGGGGCAGCCCGGTACACTGATTTACCGACTTCGACGTTGGCGTGAAACGCGCTGCGTCAGACCAAGGGGAGTTTCGCCATGAGGCTTGCGCGTCTACCCGTTCTTGTCGCGATGCTCGCACTTTTTTTGCTGCTGGTCTCCGGACCCGGCACGAGACTCGAGCTCTGGCATTTCCGTACGGGTTTCATGCTGATGAGGTGG
>JBATNV010000087.1:0-5062 GCA_049290495.1 Gammaproteobacteria bacterium | reverse complement strand
GCATGGGCGCCGATGTTACCGTGCGGTAACATCGGGCCGCAACTGATGACGGGACGGTCCTGCTTCAAGCGGATCGAGTTGCTTTAAGGTCTTGCTACGCCAGAGATCTGCGGGTAGATACTTGCTTTTTATCGGCTGCGACTGCGCTGACCTCCCGCAGGCCGCTTGCCACGTCCACCGCCCCCACCAGAACCGCCACGTTGCGGCGGCCGTCCGCCGGCTGGCGGATACTTGCGCGGCTGCCAGGGCGGCGTTTTTACGCCATCCAGGAGCGTGCTGTCGACGGTGCCGGTCGGAATGCGATTGCCGATGTAGGCCTCGATTTCCGGCAGCGAGAAGGCATAGGTTTCACAGGCGAAGCTGATCGAGTCACCGGCGGTGCCGGCCCGTGCGGTACGCCCGATACGATGCACGTAATCAGCCGCTTCCTGTGGCAGGTCGTAATTGATCACATGGCTGACGTCCGGCACATGCAGCCCGCGGGAGGCCACATCGGTGGCGACCAGAACCGGCAGGGTGCCTTCCTGAAATGCCTTGAGCAGGCGCAGTCGCTTGTTCTGTGGCACATCGCCATTGATGGCTTCGGCAGGCAGGTCATTGAATTCGAGCAGCCGTGCGATCTCCTCAGCTGCCCGCTTGGTGTTCACAAACACCATCGTGCGCTTGGCGGCCATGCTTCGCAGCAGCCCGACCAGCAGCGGCCCCTTCTCCTTGTTGCTCGGGAAATAGACGATCTGCGTCACGAGGTCGACGGTCTTCTTGTCCGGCTCGATCTGGACGGTCTCGGGATTGTTCATGTGCTCGTAGGCGAGTTCGAGCACGCGGTGACCGAGCGTGGCCGAGAACATCAGGTTCAGGCGCTTTTCCGGCGGCGGCAGCCGGCGCAGCAGGTAGCGGATGTCCTTGATGAAGCCGAGATCGAACATGCGGTCGGCTTCATCGAGTACCAGTACCTGGGCGTGACTCAGCGTGTAGACGTGCTGCTTGAAATAATCGATCAGCCGACCTGGCGTGCCGATCAGCACATCGACTCCAGCCTGGAGGATATCGCGCTGCTTGTCGTAGTCGGCACCGCCATAGACGACCGCCATGCGCAGCCCCGTGCTGCTGCCGAGGATTTCGGCATCGGCATGGATCTGTACTGCCAGTTCGCGTGTTGGTGCAACGATCAGCGCCCGCGGCGACGAGCTGTTCTGGCGCGGTACCGGATGTGTCAGCAGATGGTTGAACATCGCGATCAGGAATGCGGCGGTCTTGCCGGTGCCGGTCTGTGCCTGTCCGGCAATATCCTTGCCCTTGAGTGCGACCGGCAAAGTCTGTGCCTGGATAGGTGTGCACTGCTGATAGCCCGCAGTCCGTATGCCGGCGAGGATTTCAGGAGGTAGCCCCAGCTCGGCAAAAGTCATGTTCTTCTCTTGGCTCATGGTGTCCTACAGTGGAATCGTTCATTCAAATAATCGGCCCCGCATCGAACGGGGCCACTTGCAAAAGCCGGCCGGACAGGTTCAAATTAGCCCAGTCGCCGCGTGCCTGTTGAAGCGCCCGCCTGGGCCGCGCTTGATTAGCGACTCGTTAAACCCCTTTTGAGCTGCCCTTTAACGGGATAAGCAGGAAGCTCTCGGGAACGCTTCTACACACGGGATTGTGCCCTATCCAGTCCCGCGCTTCACAGAAGCTTCGCGACGAAGTGTTTTCGGAGGCCCGGAAGACCTCCTCTGCAACCCCGGTACTGGGCAATAAACAGCGCTGATCGCGCCAATGGGTGCCCCGAAACTTTCGATTCACGCCAGGCGACCGACAGGCGCAAGCAAGGCCAATCCAGCCAATTCCGCAATTTTTATCCTGACATCACACTACGAGTACCCGAGGATCATGAGCATAGAGCACGTTTCCGACGACAGTTTCGCCACCCAGGTTCTGCAATCCGACCGCCCTGTCCTGGTCGATTTCTGGGCCGAGTGGTGCGGTCCCTGCAAGATGATTGCGCCGATCCTGGAGCAGATCGCTACCGAATACGGCGATCGCCTGACGGTCGCCAAGGTCGATGTTGAAGCCAGTCAGAGCACGGCCATGAAGTACGGCATACGGAGCATCCCGACACTGATGCTGTTCAAGGGGGGTGTTGTCGAGGCACAGCACGTGGGCATGTTGTCCAAAGAGCAACTGAGCACACTGCTCCAGGCAAAATTGTGAGTGACACACCGATGAGAGGTTATCTGGGTAATTCCGCGCGTAATCGTCCCAAGGGCGGTGGTGGCAACAACGGCCCCCGCAACCGTAACGACGATATGAACAAGAAGCACTCCATGCCACCGCGCCGGCGTCACGGCCATGAGGAAACGGTCACTTTCTCGGACGACGAGGTGATCGCGAAGAGCCAGCTGGAGGGCGGTCAGAACCTGATGGACCTCAACGATCTCAAGACCAAGCCGCCCGGCGAACTCGTCGCGCTGGCGGAGTCCATGGGTATCGAAGGCATGGCGCGCTCGCGCAAGCAGGACATCATCTTCGAAGTCCTCAAGGCGCATGCACAGAGCGGTGAGAATATCTTCGCCGCCGGCGTACTCGAAATCCTGCAGGACGGCTTTGGCTTCCTGCGCTCCTCTGATAGCTCCTACCTGGCCGGTCCGGACGATATCTACGTCTCGCCCAGCCAGATCCGGCGCTTCAATCTGCGTACCGGTGACACCGTTTCCGGCCTGATCCGTCCGCCAAAGGAAAGCGAGCGCTACTTCGCGCTGCTCAAGGTCAGCGAGATCAACTTTGATGCGCCCGAGAATGCGCGTAACAAGGTGCTGTTTGAGAACCTCAAGCCGCTGTTTCCGAAGAGCCGGCTTGGACTCGAGCAGGGCAATGGCAGTACCGAAGACCTGACCGCACGCATCATCGACCTGTGCGCGCCGATCGGCAAAGGCCAGCGTGGCCTGATCGTCTCGCCGCCGAAAGCCGGCAAGACCATGCTGCTGCAGAACATCGCGCTCGCCATCACTTCCAACCATCCCGAGGTCTACCTGATCGTGCTGCTCATCGACGAGCGGCCCGAGGAAGTCACGGAGTGGGAGCGCAGCGTGCGCGGCGAAGTTGTATCGAGCACCTTCGACGAGCCGGCCAGCCGGCACGTACAGGTCGCCGAGATGGTGATCGAGAAGGCCAAGCGCCTGGTCGAACACAAGAAAGACGTGGTCATTCTGCTCGATTCGATCACGCGTCTCGCGCGCGCCTACAACACCGTGGTGCCTTCATCCGGCAAGGTGCTGACCGGCGGTGTGGACGCCAATGCCCTGCATCGTCCGAAGCGCTTCTTCGGCGCAGCCCGCAACATCGAGGAGGGTGGCAGCCTGACGATTCTGGCCACCGCGCTCATCGATACCGGCTCCAAGATGGATGACGTGATCTACGAGGAATTCAAGGGCACCGGCAACATGGAGATCCATCTCGATCGCCGTATCGCCGAAAAGCGGATTTTCCCCGCGATCAACATCAACCGCTCCGGCACGCGCCGCGAAGAACTGCTCACCCAGCCCGAAGAACTGCAGAAGATGTGGATCCTGCGCAAGGTCCTGCATCCGATGGATGAACTGGCCGCTGTCGAATTCCTGCTCTCGAAGATGCAGGACACAAAGAAGAACGTCGATTTCTTCGATTCAATGAAGCGTTAGGCGGCGCGAGCCTTTAGCAGCTCGTCCCTGGAAGTAGCTGGTGGGACAGGTTCACCAGCTTGCTTCCGGAGCTTGTTACAACCCCCGCGCAATCGCGCGGTAGGCGATATCCTTGCGACAGAAGGCGCCGTCCCAGTGAATCTGGTCGACCAGCGCGTAAGCGGTTTGTTGTGCCGCGCTCACCGTGTCGCCTATGCCGACTACGCACAGTACGCGGCCGCCGCGTGTGACGACCTGCTCTTGCGTATTGAAGCCGGTGCCGGCGTGAAAGACCTTGGCGGTGGCTGAAGGCGCAGACGGCAGGCCGGTGATCGGATCGCCGCTGCGATATTTTTCCGGATAGCCCGCGGCGGCCATGACCACGCCGACGGTGGGGCGCGGATCCCACTCGGCTTTGGTCTTGCCGAGATTGCCGTCGAGAGCGGCATCAATAAGTGTTAGCAGATCCGATTTCAGACGGAACAGGATCGGCTGGGTTTCGGGATCGCCGAAGCGGCAGTTGAACTCCAGCACTTTTAGCGAACCGTCGGGCTTGATCATCAGGCCGGCGTACAGGAAGCCGGTGTAGCGCACGCCATCCTGGCGCATGCCCTCGACTACCGGCCGCATCACCTGATCCATCACGCGCGCGGCTACTTCTTCGGTAACTACAGGCGCCGGTGAGTACGCTCCCATGCCGCCGGTGTTGGGGCCGCGGTCGCCGTCGTCGCGGGCCTTGTGATCCTGTGAGGTGGCCAGCGGCAATATCGCGCCGTCCACGCCGACCATGGCGATGAAGCTGGCTTCTTCGCCTTCCAGGAATTCTTCGATCACGACGCAAGCACCGGCTTCGCCGAAGCGGCCTTCACCGAGCATGCTTTTGACGGCCTGTTCCGCTTCTTCAACCGAGTGCGCGACCACCACGCCTTTGCCAGCGGCGAGACCGTCGGCCTTCACGACAATCGGTGCGCCGACGCTGGCGATATATGCGAGCGCCTTGTCGAGATCGGTAAAGGAAGCGTGGTGTGCAGTGGGAATGCCGTGGCGGACCATGAACTCCTTGGCGAAGTTCTTGGAGCTTTCCAGGCGTGCAGCCTGACGACGTGGTCCGAAGCAGCGCTGGCCGGCACTCCAGAAGCGATCGACGATGCCGGCAGCGAGCGGCGCTTCCGGTCCGACGACCGTGAGACCAACGTGTTCATCGCGTGCGAGCTTGAGCAGGCCCTCTACGTCATCGGCCGCTATCGGCACATTGCGCACGCCAGGCTCCAGCGCGGTACCGGCGTTGCCCGGCGCGACGATGACCGACTCCACGCGCTTCGATTGCGCCAGCTTCCAGGCCAAAGCATGTTCGCGTCCGCCGCCACCGACCACCAGAACTTTCATGCTTCAGTGCCTGAAGTGCCGCATGCCGGTAAAGATCA
>JBATNV010000086.1:0-16382 GCA_049290495.1 Gammaproteobacteria bacterium | reverse complement strand
ACGAATTTCAAGCAACGTATACGCAAGACGCTTGAGTATTTTCATGCTGATCGCCTGAACTATGCCGTTGTCGGCACCCCGAACCGACTCGAGTACGACCAGGGCTTCTTCGTCAAGAATGGCGATGGAGCAGCTGACGTAAAGCCCATCGCACATCTCTACAAGTCGCAGGTCTACGCGATGGCGCGTCACCTGGGCCTACCCGAGCGAGTGTGTGCCGCCGTTCCAACCACCGACACCTACAGCCTCGCGCAGGGCCAGGACGAATTCTATTTCGCCTTGCCCTATGCCCAGATGGACCTCGCCGTGTGGGCGCTCAATCACAACCGGCCGGCACACGAGCTGGCAGCGGCCATTGGCGTTGACGATGCGACGGCCGAGGCGGTTTATGCGGATATCCGCGCCAAGCGCCAGACAACCCGTTACCTGCACATGCCGCCAGTGCTGGCTGGCGAGGTGCCGGACCTGGACAGCTGAGCGGCAGGCTGGTCGCGCAAGATGTGTGGAATCGCCGGAATTTTTTCTCCGCCAGAGGTGAAACCGTCAGCGCGAACGGATCTCGAGCGGATGATTCACAGCCTGCGACACCGTGGGCCGGATGGCTTTGGCTACCACCTGGCGCCCGGTATAGGGCTCGCACACGCGCGCCTGAGCATCATTGACCTCACGACTGGCGACCAGCCTATTCACAATGAATCGCGCACAGTCTCGGTCGTGTTCAACGGTGAGATTTTCAACTACCTGGAACTCAGACAAGAGCTCGAGGCACGTGGCCACCGCTTTTACACCACATCGGACACCGAGGTGCTGGTGCACCTCTATGAAGACTTCGGCGAGCACTTTGTCGATCACCTGAACGGGCAGTTTGCTATCGCCTTGTGGGATGCACCCGCACGTCGCCTGGTCCTCGCACGCGACCGGGTTGGTATCCGGCCCCTCTTCTATGCATGGTCGCAGCAGCGGCTGCTATTCGGCTCTGAAGTAAAGGCGATACTGGCTGAGGGCAGTGTGGCACCACGCCTGGATGTCCAGAGCCTGATTGAGACCTTCAGTTACTGGTGTCCGCTGGAAGGCCGTTCAGCTTTCGAAGGCATACAGGCGCTGCCTCCCGGGCACCTGATGGTGGTGGAAGGCACAAACAGCCGGATTACGCGCTATTGGGATTGGGACTTCAGCGAGTCCGCGCCACCTGGCGGCAATCAGCAGGATCGCGTCGAGGAACTGCGTGCATTGCTCGAAGATGCGGTACGCCTGCAACTGCGCTCCGACGTACCGGTAGGTGCTTACCTCAGCGGCGGACTGGACTCATCGGCGATCACCAGCATTACCCAGCGCATCACCCGCCAGCCGGTGCGGGCCTTTTCACTGACCTTCGAGGACGCCGAGTTCGACGAGGGCGATTTTCAGCGACTGATGGGTAAGGCACTGGGGGTCGAGCGTACCGAGTTCTGCTGCAAGCACGGCGATATCGCTGCGGCCTTTGCCCAGGCAATCCGCCATATCGAGGCACCGATGGTGCGTACTGCACCGGTGCCCCTGATGTTGCTTGCGCAACGGGTGCGGGAGGCTGGCTACAAGGTGGTACTGACGGGCGAAGGTGCCGACGAGGTATTTGCGGGCTACGACCTGTTCCGCGAAGCGAAGATCCGGCGCTGGATTGCGCGTAATCCGCACTCAGCGTGGCGCGGACGTTTGCTCGAGCGGCTGTATCCCTACCTCGCCAACTCGCCAACCCGCAGCCAGGCTTTCGCCAAGCAGTTCTTCGCCGGAGCACAGGAGGATCCACAACATACCGCTTTCGCCCATCTGCCACGCATCCGGACCACGCAGCGTAGCCTGCAATTCCTTTCGCCAGACTTGCGCGCAGTGGCCCGGAACTTCGATGCCGCAGCAGCATTGGCCAGCGCTTTTCCGCACGTCAGTCCTACCTGGCCACCGCTGGGCAGAGACCAGTACATCGAGGCTCATACGCTGATGTCGGGTTACCTGCTCAGCACCCAGGGCGACCGGATGGCCATGGCCAATTCCATCGAGGGCCGCTTCCCCTATCTTGACCATCGCGTCATTGAATTCGCCAGCCGTCTGCCGCCCTCAAGCAAACTGTTCGGGCTGCGGGAGAAGCACATCCTCAAGCAGGCTGTAGCGCCCTGGGTGCCGGACCAGATCCGTGCCCGGGTAAAGCAGCCGTATCGCTCACCCGACAGCCAGAGCTTTTTTGCCGCCGGCCAACCGCACCCACTGGTGGTTGAAATGCTTGACCCGGGCCGGGTTCGCGATGCCGGTTACTTCGACCCGCTTGCCGTTACTCGTCTCGTCGAAAAATGCCGGACCGGCAAGGCGATCGGCTTTGGTGACAACATGGCCTTCGTTGGTATTCTCTCCACCATGACCCTGCACGCGACCTTCATCGCTGCAGGGACCACCTGACTACAGATCCATAGCCATGGTGAGTGCAACTGCCACACATCTCCTGAACAGCAGTCCAGTCTGGCTGCAAAACTGCGCCATCAGCGCCTATGGATGGCAGTTGCGGCAACAGCGATATGGCGGCGAGTTCAGCAGCATCCGTGCGGAACTCGACCGCAGTGACCGCCGCAGCGCTTCAGAGCTTGCGGAACTGCAGGCTAACCTCCTCAGATCAATGCTGAGCCATGCGGTCCGCAACGTGCCTTACTACCAGCAGCAGTGTGCACTGGATCCAGCCCGATTCGGGTCGATGAACGCTGCAGAGATGCTCGCCGCATTCCCGGTTCTGCCAAAATCAAGGCTGCGGGCCATGCGGGCGCAGTTTATTGCCTCGACAGCGGATGCCACTGTTGAAATCCAGACCAGCGGCTCAACCGGCAGCCCACTAAAAATCACCACGACCAGCGCCGCGATCCGGCGCAATTATGCTTTTTTTGCCCGCTTTCTGGGCTGGCATGGCGTGAGTCCATTTGACGAGAGCGCAACCTTCGCCGGCCGGTTGTTCACCGCATCCGGTCGCGGCAGAGACACGGCATGGCGGCGCAACGCTGCCATGCACGATACGCTGTTCTCCTCATACAACCTGAGCGATGACAACATCCCGGCCTACGTCCGTGAACTCGAGAGAAGACAGCCCGTCTTCATAGACTCGTACCCATCTTCGGTGTACCGGGTCGCCAGCTTCCTGAAATCGCGTCGGCAGCAACATCACATACACCCGAAGCTGATCATCACTTCCTCGGAAACCCTCCTGGATTACCAGCGCAAGACCATCGAAGAAGTGTTTGGCTGTCCGGTACGCGACCAGTACGGCAGCGCCGAGATGGCCGGCTTTTTCGCGGAGTGCGAGCACGGTCGTTATCATGTTGCCCCGGAGTACGGCATCGTAGAAGTGGTCGATGCTGACGGCGCACCTGTGCCGATTGGCGAAATGGGTGAGTTGTGCCTGACTGGCTTTATCAATCCAGCCATGCCGCTGATTCGCTATCTGATCGGCGATGCCGGCCGACTGTCGGCCAGTTCCTGTGCTTGTGGACGGCACGCGCCGGTCGTGGAATCCGTGGAAGGTCGCATAGATGACGTGATCATCACGCCGTCAGGCCGGCATGTCGGCCGCCTCGACCCGGCCTTCAAGGGCATGGTCGGCATCCGTGAAAGCCAGATCCTGCAGACCGCTAGCGACCAGGTCTTGGTGCGCATCGTCAGCGATGACCGCAGCCAGGTGAACGGCGCGGGCCTGGTCAGCAATCTCACCGAACGAATCGGAACCGATGTTCACATCAGGATCGAGTTCGTCGACAGCATCGGCAAGGAAGCGAACGGCAAGTTCCGCTCGGTAAAGAGCCTGCTGCCACGAACGCACCAGGCTCTTTGATGATGACCCGGTCTACGGTCAGGCTGGCAGCGGTCGGGGATATTTGTCCCGGCGATCACTATTTCAGTTTCGGTCATGGTGCCGGTTCATTGTCCGCGAAGCAGCGTCAGCAGGCCCTGGAGGCTTTGTCGCCTGCGCTGCAGGACGCCGATATCGCACTGTGCAACCTCGAGGGGGTCCTCAGCCTGCACAGCAATGTGCCGGACGCGGTAGAGGGCCTGGTATTTCGCGGACCGCCCGACTGGGCCACGGCGCTGCGTCAAGCGGGCTTTACGGCGGTCAGTGTGGCCAACAACCATTCCCTGCAGCATGGCATTGATGCCTTCTGGAATACCGTAGACACGTGTCGCCAGGCCGGGCTTGACGTTGTCGGACTCGCTGACGAGCATGGATTACCCCAGCCAGTCATCCGCGAATTTGGCGCTGTCCGCATTGCGCTCCTCGGCGCCTCCTTCGTGCCTGACTCCCGGCGAACGTCGGCACGAAGCTATGCAGCGCCGGAACCCGGCAAGCTGCTCGAACAGATCAGCGGTCTCGCGGCATCTGGCGCGTGCGTTGTCATAGCCCTCCACGCGGGCGAAGAAGGCCGGTTGCTGCCCGACCCTGAGACCATGTCCACGATCGACGCGCTGTCGACCGCTGGCGCACGCCTCATACTCATTCATCACAGCCATGTTTTTCAGCCGGTATTCCGGCACGGCAACAGCCTGGTTGCCTCTGGCCTCGGCGATTGTCTGTTCGACCTGCACTGGCACCCGGCTTTAACCAGCGCGGCAGCACTGCTGGCCGACATCCCCGCCCAAGGCGATATTCAGCACACGCTGCTGCCCTTCCGACTGACATCAAGCATGGAACTGGAGCTTCTGGCCGATGATCAGAAAGCCCGCTTCCTGCAAGCACTGGGCAGACGTTGCGATCAGTTGCTTCAAAAACAACCCAGGCAGCCAGACCAGCTTCGTGCGCTGCAGATTCGCAAAGCGCTCTATTTCCTGATGCACCTTCCGCAAGGTGAATCGCGGCTGAAGCTGCAGTTCCTGGCCACAAAATTGCGCCGGCGGCTCGGATTGCCGGCATGAAGGTCCTGCATGTGCTGCCCAATGCCGGCAGCGGTATTGAAACACTCGTCGTATCCATGTTGCCTTATTTCCGCCAACAGGCTGTTGAGACTCATCTGCTCTACCTGAGCGATGCGATCGCGCCAATCGCCGCGGCCAGCAGGGGCACCGCCTCACTGGCACACATGAATATTCGTCCGGATCCCTTGAAGACGGTGGCCGGATACCGAAACCTGGTTAGCACGCTGCGTCCGGATATCGTGCACTCACATTCGATGTTACCCAGTCTGCTGGCTGCCACCGGAAGACACATTGACGTCCGGCATGTCAGAACCATACACGCCCCGTACCCGTACTTCTCGGCACAGGGTGCACGCTCCGTGGTCAAGCGTCGCATCGAAGGCATGGCGCTCAGATACACAGCGTCAACAGTCGTGTGTGTGAGTAACGCTGTTGCGAAATGTTTGCCGTGGCAGCTAACCGAGCCAGTGCTGACCATTTGCAACGGAGTGAGTACAGTTGCCCCGATGCCCATACAACGCAAGGCCGGCAATTCGCTCGTCGTTGCGGCAGGCCGCCTTGAAGCGCAGAAAAACTATCCACGTTTGCTGCGCGCCTTCTCGACACTGTTGAAATCGATGCCCGATGCAAAGCTTGCGATTGCCGGTGAAGGCTCACAGCGCAGGATGCTGGAGGATATGATCCAGGCATTGAAAATCGAGAGTCACACGACGCTGCTGGGCCAGGTAACCGACATGACTGCGCTCTACGAGAAAGCAGGTCTTTTTGTATTGAGTTCTGATTATGAGGGCCTGGGGCTGGCAACCATGGAGGCACTGTGTGCAGGGTGTCCGGTAGTGAGTACGCCCATTGAACCGTCCCGCGAGATCGATGACATTCTCGGCGGCGGCATGATTCGCTTCGCCGCCGATTTCTCGCCGGAGACGTTGGCGGACGCCATGCAGAGGGCGCTGTGCGAATCTTCAGCTGCAGATCCGGACTTCACGATAACGATTGCTGAGGTACGAGAACGGCTGTCGGCTGAAGCCTGTGCCACGCACTATCTTGAACTGTACCGCAGCGCCAGCCACCACCAGACACGGCACGACACATGAACAGCCTGATATCGGCCCAGGCCCCTAATGCTGGCGCGCAGTCTGATGTCCCGACAGTAGCCATCGTCATACCGGCCCGGAATGAGGCAGCCTACGTGAGCCAGTGTCTGGAAGCATTGGCCCGACAGGACTATCCGGCGGAACGCATACAGATCATTCTGAGTGACAATGGATCGACTGATGCGACGGTGGCAATTACCCAGGCGCACGGCGTCAACGTACTCCTGCACCCGCAGGGCCGGGTTGGCGCAGTACGCAATAGCGGAGCACGCGCGACCAACAGCCAGATCCTGGCTTTCGTCGATGCAGATTGCGTAACACGCACCGACTGGCTATCGGCTGCCGTCACAGCCTTGGCAGCTCCGGGAGTCGGAGCGACCGGCGGCGGCTATCTTGCCCACCCTCGTGGCACATGGGTACAGCGGGCCTGGGCACCGACGGAGCCTGGACCAACTGGCGAAGTCGCTGCCCTTCCCGGCGGCAGTATTGTCGTGCAGCGGGAACTTTTTTCGGCACTTGGCGGCTTCAATGAGCAGCTCTCAGCCGGGGAAGACGATGATTTCTGTCGACGGGTACGCGATCGGGATCTGAAGGTACTCGCCGTACAGGCAAGCTGTGTCATACATCTGGGCTATCCGCGCACGCTGCGCGCTGTCGCCCGCCGCCAGGTCTGGCATGGCAGCTACCAGCTGGATGTCGCCGAGACCTGGCGCGAGCCGCAATTGCTCATGACACACTCATTCGCGCTCGGTTTACTGACAGTGCTGACGACACCGTGGCTTGGAGCCGCAGCCTGGGCAGCTGCTGGCTTGCTGCTGATACCACCCATACTATTGATGTCGATCGCCAAAGCGGCCCGCCGAAGCGACCGACTCGCAACCCTGCTACGCATGGTTCCGGTAGCCACAGCCTTTTATGCCGGACGGGCACTGGGTTTACTGAAGAATTACCGTCGACTTGCGCTATCGGGGGTATCACCGCAGGAGAGAGCAGGAAAATGACAAAAGCGTGGAAATGGATTGCGTTGAGCCTGATAGTGCTCAGCGGCTGCAACCCCCAGGAGGAACACATGACAACACCACACAGCGCCATTGACTGGTCCGGGTTGAGCGGAAAGCAGATCGTCTTCGCGCACCAGTCAGTAGGTACAAACATCCTGAGCGGTGTGGAACAGCTCGCTCGCCGTGACGGCATAACACTGCCGATCCAAGAGCAACGCGGCGCACCAACCGGTTTCGGCATCACCCACTTCAACGTCGGTCGCAACGAGGATCCGTTGGGGAAAATAAGCGACTTCTCGGCCGCAATGGATGCGGGCGCCGCACGTGGCGCGGATATCGCGCTGATGAAACTCTGTTACATCGACTTCAACACCGGGACCGACGCACCGGAAGTTGCCAAAGCCTATATCAGCAGTCTGGATCGCCTCACTCAGAAATATCCGGATACGCACTTCATCGCAGTCACTGCACCGCTCGCAGCCGTGCAGACCGGCCCAAAGGCCTGGATCAAACGCCTGCTGGGCAAACAGCCGGCACAGTATGTCGAGAATGCGAAACGCGCCGAGTTTAATCAGCTCGTTCGAGAGCACTACAAGTCTGGTGGTCGCCTGTTTGATCTGGCGCGCGTGGAAGCCGACGGTGGCGGCTCACACACGGTAGTAGATGTCGCTGGCCGCGAGATCGAAGCCCTTGATCCCACGCTTACCGATGACGGGGGACATCTGAATGAGCGCGGCGAACTGCTGGCCGCGACGGAGTTTCTCAACGTCGTCGGTGCGACCCCGGCAAAATAGCCATGGCCATCGCGCGATTTTCTGCCGATATCAAGTTGTGTCACCGCCGCCGCTGGCCAGGCAAACCGTTTCGGTTGATCTCTGGCCTCTGGCTGCTGCTCAGCTCGCGCGGTCTGTGGTTACTGCTGGTGCATCGCATCTCCCACTGGTGGGTCAGCCGCTGGACCGGGCCCTCGCGGGGCAGCTGGCAACTGCGCCTGATCGGTATCCCGCTGAGCAGCCTTGAGTGGTTGATCAAGGTGTCTACCAAGAGCGATATCCTCGGCCGCAGCGACATTGAGGGCGGCGTCTGCCTGCCCGATGAGGGATGCCTCATCTTTGGTGCGACAAAAATGGGCGCCGGCACGGTCATTGGTCCACGCACGACCATCGGCATGAGCCTGGCTGATGGGGGACTGCCGGAAATCGGCCGCAACGTCTGGATCGGTGCAGATTGCGTGGTCTATGGATCGCTGACCATCGGCGATGGCGCCACGCTGTTACCCGGTACTGCACTCACCAGGAGCATTCCCGCCGGCGTCGTCATGCAAGGCAATCCGGCGCGCGTCGTCGTGCGCGATTTTGACAACACCGCGTTACGTGAACAGCCGGACCTCGACGCGAATGCATGCGTCGCAGCCGTGCGGAGCAACTGATTGTTTGCGCATATCCGGTCTGATGTGCTGCGCTTTCATCGCGCCGACACCACACCCGGTATCCGCGCCTGGCTGCGGCTTGCGGGCGACAACTTCGGCCTCCAGGCCTTGTTCGTTTACCGCTTCGGGCGCTGGCTCTCAAGGCTGCGCCGCCATCTGCCCGGCTGGCTGGTTGCCGCGTGTCTTTATCCGCTGTACTGGCTGCTGGCGGCCTTTGTTCGCCTTGCCTATGGGATCCGGCTAGAACAAAGCGCGGACATCGGCCCAGGTTTCTATATCGGCCACTTTGGCAGAATCCGGGTGGCACACTGTCAGATCGGACCACGTTGCGCGATCCAGCAGCACGTCAGTCTCGGACCCGAGGCAGGCGAGCCCGGGCCGGTCATCGGTGCCGGCGTATGGATCGGTGCACACGTCACGATTACCGCGGGCGTGCGCATCGGCGATTACGCGACGATTGCCGCAGGCGCGATGGTAAATCAGGATATTCCGCCGCGTTGCCTGGTGGTCGGTAACCCCGGTCGGATCGTCCAGCGCGACTACGATAACAGCGCGTTTCTCTGATCAATAATTGCCGGACTAGCGCTCGGCAACAGAAATCCACGCCGGCATCGGGAGCTGGGCACCGGCTGGCAGCAGCCAGCGACCCTCCTCCACCGGAGCAAACCCGGCATTGGCGAACACGCTCGCCGAGGGTTCATTGCGTCCACTGGGAACAAAACGGCCGACGAGCGGTTGCCCGGCACACACGCGCACGATGTAGGCCAGCATCGCCTGCTCCATTCCGAAGCCCATCGCCCGACAACTCATGACGAAGCTCTCAATAAGGAACTCCCCCTCCGTCAGGCGCAGAACCGCCACACACACCAGTCCCAGTGCGCCGAACTTGTCGGACAGGTCGCCGACGATAACCCGTGCATCATCACGCCGAAGCAAGTCCTCAAGCTCGTGCTTCGCATACCTGATTGTGGTGGTATTGAACTGGTTGGTTCTCTGCACCAGCTCTGCGACCCGGTCGAGATCCGTTTTGCTTGCTGAGCCGATCGTCGCCTTCAGCTCGAGGGTGCGCATCAACGCGGGGTAGTCAGGCCCTGAACGAACCGTCTGCTGCCGGCTGGCCTGCTGTCGATACAGCTGTTTGCGCTGACGCGCCTCTTCAGTCTCCCTCGTATTCGGCATCAACAACAGCCGGCCCAGAGCCACCCAGGCAGATGGTTTTGTGGCATCTAGTGTCGTAATTTCAGGCACCTGCTGCCTGAGCAATTCACGTTCAGCCGGATTGTCATCGAGCAGCAGGAACGAATCGATGCCGAGATTCAGGTCCGCAGCTATTTCCCGGGCTGACTGGGCTTTCAGGTTCCAGTTGATCTTCAGCGAGACAAAATCATCTGCGGTCAACAACATCTCATCCCAGCGGATATTCTTTTCATCATTCTTGCTGACAGCGGCGAGAAGAATGCCCAGCTCAGACAGCTTTTTCAGCAGTAACTGGCGATCACGATGATGCTCCACCGGGCCATCAGCCATAACGCCATTCCACAATGTGTTATCAAAGTCCACCAGGATCAGCTTGGTCTTTCTCAGCCGGGCTATATCGCTGACAATTGCGCCGTACTCGATCGAGGCCAGTCGCTCAAAGTCGATCAGATGAAACTGGGCATGGCGAAACATGCGCTGCGGAAACAGCACCCTGGACGCGCTGCGCAATCCTCGCGCTTCAGTCAGGGCATTTTCGTCAATCAGGAAACAGTTGTCCGTTGCCCTGACGATACGGCTGATCTCGGTATTGACCAGATGCAAGGCATCCTGTTGCGCTCGCGTCAATGGCGACAGGCCCGGCAGACGTGAACGCCATCGACTCAGAGGCAGACCCGATGCGTTGTGGAGCAACAGCGGTACATCGCTAAGTTCACGGATCTGGCTGACATGGCTGGCAACATACTGCGATATCGCCTCAACGAGCGCTGACTTTTCCGCCGCCGTGTGCTTGCCAGCATCCTCCATCAGCGATCGATACAGAGGGATACCCTTGTAAGTCAAATAACTCGTCGCGATGACATCGACCTTGCTGGTCCTGATCGCAGCCGATATGCCGTCCTGGTCGATGTCAGCACCCATCAGTGCAGACAGGTAGTAGTAACGTACATCCAGGTCAATTCCCTGCCCGGCCATCTGGTCGATCAGGAACACCTGGATGCCCGCCATCACACAATCACCAACCATCAGCATCCGGAGGTTGGTTCGCTCACCTGTTGGCAGGGTGCGCAAAGGCCGGTGCAATTCAGTCAGCCAGTCTGCAAATCGCTGGCGAAGATCACTGGACACCTGGTTTAGCAGCGCCCGCTCATGTGCGGGCACCAGTGTCGCAAAGTAAGCCTGCAGCGATTCCTGGCCCTCACGGTGAGGTGCATAGCGCCGCCACTCGAACAGGTACTGATCGCGGAATAGTTGCTCACCGGTGCGCGCGTACTGAACCAGCAGGCCCAGCAAAGGCAAGAAAAAGTCGCGGGTTACTGCCGCCTGCTTCGGACTGGCTGAAAACTCACCAGGAAACGCCGCAATGATGGCCGGCGAGAACCAGTCAACGTACCAGGCCGCAACGATCGGCTGACGGTTTCGCCAAAGTTCGCCGGCCAGCTTGTGGAAGTTGATCGACGCGCTCATAAACTACAGCGAAGGGACCGCGAAATACGGTATTTCCTTGGGTTCGGAAATATATCACGCGACCAGCTGCCATAAGTGTGACCGCATCGAAGCGCAGGACATCCGCCTTGCTCACCGCTCTCCGTTACAATCCCGGCGGTGAGCGAGGATGTATACCGATCATTACGCTGGATGACTGGCGCCCGGGCTTTTGCGCAGATCGTCTCGTGGATATCTACCATCGTCGTGATGAGACTGCTCGCTCCTGCCGACTATGGCTTGGTGGCGATGGCTACACTCTTCACCGGGTATCTGCTGTTCCTCGGTGACCTGGGGCTGGGCACAGCGCTGATCAGCCGCCGCGAAACCGACCCGCTGGTGCTTCGCGCCGCCTACGGTGCTTCCATGCTGGCGGGCGTCGTCCTGTGTGGCCTGATGGCCGGTCTGGCACCGCTGGTTGCCGATTATTTCCGCAATGAAGCGCTTACTCCGCTGGTACAGGTCAGCGCCCTGCTGTTCCTGGCGATCGGCATCTCAACCGTCCCGCGCGCCCTGCTTGCGATTGACATGCGCTTCCGGGAAATTTCCCTCGCGGGAATGACTTCCTCGTTGATCTCCACGATCACGACACTCTATCTGGCCTGGACCGGTTATGGCGCCTGGTCGCTGATCCTTGGCAACCTGGCCGGCAGCTTTGCGCGAGCGCTGCAGATGCAGCTTTACGTGGGCGGCATACCGCGGCCACTGCTGGCGCTTGAACCGCTGCGCGGCCTGTTTCGGCTGTCAGGCTTTCTGCTCGCCAACATGACTGTCTGGTACTGGTATACGCAGATTGATGCCTTGATCGTGGGACGCAAACTCGGCGATGCCAGCCTCGGCCTGCTTACGGTCGGCAAAGAGTTGGCCTTTATGCCGGTTTCGAAAGTTGTCGAGATCACCAATCAGGTCGCGCTTCCGGCCTTCTCCCGCCTGCAGGATGCGCCGGCACAGGTGGCTGACGGTTATTCCAAGTCCCTGCGCCTGTCATCCATCGTCAGCTTCCCGGTACTCTGGGGTCTTGCGCTCACTGCACAAGATCTGGTCACCGTCGTACTGGGCGAAAAATGGCAAGCAGCTGTGCTGGTGATCCAGATCCTGGCGGCGGTCATGCCCATGCGACTGTCCGGTGCCTTTGCGGCCACCGTACTGCAGGGTATCGGTCGCCCCGAACAGACCTTCTACTACAACCTGAAGACGCTGGTTTTGTCCGGGGTCATGCTGCTGGTGAGTACGCGCTGGGGGTTGCCAGGGGTTGCTGTTGCCTGGGCCATCTCGATTCCGCTCGGTTTTCTGCTGGGCCTGAATGCGGTCGCCAGCTGCATACCGGTCAACCGGACGCAGATCCTGCGAGAACTCCTTCTTGCAGCACTTCCGGCCTTCGTCATGGGACTTGCAGTACTTGGCAGTCAGGCGCTTCTGCCTGATGCGTCCGCACCACTTCGCCTGACGGTCAGCATCATCGGCGGCGCGCTGGTCTGGCTGATCGCTGCGCGCCTGCTAATACCGGCACTCTGGCGGGAGCTGATGCAGGTTGGCGGCAAATTGCTCGGACTTCGCAAGTCCTGAGCGATCGTCACTGATACAGGAAGTGGCCACCTCTCACCCCTGCGTCTGTATGAGTTGATTGATCAGGCGCTGATACTCGGCGAGCGTTGCACCAAGCGAGTAGCGCTGCCGCACGGCCTGCAGGCCGTGCTCACCCAGCTCCCTGGCCAGCCCTTCATTGCCGAGCACTGACATTATCGCGCCGGCCAGTGCAGCCGGATCGCCATAGGGCACACTGAGACCACACCGGGCGTCATCAAGCAGACGTGTGGAGCCCTCGTTGGCTGTGGCAACAATCGGCACACCGCACGCCATTGCCTCGAGAAACGACAGGGGCAGACCTTCGGATGACGCAGCTGACACCAGTAAGCCCAGACTGCTGTAATGGGCTCCATCGGCAGTGTGAAAGCCGAGGAAGTGCCAGTGACGCTGCAATCCCAACTGATCGCGCAACTGTTCGAGTTCACGCTGATAGACCGGGTCACCCTCACCGGCGACGACAAAGTGCACATGGGGCTGCGCTTGCACAACCAGCGCTGCGGCCTGCAGCATCAGCTCATAGCCTTTTACCGGATGCAGGTTGCCGACTGCCCCGACAATAAGGGCCTCCGCGGGCAGTCCCAGTGCCTCGCGCACTGCTGTGCTTGCCATCGGCCGAAATGCGGCCGTATCCACGCCATTGGCGATGATCCGTACCCGATTGGCCCGCAGACCCCAGGCAACCAGCGCCTCCTTGACACCCGCCGATACCGCCACGACATGTACGTGCCCTAACCCCAGCAACCAGCGCTTGAGACCACTCAGCCTGCCGGGTGCCTCGAAGTCCAGCGCACCATGAAATACCGCAATCACCGGACGCCGCATCAGCAGACCGGTCAGCGCTGCATAGGCAGCCGAACCGAGCAAGTGAACCACCATGATATTCGCGCGCGATTGCCGCATGAGTTCCATGAGCGTGGTCAGCAAGCGGCGACTGAAGGATCCACGCGAAGCAACAAAGCGCACTTCAGAGCGGAGCCCGGTGAGTTGCTCCGCGATCCAGCCCGGCCCCGGCAATACGGTCAGGGCGTTCTCGTCACGCTGATCAAAAAAACGCACCATCTGGCAAAAGACGGTCTCGGCACCGCCCGTGCCTGCGACATCGATCAGATGGAAAATCCGGGGAGTACCAGCCAAAGCGGCCGCACTGCGTGTCACGGTTGGCAACCGCAAAAAGGTACTGACGAGCTGTAGGACTCCGCAGCGTACTTGGCTGCATCGTTCTCAGGTCGACGGGAGCGACACAGCACCGCATCGCTCATTCTGCGAAACCAGGGATACTCCTGCAGTCTCGGCAACGCATTGCCACGATTGGCGTCAATCAGGATCGTCACATCGCCACGCGCAGCATCGCCGACAACACGCCAGCCAATCGCAGGGATATCGAGCGAAAAATCACCACGCTCGACGGGCAAGGGCTCACCAACGGCCTGCCACAGCGCTGCGCCGGCTGGCAGTGAAAATGCCGCGACCAGTGAACGCAAGGACCACAGACAACTGGCCGGTCCGGAGTAGGCGTCAAGAATTCTCGGGTCCGCGCCGCAATAGCCCTGAGTCATCGTGCCATCGACAACGGCGCCATTGCGGACCAGAAAGCCCCAGGTCAGATCCAGGGCGCGACGCGCCTCACCCACTGACACGCCGCTGCTGCCATCCTGCGCTGCCATCAGCAGCGGCACCGGCGCAGCAGCCCGATAGCAGAGGCTGCGCCCCATGGCCGGAATCCCGTTCGGTCCGAAAAAATACTTGTACTTCGCGGCGAAATCCGCCAGCGCACCGACCAGAAACTCGCGATCCCACTGCGGAGATATCTCGCGAATCCAGTACAACGGATAGTGCATACCCCAAGCATTGTAGTAGTCGACGTGGCCGGTCGGCCCGTCGTGAAACCAGCCGTCACCGGCATAGAAAGACTTGAAGCGGGTATATCGGCGCTGCGCCTCATCCATATCTGCAGGCATGCCCAGTGCCTGCAATACGATATTTACCTGAACCACAAACAGATGCCAGTTGTTATCGACAGTCTGTTTGCCGTTCACGCCATACAGCCAGTCTGCAACCTGGTGCCGCTCCGCCGTTGAGAGTCCTGCCCACAGGGCATCGCGCGACAACCAGAGTGCCAGGGCGATATCCGCAGCCTCAACAATTTTTGACGCGTCGATCACCCCCCAATAGTCGGCGGACGATGGATCCGTGCCGTGCAGGATTCCGGTGCGCAGCAGATCCGTGACATCAACTGCAGCACCAGACGACAGGCTGATACGAGATTCGCGACCGCCGCGCAGCCAACCGCCCAGCAGTGGTGCGATCCGGGAAAAACCCTCGAGACGGGCACGGCTGCGGTCGCGGGCCGAACCTTCACCCATGGGCCAGCCCGGATAGTCTGCCCCAGCACCGCCGGGGCTGCGATAGGCCACAAAACCTTCAACGAAGTAGCTGAACAGACCGACGTAATCGGCCTGGGTCAGCGCTGCGGCCGAATTGCCAAACGGTGCCAGGCGAGAATCGTCAGGACGGGCCGGAAAGTCACCAGCCCCAAACAGGCAGTCACGGACTCTCCATGCCCCGAATCCTGCCAGCAATACCGCAGCAACGACCACCAGCAGCAAGACCCGACGCACGCTCATGCCGGACAGCGCACCAGAATGTCGACACCTTGCAGACTAGGAAACACCTTGCAGCATCGGCGGATTCGGTTTGACAACCGAGCCGTCAGAATCACTGCCGATCTGCACCACACCGGCTGTCCAGCAACCCTGGTTAACCGCCGATCCGGACGAAACACCGCCGATACGGCCGGCGCCGATACAGGGTGATCCGGCCGCCAGCTTGTAGTTGGCTGGCGTATTGGCACCACGCGACACAAAGAGCGGGTCACCTGCCGCGCTGTGCGCCTCGGCACCCCCGGCTGCAGCCATCGCCGTACGCCAGCTTGCAATAGAGGTGTACATATTCGACGCCCAGTTCTGGAACTTGCCACCGTAGCGGTTGTAATCCAGCACACCAAACTGTGCCGGATTGTTGTTCCGGTCCGTAATACCGATACCCAGCCAGCCGGTGCTTGCATTCGTGTCGACATAGACGATGTTGTTGTACAGGCGCACCAGCCCGTTACCGTCTGATCGCAGATAGAACCCACCCGCATCAGCCAGCGAACGATTTACATAAGCCGTATTGTTGTAGATATACAGGTTGTGCGTCGTAGCCTGATCAACTTCCGCATCGTAGTACTGTGTTACGTTGTAGAAGAAGTTGTTGTGCACATACGTCGAGAGCCCTGCAGTATTGGCATTGCCACCGAGCCGGCGCGTCGCCGATACCAGATTGTGGAAATGACAGTAGCGAACGGTTGTTCCACCCGTATACGTCTTGGCAAACACACCCTCATTCGTATTCGACCAGCAGGCCACGCGTGCGGTAGATCTTGATGCCGCTCGCGTTGTAGTCCGCGTGCGGTACATAGGTACCGGTTCCTTGCGCATTGTAGATGTCGTGGATTTCACAATTCCGAACCACAATGCCACTCAACGATGGCGAGCTGCCGCCGTTGTAGTCTTCGATGCGTATACCCTCGGTGTTATCAATGACGCTATAACCGGGCTCACGCCGCTGATCGATGTCGTAGATCTCGCAATCTTCAATCACGACGTTGCTGCTGCCAATCATGATGGCCTT
>JBATNV010000085.1:0-10069 GCA_049290495.1 Gammaproteobacteria bacterium | reverse complement strand
CTGACCGCCCAGGTGATCGTCAACACGGTGCTTGCCACGGCCGCCGCAGCGCTGGCCTGGTCTTTTGCCGAGTGGATTCACCGCGGCACACCGACCGTACTCGGCGCCGCATCGGGCGCAGTTGCAGGGCTCGTCGCCGTCACGCCGGCCTGTGGCTGGGTCGGGCCGATGGGCGCGATCTGCATCGGCTTTGTCGCCGCTCTGGCCTGCCTGGTCGCCGTGACCTGGCTCAAGGCAATATTTGGCTACGACGACTCACTCGACGTGTTCGGCGTACACGGCATCGGCGGTATCGTCGGCGCACTCCTGACCGCTGTCTTCTGCGATCCGGCCCTCGGCGGTACCGGTGTGTACGACTACGTCGCCAACGCCACAGCCGCATACTCCATGGCCGCGCAACTGACCGCCCAGCTGTGGGCTGTCGGCACCACGATCCTTTGGTCTGGCGGGGTTTCAGTGGCCGGCTTTGCGCTCATCAACCGGACCATCGGCCTCCGCGTCAGCGAAGACCAGGAGCGGGCTGGCCTTGATACCTGCGCGCACGGCGAGAGCGCCTATACCTGAGCGTGAACTGTGTCTGATTTTCCGGGGCCCGCCTGATGGCATAATCGCGGCCATACGGGCGGTATCGCTACGGCCCCCGGTCTCTTTCACAGAGGTTCCGATCATGCAGCGCCTGATTTCTGCCAGCGGCCTGGCCGCGCTCGTCCTGGCGTCCGCATTGGTCGCGACCCCGGCAATCGCCCAGCAAGCCACCGTCTACAAGTGGACAGACGACCAGGGCGTCCCGCATTACAGTGACCAGCCACCGATAAACGCCACATCTGAAGCGCTGCCCATCCGCTATCGGCGTTCCGACAAGAGCACAGCACCGAGTCGGCCCAAGGCTAATGAAGCCCAGGAAGACACCGCGAAACCGGACGAGGAACAGAACGCTGAGGCTACTGCTGACGCTGCAAGCACCGATCGTGAGAAGAACCTGGCGCAACGCACCGCGACCTGCAAACAGGCACAGGCGCGTGTGGCAAACTACAATCAGGCGCAGAAGCTCTACAAACCCGGTCCGAACGGCGACCGCATCTACCTGACCGACGAGGAACTCGATGCCGAGCGTGCAGATGCGCAGCGGGTCATGGAAGAATGGTGCAGCGAGGAATAGCACGGCGTCTGACGGCTTCGAAATCCCGAATCTCTGCTCGCCGCTCGCCGTCTTTGGCGTCGTACTCGCATCCCAACTGCTGGCACTGCTGCTGACCCTCGCCGGCCAGCCCGGCTGGTGGGCGTTCTACAGCCATCTCGCACAGACTGCGCTCCTGCTGCTCTGGACCGGACTGCTCAGCGCCGCATTGCTGTGCAGGCTGCGCAGCTGGTTGACCCGCTTTCCGGTACCTGAAGGCAGCGTTATCACTTTCCTGATCGTGATGGCGTGCGTCGCGACCGTCTCCGAAGTGGCTTTCTGGCTGGGCCGGATTCTCGGCGCGGGACCCGACACCGGCGGCGGCTGGTTCCCGACCAACCACATCGGTTTCCTGACCCGGAACCTCGCCATCGGCATGCTGGTAACAGCGCCCGTGCTGCGCTACTTCTATGTTTCCCAGCAGTGGCAGCGCAATGTGCGCCGTGAAGCCGAGTCGCGGCTCAACGCGCTGCAGGCGCGAATCCGTCCGCACTTTCTCTTCAACAGCATGAACACCATCGCCGCACTGACGCGCAGCAATCCACTCGCAGCCGAACAGGCTGTCGAGGATCTGGCCGACCTGTTCCGGGCCTCGCTGCGGGACGGCCGACAACTGATCCCGCTGCGCGAAGAACTCGAGATCGCCCGTGTCTACGAACGCATGGAGCAACACCGGCTGGGCGAACGCCTGCAGGTAGACTGGCAGCTTGGTCCGCTGCCCGAGGAGACGGCGATTCCAGGTCTCACCATCCAGCCATTGCTTGAAAACGCGATCTACCACGGCATCGAGCCGATGCCAAAACCGGGCCGCATCCAGGTGTCAGGCGAATCCATCGGCGGCATCGTGCGCATCAGCGTCAGCAACCCGCTGCCGCCCGCTGCACTCGCGCCACGGCAGGGAAACCGCATCGCGCTCGATAACATTCGCGAACGGCTCGAACTCGCCTTTGGCGCGCGCGGCGTGCTGTCAGTAACCGATACAGTGCCCGGCATATTTACGGTCACCATCGAGTTCCCCACTGATCGTCAGGCACTTCCGGCATGACGATCGACAGCACAGGCGTGCTGATCGTCGACGACGAGCCGCCCGCACGCAGCCGTCTGCGTCAGTTGCTGATGGAGATTCCCGGCTTTAAGGTCGTTGGTGAAGCCAGTCACGGTGAGGAAGCGCTGCAGGTAGCCCATGAACTGCACCCCGACATCGTGCTGCTGGATATCCGCATGCCGGGGCTCGACGGCCTGCAGGTGGCCAGCCACATGGCGAACTGGGAGCACAAGCCGGCGATCATCTTCACCACGGCCTACGATGAATATGCGATCCAGGCCTTCGACGCACAGGCGATCGGCTATCTGCTGAAGCCGGTGCGCCGGGAGCGTCTGCAGCAGACGCTCGCACATGCAGCGCGCATCAGTCGCACACAACTGGCTGAACTGCCGGGTTCGCTGGCGCGCACGCAAATCTGCGCGCAGCGCGGCCGCACGCTACAAATGATCCGGATCGAAGACATTTATTGCTTTCAGGCCGACCAGAAGTACGTAACGGCGCACTATGCCGGCGGCGAGGCGCTGCTCGATGAGCCTTTAAAGAGCCTTGAAAGCGAGTTCGGCGAGCGCTTTTTGCGCATACATCGCAATGCATTGGTGGCGGTCGACTATATGGACAGCCTTGCGCAGGAAGACAATGGCGCGTGGCAGGTGCGGCTCAAGGCCGGTCTGCCGCCACTCGCGGTAAGCCGCCGCCATGTCGGTGAGGTCAAGCGACGGCTGCGGGCCGGGCGGAGTGCCGGTACTCCCGTATAATCAGGCGCATGCCCTGGTCCGGAAAAAAAGACACCGCGGGTGGCACTGCCATCAGCAAAGCGGGAAAAAACGCCCGGTCAGCCGAAACGGCGACGCCGATCAAGGCGCGGCCACGTTGTGGAACCTGCATCCTGCGGCCGCATTGCCTGCCGGCTGGTCTGTCACCTGAGGCACTGCGTAAATTCGAGAATATCGTGCAACACTCCGCCACCCTGGCGCCGGGCGAGCACCTGTTTCGCGTCGGCGACAGCTTTCATTCGCTGTATGCCGTGCGCACCGGCTGCCTCAAAACCTGCGCCGTGGATCCAAACGGGCGGGAGCATGTGATCAATTTTCATTTCGTCGGCGAACTCATCGGCATCGATGCGATTTTTCCCGAACAGCATTTTTCAGACGCCATTGCCCTGGTGGAAAGCTCGGTCTGCCACCTGCCCTATCGCGCCGTCAGTCAGCTGGCACTTGAGATCCCGGAACTCCAGATCCAGATCCTGCGCGGACTCAGCCGGCACGTATTCAGCATGACCAGTATCTCAGGTGACTTCAGCGCGGAGGAACGGCTCGCTGCATTTCTCGTCATGGTCAGTGCCCGGCACCGGCTTGCGGGTGGCGGCTCAACTGAACTGCAACTCGCGATGTCGCGTCAGGACATTGCCAACTATCTGCGCCTCGCGACCGAGACGGTCAGCCGCATACTCGCGCGCTTTCAGAAAAGTGGGCTGCTGCGCGCCAATCGCCGGCAGATCACCCTGCTGAATCCCGATGGCCTGTATGCAATCGCCGAGTGCATGAACCCCTACTCCAGGTGTGGCATCAATCGCCGCCGCCCTGAATCAGGGACCACCCGCCGCTGAAATAGTCGCGGTCAGGAGAAAGATATGGCGAACGAGCGGGACATCATCATCATCGGCGCAGGGCCAGCCGGCCTGTCACTGGCGATTGCGCTGGCCGATGCGGGCTTTGGCGTAACAGTGGTCGAAAAGCTGCCGCATGCCGTCCTGGCTGACCCACCAGCCGATGGCCGGGAAATTGCGCTTACCCATCGCGCAGTGGACATCCTGCAGTCGCTGGGTATGTGGCAAAACTATCCTGCTGAAGACATTTCGCCGATCCGCGAAGCGCGCGTGCTCGATGGCAAATCACCGCACTTCCTGGGCTTTGACACGCATGGGACGCAGCAGACTGAGCTCGGCTATCTGGTACCAAACCACGTCATCCGGAAGGCCGCTTTCGAGGTGGCTTCCTCGCGGCCTTCCATTGAGATCATCAGCGATGTAGCCGTCAGCGACGTGGGAACCACCGCGGACACAGCCGAAGTACGCCTGGCTGACGGGCGAATACTGACCGCTCCGCTGATGGTCGCCGCCGACAGCCGCTTTTCGGACGCCCGACGCCGTATGGGTATCGGTGCCGATATGCGCGACTTTGGTCGTACGGTGATCGTCTGCCGCTTTTCCCACGAGCTACCGCACCACGAAATCGCACACGAATGCTTCTACTACGGTCGGACGCTTGCGGTGTTGCCACTCCACGGATTGATGTCTTCAACCGTCATCACGCTGTCGGCCGACCAAAGCAATGCCATGCTGCAGATGCCGGTACCTGAATTTGAAAAGCTGGTCAGCGAGCAGTTCGACTCACGTCTCGGTGCGATGCAACTGGTGGGCGAGCGACACAGCTATCCGCTGGTCGCGGTATATGCGCAGCGCTTTGCCGCGCATCGATTTGCACTGCTGGGCGACGCTGCGGTCGGCATGCACCCGGTCACCGCACACGGCTTTAATTGCGGGCTCTACGGTGTGGAGTCGCTGACGCGAACGGTACGAGGTGCGCGCGCCTCCGGGCGCGACATCGGCAGCATGTCAGTGCTGGCCCGCTATCAGTCCGAACACCGGCGAGCGACCCGGCCGATCTACCTGGGCACCAATGTGCTGGTGAGCCTATTCACCGACGACCAGATGCCGGCACGCTTCTTCAGGACAGCGGTTCTCCGGCTCGCCAACCGGTTGCCGCCGCTCAAGGCGACCATTACGCGTCAGTTAACAGGTCGAGCCTGAAAACAACGGTGCCGCGCCCTAAACGGGGGCACGGCACCGTCGCGAAGACAGCTCTAGAAGCGATAATTCAGATTGGCGCCGATCTCACGGCCGCGATCGCGCACCACGGCCAAGCACCGCTGACCAGTAGCATATGGCGGCTGGCCGGCCGGGGGCGTCAGATACAGACAGGTGTTGGTCGCATTCGTCAGACCGGCAACCGGCTCATCGTTGGAGAAGAGATCCTGGACGAAGCCGGCGATTTCCCAGTGCCTGGTATTGAGCGAGGCCCGCAGGTTGACCCGGGTGATATCAGGAACCGTGGCCAGGTTCGCCTGGTCAGCATAGGAGTCGCCCCGATAGGTCACGCTGCCATCAAGCACCAGCTCCATATCTGCAGCTACTGGCTGCACATACTGGGTTGAGACAAAGCCGGTCCATTCAGGCAGGCTCATTGCGGACTTGCCCTTGAAGGATTCGCCATTGAACAGGTTGATCAGGTTCGCGTCATCCGGCGCGAAATCGTTGGTGTACTCCTGGGAGGAATAGGCCATACCCGCTGCCGCCGTCCAGCGATCGGTAATCACCACACGAGCATCCAGCTCAAAGCCATCGATATCCGACTTGCCAATATTCTGGTAGCCGGTCTGCGGGACGCCATTCACTAATGCAACCGTCGAGAACTGCTGATCCTTGACGCGGATCAGGAAGGCCGCCGCGTTAACGGTCAGGCGGCCATCCAGCCAATCCGTCTTGGCACCGATCTCATAGTTGTTAAGCTTCTCCGGGTCTACATACCGGAAGTTAGTGGCTTGATTGGTGTTGTAGCGACCCGCCTTTGTGCCCTGGGAGAAGAGCCCATAAAGCATCATGTCCGTGGTCGGGCGGTAGCTCAGGGTCAGACGGGGCAGAAACTCCTTGTCTTTCTCGGTTGTGGAATAGTTCCTCACGTTGGTCGACTGACACTCATTGAGCAGACAGGGGCCCAGTTTGTTGTTTTCCTGCTGCCACCGGCCCTCAGCCTCAACCGCCCACTGTTCGGTAATGGCATAGGTCAGGCCGCCAAAAACTGCATAGTTTTCTATTTGCTGACGCCCGCGGAAGTTTCCGGTGGGGTTGGTCGCGGATACCAGGGACGCCGTACCGAAGGTCTCGCCTTCGGAGAAGTAATACAGGCCCGTGCGCCAGGTCAGCTTTTCGCCAACCGGAGAGAGCAGACGCAACTCGTGGCTCTGGTTCTTGTACCGCTCGGTCTGCGCGCTGAAGAAATTCGCGGCCTTGCTGTCGACAAAAGTGCCATTCGGAAGGCGCCGGCTGTAAACATCGCCGAAGAACGGATCGGGACTGGCACCACGCAGATAGAGATCAGTGTTGCTCCAGCGATCATCACTCACCCAGCCAGTGCGATAACTGAGCTCATAGCCGCCCAGGTTGTAGGTGACATTACCCGAGTAGAACTGGCGATTGCGGTCTACACCACAGTCGGTTGGGCGACCGGCTACGGAGTCACAGCTCGGGGCAGAATACGATGGCGCCGAGATATCGCCCGTGGGCCACAGCACGCCACCACCACGCGTGCTCACAGGCACGCCGTCGGCGGCCCACTCCTGCGGATGGGTAGCAACCACGAGGGAAGGACCGTCCCGATCCTGGCTGACTATGGCGCGCAAGGTGATGGACAGGTTTTCCATCGGCTCGATCAGCAGTGCGCCGCTAAAAGCCTCGGTGGTTTCCCGGCCGACCTTAATCTCGCGGTCGAACTCGTTGACCGTGTTTCTGTTTACGCGGGAGCCGTTGTTGCTCATCTCGCCGAGCACTTTCTTGGTGCCACCAAGCTCCAGCCACATGGTATCGGCAATCACCGGCAGCCGCAGGTTACCGCCGAGTTGCCAGTTATTTTCAGCCGAACCACGATTGCTTGAATAGCTGGATTTGACTACGCCTGTGAGTTCGTCGGTGCGCGGGGACTTGGTCACGTAATTCATGGCGCCGGCGTAGGTCTGTCGCCCGAAGGTGCTCGACTGGGGACCACGCAGCACTTCAACGCGTTCGAGCTGGGTCAGGTCGAGGCTCTGCACAGCGCCTCCGAGATAGACGCCGTCAAGGAACATGCTGACGCCCTGCAGACGCATATCGCCCGTGTTGGGCGCAACACTGCGAATGGCCAGCGTACTCGGTGATTCACGGCCGAGGCCGGCAGTGAAAACCAGGCCGGGTGTGTATTCCGCCAGCGAACGCAGTTCGGTGATTCGTGCCCGCGCGAGTTCGGTCTCGCTGAGCACGGCGATGGACAACGGAACTTCCTGCAGGTTCTGTGCACGCTGCTTGGCGGTCACGACAATCTCTTCGAGGGCCTGTGCCGAGGCCGTCGCGCTCGCCAGCATTGTCAGCGCAGCCAGTGTGATGGGAATAGTGTTCCCGGAACGATTTCGTAAATCCACCAGTAATCTCCTTGCCATGAATGCCCTGCTGAAGGGCTTATCACTCAATAAATTTATAGAAGGACTGCTGGTCTGCGATCCTAGCTACAGCCCCCCAACAATCAGTCTTTACTTCTAGGAGATACGACCGGCCACTGCCTAGTCCGTAGTTCCCGCATTTGCACCGAATATCAGCACGCTATCCGCTGGCCGGTCGCGTTGTTCATGGCCGAGTGCGGTACCAGTCCTCCATCGCGGCGACAAAGCCCTCGAAGCGCGAATAGTCGCGGGCGACGACATCCACGCGAATCTTGCGCAGGCGGGCGCCTTCGCTGGTGATCGGGCCGAAGCAAGCCACGACAGTTTTCTGGTTGAGTACCGCACCGTCTCCGCCGAGATGTGCCAGGAGGCTGTCGATTTCGCCGCGACTGGTAAACGCGATCATGTCGATCTCGCCGTTCCGCAACATCTGCGTACCCCGTTCGAGCCCTTGCGTTTCACGAGCCGTGACATAGGCCGGGACGCGCTTGGTCTTCAGGCCAATCGCCTCGAGGTCGCGGATAAAATCCGGCACGACCGCCGGTTCTTCCATGCCGATGACATCCGGCGCTGGAACCAGCACCGTCCCGCTAGTGATGCCGCGACGTTTTAGTTCTTCGACAATGCCTATCGGGCTGGGGGCGACAGGCACCAGCGCCGGCGTGATCCCGGCCTGCTCAAGCAACCGGGCATCATTACCGATCGCCGCAGACTTCAACTGCCGGACGTCATTCGCGCCAAGGCCCAGCGCCTCGAGACGATTGAGATAGGCCTCAATCCCGTTGCGGCTCGTGAACGCGATCCAGTCGTACTTGTCGCGCTCGCGCAGCACCTCGTCGAATACCTTGTAGTCGGGCACCGGCTCGATGTAGATCGTCGGCATCCAGACCGGGCGTGCGCCACGCTCGATCAGCAGTTGACCCAGACGACCCGCATAGTTGCGCGGCGCCGTGAAAAGCACGGTTTTGCCATATAACGGCAGCGATGCGCGTTCGATCAGGTCGGTCGTGCGCGCCTTGGCGCTAGGCTCCGCGGCGAGCAGAGGTGCCAGCGAGCCGAGCACCATGAGCAGAATCAGACGGCTCGCTACTTTTATGCAATTGCGCATGGTTACCCCCGTTAAGCAGCGTTCGACGAACGCTTTGACAGTTTGCGCCGAGCCCGGCGCACTCAGAAAAAACGGGGTCAGAGCTCAAGCTTTGACCCCGACCTGTCTTTCGGTGCCGGTCAGTCGGCGATAACGCCGGTACGCCCGCGCTTCCACAACTGGTAGACCGCATAACCTTCGCCGAGCGTCGTGTCGAAGTAGTAGATCTGCTCGGGCTGGATGCGGATCAGGTCGAAGCGCCGCAAGGAGCGTTCTTTCGTCACGCGTACCAGGTTGTACTTGTCGACAGCGACACTGAAGCGCGGATCAGATGAGGGAATCACTTCGGCCGTGCCATTGATCTGCGCACTGCGCCACAGCTTGGCACCACCCTCAGCGAGGGTCCAGCCGGCGAAATGCACCGCACTGATGTTCGGATTCAGGCGAATCTGCAGCAGCTTCTCGGTGCCGACTTCAGAAACGACGTAGAGCACCTTTTCTTCCTTGTCGAGCACCATGTCCACGGTCGTCGCGAGTGGCTTGTTGTTGAGAGCCGTGGTCAGCGCAAAACGCTCGCGGCCCGGCAGGAACTCGACGATCTTGTCCCAGATCTTTTCCTGGGACAGCTGTATCGAGCTGCGCGCCATCTGCCGGGTAGCGGAAGCGACGGTATCGACGGTGCTGAAGGCCACATCGTGGCATTCGGCGCAGGTCATGCCTTTCGGGAACGCGCGATGCTTCTTGCTCATGAAGTCATTCGCGGTGATCGGCGGTCCCGGGATGATGATCGCATCAATGCCCTGTTCGCCACCGCCGACATTGATACCTTCGGCAGCCTTCTGCGCCTTGGCAGGCTCAGCGGCCTGCAGTGCTGTGCCGAGTACAAACGGCACGGCAGCGGCTGCTGCCATACCGATCAACAAAGATTTTCGTTTATTCATCGCCCTTGTCCTCATTGCATCCGTGTTCGTCATTGAAAAAAGTACCGGCAGCAGTGCGCCATGACCCGCAATCCGGGGCCTTGCTCACGGTGCTGCAGTGCGGGCTGGTAAGTCCTGCATCGCCAGCGCGACGGCCCGGGCTACCGCATCCGCATCGAGACCGCTCTTGCCGATGCTTCCAGCAATAGAGCCGTACCACAACTCGCGATTTGCCGCAGCGTCCACTACATGGATGATCAGCCGCCCTTCACGATAGCTTTGCACGCTGGGGCTACCGACATTGACTGAACCGCCCATGTTGCTGCCGAAGCTGCCGAGACCGATGCCAATGCGGAAGGGGTTGGATTTCAGCTTTTCATCTGCCGCGGTTTCGTAGGCAACCCGCAGCTGGGGATCATCCTGTACTTCTGTGTATCCCCGTTTGGTCATTTCGGCGCGGATGGCGGTGCGGATATTGGTATCGAGGAGCCGCAGGGGTTCATCGCTGCTGGCAGCCGGCGGTGGCTGCCAGCCAAAGGTACGGTAGGCAGCAAAGTTGGCATCGGGCGCCGTCTGTGACTGGTGGTCAGGTC
>JBATNV010000084.1:0-2306 GCA_049290495.1 Gammaproteobacteria bacterium | reverse complement strand
CGTAACAACAGCGCCGTCGGCTCATCGGGAATGTCGACCAGCAGCTCGTCGATGACCTTCTTCGCCGCCGCAGCATTTTTCTGCGTGGACTCGATCACCGCAATGCGGACGCGACCCTTGATGCCATCGGCACTCTTCGGACTGTGATCAGCCAAAGCCTGATAGGCCGCCTTCGCCTCATCCAGGCGCACATTGGCCTCATACAGGTTGCCTAGCGTCAAGCGCAGCGAATCTTCATGCGGATATGCGGCAATGGAGGCCTGCAGGAACGTTGCGGCTTTCTCAAACTGCTGTTGCCCGACCAGGAAGCCGACATAGGCAATCCGGCGGCTGGCATCAGTCGGATCGAGTTCGATGAGCCGCAGATAAACCTTGTCCGCATCGTCAAGGCGCCCCTGCCCGGCATACAACCGGGCCAGCTGGCCCGGATAGCTGCTCTCGTCCGGATAGTCCCGCATCAGCGCCTGCAACCCTTCTTCAACCTCCTTGATGCGTTTGCCCTGCGCAAGCAACAGCACGCGCTGTTCGCGCAACGCCTTGGTTTTTTCTGCCGGCATGCGCGCAATCCCTGCATCGAGAATGGCCAGGCCGCGGTCCAGATCATCTTTGGCTTCCAGCGCGCCCAGCACCAGTACCGGGTCGCTGTCGGATGGATCGAGCTGCATGGATTTCTCGAGGCCGGCACGACCGGCGCTCAGATTGCCGTTCTGCAAGTCGACGCGCGCCTGCAGCAGCACGACACGCGCGTCCTCGGGCGCCAGCTTCAGCAGCGCATCGCTCTGTTCGGTAGCGCTCGCCCAATCCCCGATAGCAATAAACACCATGGCGAGCTTCAGCCGCGCCTCGATGTTGGAAGGGTCCCCATCGACGGCCACCAGCAAACCATTGAACAAGCCCTTGAAGTCCTTTTTCTGCTCGGCAAGCAGCGCCATCAGGTAACGGGCCTTGGCGTTCTTCGGCTCGACCTGCACTGCGTTGCGCGCTTCAAGGCCGGCCTGCTCATAGTCGCCGGCATCGTAGAGTTTCTGGGCCTTCGTGACGTAGGCCGCCGCCTTTTCAGCTGGTGAGGCGCAGGCGACGAGCAGACTCAAGATGGCAGTAGCAACTATCGTACGCGTCAAAATCACAGTGTTCTCCTGCAGATAGCAGACATTCTGCCGGGTCCGGCAGCGCGGCGATGTTACGGCTTGTTCAGCAAGGGGCTTCGCAGGCTGGCCTCAGCGCCGGGTACATAATCCCCGAGTACGGGCGTGATGGCCTGAACCAGCGCGGTCAGGCGCGCATCTGCTTCGGCAGTTTCTGCCAGGTCCGGGAGCGGTGTGATCAGCCGGACAAGGGCACCATCGCTACGCTGCATCAGCAGACCGTCCTGAAAAATATACCACTTGAGCAAATATTCGCTGGTCAGATCGCGGCCACGCTGCGCAAACCAGTAGTAGACCAGCTGCCGTTCTGTACCGAGCGTGATGATCGCCCGGTTTACCCGCAAGGGCTGATCGCCAGTTTTCAGGGGCGCTACGTTATAGGTACTTACGCTATCGACGCGCCAGCCAGCACCGGGCAGGCACGCCATTGGCGAGTGAATCGAAGCGCCGTACACCTGCGCGTCGTACCAGGCCACCCACAGCGAGACCGGCAACAGGTCTGCGGGCCGCTGGTAGGCGAGACTCAAATGGTCGGCGAGTTTCAGCGATGCCAGCGCCACCGGGTCCACAGCAGCAGTGTGGCCTTCCCAGGCAGCAAGTTGCTGGGGGAAAAACGCGAAGCGCTGTCGTTCCGGCAATTGCAGCTCCGGCCGGCTAACGAGGGCCGACACCAGTGCCATTACGGCGATCAGGATGACCGCAGTCCACAAAGGAGCACCCACTTGCACCCGCCCCAGGCGCTGTCGTCCCGACCGCGGCCACGCCAAGCCATAGGCGCCGGCAATCGTCTTGCCCTCAAGACGCCCCAGGCACCAGATCAGCAGCAACAGCACGGCCACACACATGAGATAGAGCGGCGCGCCATCGGAAGCCTGCAGAAACCCCTCCGCCACCCCAGCACCACGATAGCGTGCCAGCAGGCCGGTGATAGCGACGCGCAAACTGCCAGCCAGCAGCGGAACCAGCAGCGCTGACGAGAGCAGCAGAAGCCGCCACCACCAGCGACCGCGATACAGGACCGCGGCCGGCAACGCGATGCTCAGCAGCGGCAGAAAGATCAGTGCACTGCTGCAGGCCTCGACCACGGGAATCCGGTACACGCCCACATCGATGAAATTGCCTTCGAGCACGACTGCGTAGCCGGCGGCACGAATCAATAGC
>JBATNV010000083.1:0-6708 GCA_049290495.1 Gammaproteobacteria bacterium | reverse complement strand
CACGGGACACCACTCCCGTTTCGTGCCGAGTAACTACTGGCCGCCGCGGCACGCGGCATTGGCGTCGATGGCGCTTCCTGTGGGAAGGCGATCCATCGGGTGAGCCATTACCCCAAGGCTCTGGGTGCGCCGGGTGGCGCTATTGCTGACGTGACCCGCAGAGAAGCGGGCGAGGGGCAAACCGCGTTGCGCGGTCCGAGGTTGTGACGTTCCAGAGAGGTCGTCACGTGGGGTCTTCACTTGCGCCAGCCCCGGCGCAACGCTTGTGTGCTGGGGCTGTCAGCGCGTCGTCACTACTAGCTGGCGCCGCGTAGTGACGACGCGGTTGGCGCAGCGATGCTGGGGCAGGGCGCGGGCGAGATTGCAGCAGTGGCGTCTCGGCGGGTGCCGCTACGGTTCTGCAAGCTCGACTGGGGCAGGACAAACGTTTCGTCTCTGAAGTCTGACGTGTATCTCCAGGCCTTGCGGCCACCGGTTTTCAGGAGATCTGACCGGCTTTGGGCGATGCGTAACGGGCATCAACCGGGCTGACTCAGCCAGCGTGAAATCGAATGGCACCGATGCTGCGCCATCTGGTTGTCGACTGCAACGGCAGTGGAGAGGCTGAGACAGGGAATCATGCGGTGGGCAAGAGCACCAGTTTCGAGCTGGGATCATACCTAAACTCAGCATCAGCTAAGTCTATGTCTTTACGATCCGGTTTCCTGCTCCCTTGGTCCGGTGCGTGTTCCGGTACTCTTGCGTGTGTATGTATTACAAACAGATTGGATTTGCAGCTAAACGAGTCTATAACGGCGACCAAACGCTGGGCAGCAAGATTGTGACAGTGGCTATAGCCACGCTCGGCCTGATCACCGGATGCGCACACTACAGGGCTGCGCCACTATCGCCTGCGCCCGCAATGCTGAGTGCGCCACTTCAAGAGGTGGTTTCTGCCCAGTCCGCCCAAATAGACAGGCCCTTTCTTCGAGCGCAGAACATCGATCTCTCGAAGCCGCTTGATAGCAACGCTCTTGCGGTGCTCGCCGTGATATTGAACCCTGAACTGAAAGCCCTTCGGGCCCGCGCTGGTGTCGCTGAGGCGCAGGTGTTTGCCGCCGGGCTTATCCCCGATGCAACCATAAGCCTGGGTGCGGACTTTGTCGTGGGTGGCCCGCCCGCGGTAACCAACCTTGCAGCGGCATTGGGACTTAACCTGAACGCGCTGCGAACTCGTTCGGTCCGCGTGAGCCACGCTCGCGCACTGGCGACCCAGACTCGCCGCGACCTGATTTGGGCCGAATGGCAGACTGCCGGCGCCGCGCGGATTGTGGCGGCGAGAATCCTGGGCCTGACGCGTATCGTGACACTTGATATGACTACCAGTGAGGTAGCTAAGGCGATGTTAGCCCGGATAGTCGATGCAGTAGGCCGCGGAGATTTTTCGCCCGATCAGCTGCAAGCGGCTCGCTTGGCGGCACTTGATGCCGAAGTGCGCTACCGCGCGGATGAGCAAGCGCAAGTGGCTGCGCACTTTGAGCTCAATCGATTGCTGGGCGTACCGCCTGACATGTCAATTGCTGTGGGTGCAAGTCCGTTGCAGTCTGAGCCCTCGATCGATGCGAAGGGGCTCTTTGACATCGCGCAACTGGAGCGCCCCGATCTGCAGGCCTTGAGGGCTGGATATGCTGCCCAGGAAGCCGCCTTGCGTGTGGCTGTCATGGAGCAGTTTCCGACGCTTGATCTCACTGTCAATGGCACCCGCGATACCAGCAACAATCGCCTGATTGGGCCTGCAGTCACGTTCACGCTGCCGCTATGGAACCGCAATCGGGGCGGTATTGCGATCGAGTCGGCCACCCGCGAGGCGCTACGGGCGGAGTACGAAGCGCGCGTATTCCAGACCCGAGCCGAGATCGCAGCGGCGTCGGCGGGTCTGGCACTCGGTTACCGACAGCGGATGGCGCTGCTCAAGGAGATTCCCGAGCTGCGCACCTTTGCCGACCGCATGGCTGTCGCCGTCCGTCGCGGTGACCTGTCTTCTGCTGCATACGACGCCGGCATGCAATCAGTACGAGACAAGGAAATGCTGTTGGCCGCTTCGGAGCAGGCTATCGCAGAGCAATCAATCGCGCTCGAATTGCTGACGGGCCTGCCCCGACAGAGGTGGACGAAGTGAAATATTTTATGGCCCTTGCCACTGCGTTGGCCTTGACCGCGTGTTCTGGGCCACCCGAAGGCGCGACCAGCGAGTCAGTGGCGCTCGTGACTCTCGCGACAGCGCGGATCGGTTCGGTCGCGGAGTCGATCCCTATTCACGGTGGTGCAGAGAGCGGTGGCGCCGATCGGATCACGCTCGCCAGTCCGATCGAAGCGATCGTCGGCGCAATCCTTGCACCGGCAGGGGCGCACGTCAGCAAGGGCAACGTGGTGGTGTCACTGTCTCCGAGTCCGGCGAGTGGAGTGGATCGTGAACGAGCGGTCAGCGAGTCTCAGGCGGCGGAACGCACGCTGGCCCGAATGCAACGCCTGCGCGCTGACGGTCTGGTCAGCGATGCCGAGGTGGAAGCGGCACGGACGGCCTCGGCGGTGGCAGCCGCGACAGCTAGCAGCCTTGCGCAACGCATAGCGGGGCTCAACCTGCGCGCACCGGTGGACGGTGTCGTCGAGACCGTCATGCAGAGTCCCGGCGATCTGGTGCCGGCGGGATCGCCGGTGGCTACGCTCGCACCGGCCGGAAAACTCCGAGCCCGCTTCGGCATCGATCCGGCGCTTGCGCGACGCCTTCGTCCGGGCATGGCGGTCCAAATTGGGCCGGCTTCTGGCGAGGCGACAATCACAGCGTCGATTCGGTCCGTTTCGCCGGTTACCGATCCGCAGACAAAACTGGCCGGCGTGTTTGCGGACCTTCCGGCCGACGCCGGCATTGGTCAGGGTGAGCCGCTCTCTGGACGCGTAACACTGAGTTCGGCAGCCGACCTGCTCATAATTCCTTATTCAGCGCTGCTTGATGAGGCCGGTCAGCCTTTCGTCTTCAGCGTCAAGAGTGGAGTTGCCTCCCGTCACGACGTTGTCATCGGTCCGACGGATGGTCGGATGGTAGCGATACTCAAAGGGCTCGCGCCTGGTGATCAGGTGGTGACGCAAGGTGGTACCGCACTGACGGATGGAATGAAGGTCAGAACGCAGTGACGATATCGCTCGGGCAACACTCGCGCGCTATCCTTCTGGCCGCAATACTGCTGACGACAGGTGGCATCTTCGCGCTAACACGGCTACCTGTCGGGCTGTTCCCTCAGATCAATTACCCGCGCGTCATCGTGTCAATCGATGCTGGCGACCGTGACGCGGCACAGATGGCGGCCCAGATTACTCGCCCGATCGAGATCGCGCTGCGCGCTGTTCCGGGTGTTACTGGAATACGCTCAACTACCAGTCGCGGGTCGGCGGACGTTGCATTGGACTTCGCCTGGGGCGACGACATGGTAGCGGCAGCGCTCGCGACCGAAGGGGCGCTGGCAACGATTTTGCCTGATCTGCCCGTTGGTGCGCGATTTAACGTCCGTCGCTCGGATCCCAGTCTGTTCCCGGTGTTCGGCCTGGCATTGACGTCCAGGTCGATGGATCCGACGGCACTACGCCAGTTGGCGGAACAACAAGTTCGTCCGGCATTGACTGCGACGCCGGGAGTCGCTGGCGTTGATGTGCTGGGCGGAGCTCCACGGGAATTCGCAGTCGATATCGATCCCGCACGGCTGCAGGCGCTTGGACTGTCCTTCTCCGATGTAGCCGCAGCTATCTCCAGGGCGAATACCGTGCGCGGTGTAGGTCGGATGGAAGACCGACACCGCCTCTATCTGGTACTGCTCGACAATCGTGTGGGCACCACCGTCGATTTAGCCGCGATTCCCGTGAAGACCGGCAGTACCGGTGCCGGAGTGGTGCTGCTCGGCCAGATCGCCCGGATCCGCCCTGCAGAACAAGACCTTTTCACACGCGTTACCTCGAACGGGCAGAGCGCCGTCCTGCTCAATATCCGCCAGTCGATCGATGGTAATTCAGTAGCGATCGTTCAGGAGGTCAATGTGCGTCTCAAGTCGGCGGGTATTCCGCCGACGGTTACCGTGACGCCCTTTTACGACCAGACCGAACTGGTCATCGGTGCGGCCAATGCTGTGCGCGACGCAATTCTGCTCGGCGCCTTGCTCGCCGGGCTGGTCCTGTTTCTCTTTCTGCGCTCGGCGCGACTGATGCTGATCACGGGGCTGATGCTGCCGGCTGTTCTTGCTGCCACCTGCCTGATTCTTCTGGCCCTCGGAATGAGCTTCAACATGATGACCCTCGGCGGCATGGCCGCCGCCGTTGGACTGGTTGTGGACGATGCCGTCGTCATGCTCGAACACATGGTGCGGCGGATGCAGGAGGGGAGGGCCGGAACTCCAGAAATGCGCCTGGGGGCGGCTGCTGAAATGAGTCAGCCGCTGATCGGCTCGACCGCGGCGACGATCGTCGTGTTTCTGCCGCTGGCACTGATCAGTGGAGTGACCGGCGGTTTCTTCAAGGCGCTTGCCATCACGATGGTCGCTGCCCTCGCTATTTCACTGCTCTACGCGCGACTGGTCATTCCGCTGTTGGCCGCATGGTGGCTCCGGCCGGCGGATGCCGAAGCCGCCGGACGCGGAGCAGCGTTGCTGGAGCGCGTCGGCCGACCCTACCGCTGGGCCGGAACGCGCCTTCTGCGGCGTCCGGGGCGGTTTGTGCTTATCGTGGGGATCGCGATCGCTGCTGCAGGCGCATTCGCATGGACGCGAGTGCCCTCGGGTTTCATGCCCAACATGGATGAAGGCGGATTTGTACTCGACTACAAAGCGCAACCCGGTGCGGCACTCGCGGATACGGATCGGCTGCTGAACCAGGTCGAGGCGATTATCACCGCTACGCCGGAGGTGGTGAGCTATTCGCGGCGTACCGGTTTACAGCTTGGCGGCGGCCTGACAGAGGCCGATGAAGGGGACTTCTTCGTCAGGCTGAAGGGCGGTTCGCGTCGCCCGATCGAGACCGTGATGACGGAGATCCGCACGAAGATCGATCAGCAGGTGCCGGGCCTGCAGGTCGAACTGATCCAGTTGATGGGTGACATCATCGGAGACCTCACCGCCGTGCCTCAGCCCATCGAAGTAAAACTATTCACGAATGATGGCGCCGTCCTTGACGCCAGTGCGCAAAAGGTCGCCGCGGCTCTCAATGCCATTCCCGGTGTAGTAGAAGTCGTTGACGGGCTTCGTGTGGCCGGCGACGCCATCAGTATTCACGTTCGACCGGCTGATGCCGCGCAGCAGGGGCTGGATTCGGACGCCGTCGCGAGCCAACTTGAGGCGATGGTCGGTGGCAGTGTCGTCACGGAAGTGCAAATTGGCGCGCAACTGATCGGCGTACGGCTGCGCACCTCGGTAGACTTCCGCCAACGGGTAGCCCAACTGCAGCAATTTGGTCTTACTGCAGCTGATGGTCATGCGGTACGACTCGGTCAGGTCGCCGACATCAGCGTTGCTGCCGGCCAAATGCAGCTGAGGCGCGAGAACCTAGCGCCTTTTGTTGGCGTGACTGCGCGCCTGGAAGGACGCGATCTCGGCTCGGCCATGCAGGACGTACGCCGGATCGTATCGGGACTGGGGCTGCCGCGAACCGTGCGCGTGGAATATGGCGGGCTCTATGCTCAGCAGCAGAAGAGCTTTACTGATCTGGCTATGGTATTCGTCGCCGCCTTGCTGCTCGCGGCATTGCTGCTCACGCTACTGTTCGACAACCTGGGTTGGACGTTGGCCGCAGTGTCGACAGTGTTGCTGTCTGCTGCGGCCGTTCTCATTGGCCTGTGGGTCACGAGGATAGAACTGAATATTTCCGCGTTGATGGGCCTGACCATGGTAGTCGGCATGGTCACAGAACTCATTATTTTCTTCCTGGCGGAGCTCGATCGCTCGAGTCCGCCTGATGCAGCGCAGTTGCGCGAAGCGGGCGCAAAGCGCCTGCGACCTATCCTCATGTCCGCGTTGATTGCGATACTGACGCTGATGCCGCTGGCACTCGGCATTGGTCGCGGCGCGGGACTCCAGCAGCCATTGGCAACCGCCATTATTTTCGGCCTGACGGCCGCCGTCCCGCTGATTTTGCTGTTCCTCCCGGGCATGATTCTGGTGCTGCAGAGGCGCACCGATCCCGCGTCGATCCAGAATACACCCGACGGCCCGGGACTCAGCGTCAGCTAAGTCCAGGCCCGTAATCTCTCCATACCGCAGATCACTGCGTTCACTTGGAGATACATCATGTCCCGATACAGAAAGTCGTCGATTCTCGCGATTGCGCTGGCCACGTCATTCGTTGCCGCCAGCGCCGTTCAAGCGGCAGACAAGGGCGCGCAGGCTGTCATGCAAAGCAAGTCCATCCCTGCAAACCCGGTCAAGACTACGGCCTACAAGGGCGAGGAGCTCTCAAAGCAAGCGAAGATTTCTCTGGCCGAGGCGCGTTCCATAGCACTCAAGGCGCATCCAGGCGCAGTGACCGACGAGGAACTGGAGGCCGAACCCGGCGGCAGCGGCCTCAGATACTCGTTTGACATCAAGGACGCGAAGGGTACGCACGAAGTCGGTGTGGATGCAAAGACGGGTATGGTGCTGGAGAACAGACTGGAGGGGCTTGTTCACGACTAAGTCGGAGCCTGCCTGCCAGGAG
>JBATNV010000082.1:0-2608 GCA_049290495.1 Gammaproteobacteria bacterium | reverse complement strand
TCACCAACATCCGCACACCGCTGCCGCCTGCCGAGTACATGCTGAACTTCAAGGTCAACTATTGAGTAGCAGACGATGACCGGCGCAGGCCGGAAACAAGAAAAGGGCGCTTCGGCGCCCTTTTTTTTCGTCTCCGGACGCCAGGAGCAGCAAGACCAGAGCCGCCTACCCCGGAGTCAGGCGATAAACCGTCTCTTTCAGCGTAATTCCGGCATCACCTGTTCGGCAAACAGGCGGGTCTGCTGGACCAGCGCCGCCTGGCGTGCGCCGTGCGGTGCGGCGACCGGCGATCCACCGAGCAGATAGATGTGATCGAGTCCGAATCCGATGACCTCCTGCAGACGCTCCAGGCATTTGGCGGGCGGACCACAGATGGAGAACCAGTCGACGAAGGCATCGTCTACCCTGCCTAGATGGGCACCATCGTTCTGTGCATGCCGGGCCATGTCGTAACCGGATTTCATCTGCACGGCCAGCGCTTTGAGTTGCGGCGGCAGATGCTCTGTCGGTGAATTCGGCATACCGGCGAAGTGCGCCACCATGCCGGAGATCATCCGGCCGAGATCGATGGCGCGCTGCTCATCCTCATCGCAAACCAGATTAATAAACGCGCCCACACTCAAAGTGGCCCGGTCGCGGCCGGTTTCAGCAAGGCGCGCGTGCAGGGTTTCAAGCGCCCAGGCAATCCGTTCCGGTGCGCTGCCCACGGCGAAACTCACGCGATCGGCCACATCTGCAGCCATGCGGATGGTGGCAGGCCCCGTGCAGGCAAGGTCGATCGGCACCGACGGTAATTCGCCTGGCTGGATCCAGCGCATGCGGGAACTGGTCTCAGCTCGCATCACTGCCTCACCACGCAGATAAGCCCGCACCTGTTCCATATAGGTACGCAACTCAAGCGTAGTGGCATTGCGCTGACCGATATGTGCAGCAGATGAATCACCGCGACCGATGCCACAGCGCGCACGGCCGCCAGACTCGAGCTGCAGCGTGGCGAGTGCACCGGCGGTGACGGAGGAATCACGGGTACAGGGATTGGTAACGCCCGTGCCCAGAATCAGCTGAGTGGTGCGCGCCGCCGCGAGACTGAGCTGGCCCCATGGGTCGGGACTCAGACACTGGGTATCGGGGCAGAGCAGCGCATCAAAGCCCATCGCCTCGATCTCGGCAGCCAGCTTCGCCGTATAACCCGGCGAAGGCTCCATGACCATACCGATTTCAAGGCGACTCATGGCGCGCAGTCCCACAGAACCGGAATCCTCATCCGACTCAGCCCGGACGCGGACCCTTGCTTTCGATCACGTTCTTGGCCAGCGCAATCATCGAGGCCAGGTCGCTCAGGTTGGCAGGTACCACCAGCGTATTGCCGGCCTTGGCGAGATTGCCGAACTGGACCAGGTAGTCCTCGGCAACCCGCAGCTGCATGGCTTCGGCACCGCCCGGTTCACGCAAGCTGATGGCGACCTGACGCAGACCTTCAGCAGTTGCCTTTGCCACCGCGAGAATCGCCTCTGCCTCACCTTCTGCCTCATTGATCTGCTGCTGCTTGGCTGCCTCGGATGCCTTGATGACGCGCTGCTTGTCGCCTTCAGCTTCGTTGATCTTTGCGTCACGCTCACCCTCAGAGCCAAGCACCACCGCGCGCTTCTCGCGCTCGGCCCGCATCTGCTTCTCCATGGCCGTGAGCACATCGCGCGGCGGGTTAATGTTCTTGATCTCGTAGCGCATCACCTTCACGCCCCAGGGATCCGAAGCCTTGTCGAGTTCGGCAACCACGTTGGCATTGATTGCCGCCCGCACCTCAAAGGTCCGGTCCAGGTCGATCTTGCCGATCTCGCTGCGCAGCGCGGTCTGTGCGAGCTGCATGATGGCAAAGATGTAATCGGTGATGCCGTAGGAGGTAAGTTGCGGATCAAGCACACGCAGATACAACACACCGTCTATGCCCACCTGCACGTTGTCCCTGGTGATGCAGGTCTGCTCGGGGATATCGATGGCCTGCTCCTTCAGCGAGTGCTTGTAGGCCACCACCTCGACGAAGGGCACGAGGATATGGAACCCGGCCGACAACGTGCGGCTGTACTTGCCGAGATACTCGATGATGTAAGCGCTCTGCTGTGGCACCACGACCGCCGTCTTGAGCAGAACGATGATCGCCAGAAAGGCGAGCGCCAGGCCAACTCCAAATCCAAAATTCATGTGATCACTCTCCTGCCTTCATACCTGAGTCTGTTATTGCGACGCCTCGACGTGCAGGCCGATACCTGCCACAGCCGTCACGCGCGCCTTCCCGTCAGCCGGAATCAAAACGCTGCCGGTATTGCGCACCTGCCAGGTGGAGCCGCGAATCTCCATACGACAAACCTCGCCGGGCGGAAGGGCTTCTGGAATACGCAACTCGTCACCGACGAAATCGTCCTTGAGCCCCGGCGCCCTCGCGCGCAGCGCCGTGTATACCCGCTTGCGAAAAAGCACCATGGCGCCGAGCGCGATGCCGGCAAACAGCAGCCATTGCGCCCACAGCGGAATCCACGGCAGCACCAGCACCGCAGCACCGACGATCAGCGCAGACACGCCGATAAAAACCAGAAAGAATTCAGCCTCAATC
>JBATNV010000081.1:0-3200 GCA_049290495.1 Gammaproteobacteria bacterium | reverse complement strand
TGGCCCGCCATTTCATTCTGGGCCAAATGCCGCCACGCCACAATGGTCCGGTTAGCTCAAACGTTCGGTTTAACGGACCTCGCGAGTGCATCAACTGGTAGGTGAAGAGAATGGGTACGATTAACGCTCATGGTCTTGGAAGACATATTCCCGAACTGACTGCCCGCGTCGTTAGGCAGGAATGCGGCTTTGGATGCGCTATCTGCGGTGCGGCCATCGTTATCTACCATCACTTCGATCCGCCGTTTGAAGACGCCCGCGAGCATAGTCCCGGGGGAATCGTCTTATTGTGTCCCACTTGCCATACGAAGTTCGGCCATCTGCCTGCAGAACGTATGCGAGAATACCGACAATCTCCTCAATGTAGGAAGGCGGGATTCACACACGACGACCCACTTTTTGGATTTCAACAGGTCCCAAGAGTGGAACTCGGGCAGATCACGGCGACGGGCGGGCACATCATCAGGCACAGGGACCGCGTGCTTCTTGGACTTTGTGGGCCAGAGGAAGACGGCGGGCCACTCCGCCTAACCTGCGAACGTGTCGACGATCGCGACGTCCTGATGTTGGGCATTCGAGACAACGAGGTGACTATTGGCGTAGACCACTTCGACGTGAAATGGGAGAGGAAAGTCACTGAATTGTATATCCGACGAAAACTCAGGGATATTGTCCTTCGGATGACGACGAACCGGGTAGACACGATTTGCATTACGCACTTGGCGATAGGTATTGCAGGCGGAAGAATATCCTGCACGCCCGGCAAGGGGCTTGCCGTACAAGCACCTTCAGGTGGATGTGTCTCGGTAGTAGGGCGAATCATTGGAGACATTGGCATTTGGATCACGGATGATAACATGTGCCTACTCGGTGTGAATCCGGTTGGAGGGGCGGGAGCCGCCCAGCGTTGGCAGTGATGGTCCGATGTGATAGCCGAACAAAGCGGTGAACGGGAGCCGCCGATGACGAGGGTCTTGAAATCATAGGTTTGTGGCGGCGGCTCCCGTTACCGCGGTCCGTTAGGCGAACAAAGGAGTCCCCGATGCGTGAACAAACCCAGGCGTCCTCACCCTACTCGACACCGCAACGACCGTCGGCGCATCGGTCTGATGCCGGGACAACCCTTGCGGGCATGGTGTCCGGCCTTCGGGGCGCTTCGGCCAACAACGTTCCAATCTCTGCTCCGAGGAGCAGGTCGTCATGCACGCCGAAGACCTGTCGGCGCAGCCGGCCTTGGGCGTCAATCAGAAGTGTCGTCGGAGTGCCCTGCATCGCGTACGCGCGCATCGTGCGGGGCATCGGGTCGCCATCCGGCCCGGGAGCGTCGACGCCGACAGGGAACCGCACGCGGTACTCGTGCAGGAACGCGCGCAACGACGCGAGCCCCATCGCCTCGTGGTGCTCGAATACGGTGTGCAGTCCGATGACCGTCAGCGGTTCGCTCTTGAAGATCTCCGCGACACGCTGTGCCTGTGGAATGCCGTGCGCCACGCATCCGGGGCAGAGCATCTGGAAGGCGTGCAGAACCACGACCCGCCCCCGGAGGCGTTCCAGATCGAGGGCCTCCGGAGTGTTGAACCACGTCGTGGTCAGCCACTCGGGGGCGGGTCTCGGCTCCATCAGAAGTCCCCGTCCTTCACGTACGGGTGGCTCCACAAGGTCATCTGCAAGAGGCACGACTTGACCCACGCCGCGTACATCTTCTCGACATCCTCGGCGGAGTGGCCCTTCTTCGCGAGGAACGGCTTGAGCGTGAACGTCACCGGGAAGACCAGAAGGAACAGGTCGCGGAACGGTACGATCCCGGTCGATGCTGCACCGTCGGTGCGGTTCTTCTTCGTGCGGTGGTGGCGGAGGCCGATCTCGTGCTGGTAGTCGAGCCAGTTCTGATCGTACTCGGCCCGGGCCGTATCGAGGATCCACTGGCCGAAGCGTTTGCGGACAGCGCCGAGGTAGTCACCGAGCGGCTCGCCGTCGCTCTTGCCCGTAAACGACGCGAGCAGGTGCGGGGTCGAGCCGACGAACCCGTACCAAACATCGAGGATGGCCTCGACCTGATCCTTCACGACGTCGTGGGAAAGGCGCAGGTACTCGACGTCCTCCTCCCCGAACAGGACACTCTTCTTCATCAGCTCGAAGTCGGCGAGTGTCACGGGGGACCGCGGAACCGCGCTGGTTCCATAGCTGTATCCGGGAATTGTGATCGGTTCATTCATGGGTTGGCTCCTTTCATCTCGTTCGGTTCGAGGCGCCGGTTTGTGCCTCGTCACCAGCCAATGTACGAGAGATCCTGCACCGTGTCAGGAAGGCACTTTTTGGTAAGGTAGTTACATCATGGTTCATGACGACCTCTCAGGCCATAAGCACCACGAGTCGAGCGGCGAACAGCCAATCCCCGTCGCCTCGATGGTCGAGAGCATCATCGGCTGCAAATGGTCGGTTCGACTCCTTCAACTGTGCGCCGAAGATCACCGCCGTCCTAGCGCGTTCCTACGATCTTGCCCCGGCCTGTCCTCGAAGGTGATGAACGAGCGGCTCCGTAAGATGACCCGCTTCGGAATTCTGGAGCGAACGGTCTTCGGTGAGAAGCCTCCTGTCGAGGTAGACTATCGGCTGACTCCGCTCGGCCGGCGCTTCATGCAGATCCTCGAGGAGGTACGCTGCCTTCAGGAGGCCATTGACCATGACGCGCTGTAAGAATCTGGCGACTCAGAATAAGCGTGGAGTCGCCTAACAACAGCATGCAGCGGACGGCGCTGCGCGCCGCCGCTGATGCTGAGCGTTGCGCGTTCCGACCCTCGAGACCTTTTCAGGCTCTTATGTGCCAAGCCCGAAGGCGGAGGCGAACTCTCGCGGGTCGTAATAGATGCGATGCTCGGCAATCTTGCCACCACGCAACCGGAACCATTCCGCCATCGCGAGCGTCACCGCAGCGCCAGTCGGCGTGCGAACCACGAGTTCATCAATTGAGCAGACTTCATCGCCGTTGGCAAACTGTTGCAGTATTTTGGTTGAGACGTGAGCGGGGAGGAACTTCTGTAGCAGGGCGGCGTATTCGTTCTTTCCAGATGTATGTCGTGGTCAAGTTTTTTCGGACACCGCGATAAGTGCTGTCTCAGCCATTGATTGCTCGTCAGCACGGGGTGACTGATACCTCGGTGTTGAGTGCCACCGGCTCGGGTGGTAGAAGCCAACCATGT
>JBATNV010000080.1:0-1821 GCA_049290495.1 Gammaproteobacteria bacterium | reverse complement strand
GGAAGTGCTGTTGCGCTTTGCCAATCGCAGTTGCGCAGTACTGGTCGCCACTGATGTGGCCGCACGCGGGCTGGATATCAAGGACATGCCGGTGGTAATCAACTACGACATGGCGCTGACCGCCGACATCCATCTGCATCGCATCGGCCGTACCGGTCGAGCTGGCGGCAAGGGCATCGCGTGGACGCTGTGTACACCGTATGAGCGCCACCGGACAGCCGCAATCGAAGAACGACAGGACACGCCGCTGAGCTGGCAGACGCCGGCACCGGCCAGCCCCACACAGAAGCCGCTGACAGCCGGCATGGTGACACTGATCATCGACGGCGGCCGGCAAGACAAGGTGCGCCCCGGTGATCTGCTCGGTGCACTGACTGGCGATGCGGGTCTCACTGCCGATGCGATCGGCAAGATCGATATTTACGCGACGCGCGCCTATGTGGCCATTAACCGTCGCTCGGCAGATCACGCCTTGCGTGCGCTCAGTGCCGGCAAGATCAAGGGTCGCCGCTTTCGGGTTCGCAAACTCGCCTGAGACCTGGGACGAATACGGCCACAAAAAATCAGCGTAGCGCAGGTATCACGCGCTCACCGATCAACCGTATGCCATGTGCCTGGTGCTTCTTCAGCTCCAGGGAAACCTGCGTGCAGCCAGCTTCCTTCAGCGCCTGCAGATGCGCGATGACATGGTCCATGTCGTTCACTGCACCGGTGAGCGTCAGATGATCCACGCACATATCCAGCAAGCGATCGGGAACGCCTTCGACTGTGTGTGCATTCCTGGCAGCCATGGCGTAGATCTGCGGGATGTATTTGAGAATTAACGCGAAGTCTTCAGCACTCACGAACTCACGCATCATGTATTCACGAAAGATTGCACGGAAGCCAATCCAGCGTTTCGCTTCGTGGCGCGCTTCCTGCAGATCGTCGTAGACATACCACGCCATGAAGTTGTTGAACTGAAAAGCCGCCGGATCGCGCCCGAACTCCCGCAGGTGTCCATGTACCGCACCAACTGCAGTGCGGGTCAGTGCCGGGGACAGGTCGCTCATCATGATGCCGTCGGCAGCACGCGCTGACATGCGCAGCATCTGCGGGCGATTGGCGGCAGCAAAGACTGTGGGCGGTACGGCCGCCGTGATCCACTGCGGATCGTAGTCGTTGATGCTGTACATCTCGCCGTGATAGCTGAAGGGCCGATGCGTAGTGGCACCCTTCACGATATCGATAGCCTCACGTACGGCGCGCACCCGGCGTTGACGTGGAATCTCCAGCGCCATCACCACTTCGCCGCCGCCACCGATGATGGCCTGGGCACGGCCAGGACACAGCTCGTTGAGCGTCAATAAGGCCATTGCGATGCGGAAGGGATGCAGCTCATAAGGACTCAGCGCGATGGGACCGAGACGGATCCGGCTGGAGGCCTGGGCCAGCTCTGCCAGGTTGCCAAAGGGATCGCGGCCATCCAGATAGCTCGCGCACCAGACAGCGTGAATCCCGTGGTGCTCGGCCAGCAGCCCGAGTTCCTTAAGCTGTGCGGACGGCAGCTGCGAATCCAGGACGATATCGATATACATGACTGCGCTCAGACCCGCTTCCAGCTACGCAGCGCCTCACCATAGAGCTTGTCGACATGCTCGAAGACGCCCGGCGCCCCCTGCTCCAGCAGCGCCCGGTTGGTTTCCGGAAAGACTTCCCGGCCGCCCTCGGCAGCCAGCTGCCGGGTCGCATCGATGACGATCTTGCTGGTGCGGGTGTACTTCGCCTGGCTCGGGTCGGTCTGCAGGCCAAAGGCATCCTTGATGATCTCGCTGGCCGGAT
>JBATNV010000079.1:0-1915 GCA_049290495.1 Gammaproteobacteria bacterium | reverse complement strand
CCGGCGAGCCGGCCGGTACAAAGCCAGCGCCGGCGAGCAGCGCTGACAATTCGCCAGGCAGCACGTCCATATCACGCGTACCCAGCTTGCCCAGCAGTTGCGCAAGCCGGTTTGGCCAGAACCGGTAGCTGCTACCGATGAAGTCTGTGACCAGAAAAACTGTCGCCGGCGCCCCCGCAGCGACAAGCACCGGCAGCCCGTACGTATAGTTATCGCGCCAGCCATCGTCGAAAGTAATGCAGCAGGCGCGATCAGGCAGCACAGCACCTGCCTCGCGCAAGTCGAGCCAGTTACCGAGGTCGATGAGCGTGAAATGCTGCTTCAGCACCTGCAGGTGCATGGCGAGCGTCTCCGGGCTCACATACATGCCAGGTTGCTCAGTCAGCCGTGCGGGATGATCAGCCGGCAGGATGCGGTGGTAGGTCAGGATCGTCAGCGATGGTCGCGGCCGGGTCCGCCATACCAGCGGTGCGGCGAGACCGAGCGTGCGACGCAGAATATTCTTGACGCGTGTTCCAGGCATCACGTGCTACCAGGGCAGGTTCGGACTGATGATAGGCCCCAGCCAGTTGGCGACTGGCAACGGCATCCGGCTCCAGAGCCTGACCGCCAGCTCAAGCCGGGAGCGCCCTTCCTTTTGATCCGCGACAGCGTCACCACCCGCTTGCGACCAGCTATGCCAGTGCAGCTGCACCGGCTGTGCGCCCCACTGGCTCTTGAAGCGGTAGGTGCCAGCGTCCACGCTGCTGCGGCCAAAATCGAAAGTGCGACAACCGCGTGACAGCGCAAGCTGCAACAACTCCCAGTACAGGCGCATGTTGATAGCCATGGCCTTGACTCGACCCAGCGTTGCGGCCCACGGCACCTCCATGCCATCGCGCCACTGCACGAGAATCGCTCCAGCCACTGGCTCGCCACCGAGGTAGACGACCACAACCGACACGCGTGACTGCAATGCCGTACAGACGGCCGCGAAGAAACGCAGCGGATAGACCGGCGTGCCGAGATCGCGCATGACACTGCAGAACACCGGGTAAAAGTCCGCCAGCAACTCCGCACCACCAATCCGTACTTCCGGGTTCTCACGCTCTGCGCGCCGGATCTGCGAGCGCAGCTTGGAACCGAGCTTCTTCTGCAGTCCCTCCAGGCTGTCCGGCAGCTCGAGAACCATCGACACCTTGTCGAGACTCTGCGCCCAGCTGATCGACGGCATTGGCCGCGAATGACGCAGCATGATGCGTTCTGCACCGCGTGTGCCAGCGAGATCTGCAGCGCCCTGCAGCAGCGCTGCCAGCGCTGCGTCATCATCAGCAAGTGCCCCGCCGTAGGTACAGAACGGCAGCGATACCAGGCAGCGCGTCCAGGGCACAAGTCGCTGTTCGACAACCGGTAGTACGCCATGTAACTGCCCGTTCGCATCACGCACGCTGAGAAAGAAGCTGCGCAGGCCAAAGCATTCCCCGCCGATACCGACCGCCGCGGCCAGCTGCCAGGCACTCGCATCCTTGTGGGCTGTGACATAGGCATCCCAGTCGCCGGGCGGCGCCTGCGTCGTCGCAACAGTCAGCGTGCCGGAACTCACCGCGCCGAGGGCTCCCACACAACGATCCGACGGCCACACAAAAAGGCGATGCCGGCTGCTGCCAGCGCAAGATTCACCTGCACAAAGAAATAACCGAGACGCAACAACATAAGACGCTGCAGTCCGGGGATCCAGTGACAGAGGGCTACCAGTGCATAGCCAAGCAACTGCACGCCAAGTGCGATAGCGTAAAACCGGCTTTGCGGTGCGAGCCACGCCGAGCTCAGCAACAGCAGCAACATGCACCAGGGCACCAGCCAGCGCATGAGCTTGTGCCCCCACACCTGGAATGAGAACCAGCCGTAGCGAAACGGATTAAGCACCTCGCTCAGG
>JBATNV010000078.1:0-31190 GCA_049290495.1 Gammaproteobacteria bacterium | reverse complement strand
CGTCCATCCAGGCCAGGGTCGAGAGCAGCACCATGCTGATGATGCGACTGCCGCCCGGTGTGCCGAGTATCGCCACGCCACGCGGCGATTCGATAAAGGTCGGCGACATGCTGGACAGCATGCGTTTGCCGGGAGCGATGGCATTGGCCTCGGTGCCGAGCAGTTCGTAGCCGTTCGGCGTACCCGGTCTGATCGAGAAATCATCCATTTCGTTATTCAGGATCACGCCGGTACCTGACGGGATAAACGCAGCACCGAACCAGGTGTTGATGCTGAGCGTGCCGGCGACGCGATTGCCCGCCTTGTCGAGCACGGAGAAATGCGTGGTATTCGTACCGCCGCCGGCGTCCGGGGCGATGCCAGGCAGGTCGTCGCTCGGTGTGGCGCGATCCAGCCTGATCGAGGTGCGTTGCCCGTCCGCATAGTACGGGCTCAACAGACGCTCGATCGGCATAGAGACGAAGGCTGGATCACCGAGGTACATGGCGCGATCCCGGTAAGCGCGGCGCATGGCTTCGATGTTCAGGTGCTTGCGCTCGACAGGTTGCAGACCGGCCAGATCATAAGCGCGCAGGATGTTCAGCGTATCGCCAAGCACGACACCACCGGAGGATGGCGGCGGCACCATGACCAGTGTGGCACCCCGATACTGAACGCGTATCGGTTCACGCTCGATCACCTGGTAGGCGGCCAGATCATCGCGCGTCCAGATGCCGCCGGCAGACTGCACACCGGCAACCAGGCGTCGCGCCACATCGCCGCGATAAAAGCCGTCGTGACCATCGGCGGCAAGCCGTCGCAGCGTACGGGCCAGGTCATGGAAACGTACTGTGGCACCTGGCTCGAGTGGCTGGCCACGCGGCAGATACAAGGCAGCAAATGCTGGCGACTTGCGCGCTGCATCGGCCCGGAACTTGAGACCCATGCCGATACCGCGGGAAAGCTCAATGCCCTGCTCGGCGTAGCGGATGGCGGGCGCAAGGCTGGTAGCGAGGGGCAGGCGGCCGTAGCGTTTTGCCAGATGAGCGAGCGCCGCCGGCTCGCCGGGAATGCCTGCAGCCAGCGGGCCATCCATGGTTGCGCCAGGGCGCGGATTGCCCTGTGCGTCGAGATACATGTCACGAGTGGCAGCCGCCGGCGCGACCTCGCGCCCGTCGACGATGACCTGGCGACCGGTATCCGCCTCATGCAGCAGCCAGAATCCGCCACCACCCAAACCGGAGGCATAGGGCTCGACGACAGCGAGCGCCGCACTGATCGCTACCGCTGCATCGAAAGCATTGCCGCCCGCAGCGAGGATTTCCTCGCCGGCCTGGGTCGCCAGAGGGTGCGCAGTCGCAACAGCGGACTTCGCCGGCGCCAGCTGCGCGCCCGCGGGCAGTATCCAGATCGAGATGCAGACCAGCAGCGCGAAGGCCTTGAGCTGCACAAATCGTGGGCCCGGCCGCACACCTGCACACGCGGCGTGCCGTGCGGCGGGCTCTTGCTGGAAAGCACTCATTGTCGCGCCAGCTCGGCCCGCTTGCGCGCCAGTGCAGCAGCCACACCCTCCGGCACGAAGGGCCTGATATCGCCGCCGAGTATGCCGATCTCGCGCACGAAGGTTGAGGAGACAAAGGTGTATTCCTCCGCAGGGGTCAGAAATACGCTTTCGACCTCGGGCTGCAGGTGCCGGTTCATGGTCGCCATCTGAAACTCGAATTCGAAATCGGACACCGCACGCAGCCCGCGGATGATCACGAGCAGACCATGCTGTCGCACATAGTCAACCGTCAGGCCGCTATAGCCATCGACGGTGATGTTGGGAGAATCGGCAAGTGCGGCACGCGCCATACCGATCCGCTCTTCAAGCGAGAACATCGGTGTCTTGTTCGGGCTTGCAGCCACAGCAACGACTATATGATCGAACAGCCTCGCGGCCCGCCGCACCAGGTTGAGGTGGCCGTTGGTCACCGGATCGAAAGTTCCGGGATACATCGCGCCGACTGGCATCGTTCTGTGCTCCTCTGATTTAAACGCGCTGACCCGCTAAGCGAGCCTGGCCAGGGCAAAGCGCACCTCGCCGGCCTCGCGCTCCCGATGCAAATGCCAGCCTTCGGGCAGCTCTGGCAGCGTGTTCTTGCGACTCGTCTCCAGATAGACCCACGCATGCGGGGCAAGCCAGCCACGCGCGACGAGTTTACACAAGTTACCCAGCTCGTCTCCGGCGTAGGGTGGATCGAGGAATACCAGATCGAAGCTGCGTGGCACAGACCCGGCCAGCCAGCGGCGGGCATCGGCGCGCAGCACGCGGCCCTTGGCCTGACCCTGGCCGTGACTCTGCCCGCCAAAGCGGATCAGTGCGGCCTCCAGCGCCTTTGCAGCTTCTACATCCTGCTCGACAAACCAGCTCTCAGCCGCACCACGTGACAGCGCTTCGAGACCCAGCACCCCGGTTCCAGCATAGAGGTCCAGGCAGTGCATGCCTGGCAGCACCGGTGCCAGCCAGTTGAAAAGCGTTTCGCGGACACGATCCGGCGTCGGGCGGATATCCGCACCGGCCGCGATATCGAGGCGCCGGCCCCGCCACTCGCCGGCGATGATCCGGACGCTGCCGGGCGCTTTGCCGGGCAGCTTGACGGTTTTTCGTGATGGCCGCTTCTGCATGTCTCGCCTGCTCCCTTTAATCGTGGCGGGTACTAGCGCACGCCGGTCCCTGCCTGTGGATTCGATCACTGCGCCGCTGGCAGCCAGTATTCCTCGTCACCGGGAATCATTAACATGCCGGCATGCCATCTGACAGCACTTCCGGGACGACGTCCCGTCCGGGCTTTTTCGCCCGCCTCAAGGATCGCCTCAACTTAGGCAAGGATCCCGCCACCAAAAGCACTGGCAGCAAGCTTGGCGGTGCGCTGGACTGGCTGGTCGGCCGCAAACTCGACGACGCGATGGTCGAAGAACTCGAGAACAGTCTGCTCGCAGCCGATGTCGGCGTAGATGCAGCGGAGGACATCATCCGGCGTATTCGCAAAAAAGCCAGCGGTCGCAGCATCGCCTCAGTCGAAGACGCACGTGCAATCCTGCGCGAATCGATCCGTGAGATTCTCGAACCGCGCGCCCGGCCGCTGGTCATTCCGGACTCGCCCCGCCCCTTCCTGATCCTGATGGTCGGTGTGAACGGCTCCGGCAAGACCACCACCATCGGCAAGCTCGCGCGACGCCTGCGCGAGCAGGGACTGAAGGTCATGCTGGCCGCGGGCGACACTTATCGTGCGGCAGCCATTGAGCAACTGCAGGTCTGGGGCGAACGCAATGACGTACCGGTGATCACACAGCAGGCCGGCGCGGATCCTGCGGCGGTCATTTACGATGCCTTCGAAGCAGCACGCGCACGCGGCATCGATGTGTTGCTGGCGGACACCGCTGGCCGACTGCAGAACAAGGCACACCTGATGCAGGAACTGCAGAAGGTGGTGCGCATCGCGCGGCGGCTCGACCCGACCGCACCACACGAAATCATGATCGTGCTCGATGCGAGTCTGGGCCAGAACGCGGTCGCACAGGCCCTGCAGTTTCATGCCGCAATCGGCCTGACCGGTATCACCATGACCAAGCTGGACGCCGGCGGCAAGGGTGGTGTGCTGGTCGCGCTGGCCGAGCAACTGGACGTGCCGGTGCGCTTTATCGGCGTCGGCGAACAGGCTGCGGACATGGATGTATTCGACGCCGGCGAGTTTGCCGCTGCGCTGATCGGATCGGCCGCAGTTTCGCCGGCCCAGTCGGCAGAAAGCCGATGATCCGTTTCGATAACGTCAGCAAGCGCTACGATGGCGCGCGCGAAGCACTGTCCAATGTCTCCATCGAGATCGCAGCAGGCGAACTCGCCTTCCTGACCGGCCGTTCCGGCGCAGGCAAAAGCACGGTATTGAAGCTGGTTGCGCTGCTCGAGCGTCCCACTCGTGGACAGGTAACCGTGGGCGGCCGGCAGCTGAGCAAGCTCAGCCCTCGCGAAATCCCTGCGTACCGGCAGCAGATCGGCATGGTGTTTCAGGACAACCGGCTGCTGAATGACCGCAGTGCCTACGAGAACGTAGCTTTGCCGCTCATTATCAGCGGCACCGGCGAGCGCGAAATCGGCCGGCGTGTGAGGGCGGCACTCGACCAGGTCGGGTTGCTGGATCGCGAGAAATACCCGCCGAGGACGCTGTCTGCCGGCGAACAGCAGCGACTCAGCATTGCCCGCGCAATCGTGAGCCGCCCCACAGTACTGATCGCCGACGAGCCCACTGGCAACCTCGACCCGGACCTGTCGCTGGAGATCATGACCCTGTTCCGGCGGCTGAACCAGGTCGGGGTGACGATGCTCATCGCCAGTCACGACCTGCCGCTGGTTGAGCACTTCGGTAGCCGGCGCATCGTGCTGAACGGTGGCCAAGTCAGCAGCGGTGAGGCCATCGGTGAGTCGGCCGGAGCGGTCACATGAGCGTCGGGATCTGGCTGGCCCGACACGCGCAGAACCTGTTGGGGTCGATGGGCGCGGTGAGCAGAAATCCGCTCGGTACCTTTCTGACCGTCTCGGTGATCGGTATCGCTCTCGCCCTGCCGGCAGCACTGAACGTCCTGGTGCAGACAGGTAAATCCGCAGCCGGAAGCTGGGAGGATGTGCGCGACTTCTCTGTCTATATGCAGCCAGCAACGCCACTCGCGCGGGCTGAAGCGCTGGCGGGCGAGTTGCGCAAACGGGACGACATCGACTCGGTGAAACTTATTACGGCCGATGCAGCAGTAGCGGAACTCGGCGAGGACCCGGTCTTTGCCAATGCACTTTCTGCTCTGGAGAGTAATCCCTTGCCGCACACGCTGGTGGTGCGGCCGGCAGCGGATATGGATAGCGCGCAACTCGGCAAGCTGAGTACCGAGCTGCAGAAGACGCCCGACGTAGATCTGGTGAAGCTCGATTTGCAATGGGCACAGAAACTCAATGCGGGTCTCGACTTTCTCGCGAGGCTGGGCTGGATCGCTGCTGTGCTGCTGGGTGGCGCGGTGCTCATCATCGTCGGCAACACGATCCGGCTCGACATCCAGACCCGGACCGAGGAAATCGAAGTCGCCAAGCTGCTGGGCGCTACGGACGCCTTTGTCCGCCGACCCTTCCTGTATCTGGGGCTCTGGTACGGCCTCTTGGGCAGCCTGGTGGCGGTACTGATCCTGGCCATCAGCCTGTGGCTGCTCGGCGGACCGGTTGCCAGCCTCGCGCAGCTGTATGGCAGCAGCCTGGCGCTGGAAGGCGTCGGACTCACAACCCTTGGTGCAGTGTTCGGCGGGGGGCTGCTGGCAGGCTGGAGCGGCGCCTGGCTGGCCGTCACCCGACACCTGTCAGCGCTGCGCCCAAAGGACTGAGTATCCAGTCAAGTCCTTGTTTGCAATGGCTTCCTGAACATAGTGCCGCGGAACTAAGGCGCGTTTTAGCACTCTAACCGGGTGAGTGCTAAGATCGTTCTCCAGGAGGTTTTTGCATGAGTACTTCGACAATGGTGATCGGCGGACACAAGGACCTCGCATTTGCAGGTCCGCTTGGCAGTCTCGATGCCTATATCAGTAAGGTCGTGCAGGTTCCGGTCCTGGGCCAGGCGGAGGAGCTCGGTCTCGCCCGTCGGTTTCGCAATGAAGACGACCTGGATGCAGCGCGCCAACTGGTGCTTTCCCAGCTCCGTTTTGTCGTCCACATCGCCCGCGGCTACACCGGTTACGGCTTGCCCCTTGGCGACCTGATCCAGGAAGGGAATATCGGCCTCATGAAGGCCGTGAAGCGCTTCGATCCTGAGATGGGCGTACGGCTCGTCTCCTTTGCCGTCCACTGGATCCGCGCCGAGATTCACGAATACGTATTGCGGAACTGGCGTCTCGTCAAAATCGCCACGACCAAGGCGCAGCGCAAGCTGTTCTTCAACCTGCGCCGCGCCAAGAACCACCTGGGCTGGCTGTCTGCTTCAGAGCGTGAAGTGATCGCCAAAGACCTGGGTGTCACAGCCCGCGAAGTTGGTGAGATGGAAGAGCGCCTCGCCGGCCAGGACGTAAGCTTCGATCCGGGACCGGAGATCGACGATGAAACGCCCTATGCACCGGCGCTCTATCTTGCCAGCGAGTCCGGCGATCCGGCCGATGCGCTGGAAAGCGATGACTGGCGGGAACAGGGCACCGACCGCCTGCACGACGCGCTGGGCAGTCTCGACACCCGCAGCCGGGAAATCCTCCAGGCACGCTGGCTCAGCGAAAAGAAAGCAACGCTGCAGGTGCTTGCCGCGCGTTACGGCATATCGGCTGAACGTGTACGGCAAATCGAACAGACGGCGATGCGCACTCTGCGGACCGCCGTCTGAACGACGCCCGCGACGCTACTGCGTCACGGGTACCAGGGTAATCTCCACACGGCGGTTCAGCGTCCGGCCTTCAGCGGTGTCGTTGCTGGCAATTGGCCGCGCTTCGCCGTAACCCACCGCGATCAGCCGCTGGGCATTGATACCCTGGGCGCCGAGATAGCTGCTGACACTTCCGGCACGCCGCTGCGACAATTCGAGGTTCTTGTCATCCGCGCCGGTGCTGTCGGCATGACCGGCGATATCAACGACGGTCTTGTCGAACTCCTTCAGCACCAGTGCCACCGAATTCAGCACCTGGTAGAACGACGCGTTGATATCCGCACTGTTGGTCTTGAAAGTCACGTTGCCGGGCATGTTCAGGATGATGTTGTCGCCACTGCGGGTCACGCTCACACCGGTCCCCTGCAACTGTGCACGGAGCTTGGCCTCCTGGCGATCCATGTAATTACCGACTGCGCCACCCGCGAGGCCGCCCGCTCCGGCGAGGATCAGGGCACGTTTTTTGCGCTCGGACGAGCTGTCGCCGGTAATCAGGCCGATGGCTGCACCCACACCAGCACCAATTGCGGCACCCTTGGTGGTATTGCTGGTCTTCTGCTGCCCGGTATAGGGATCCGTGGTTTGACAACCGGGTAGCGCCAGACAAATGCCAAGCACCAACGCCGTCAGTCTGATTGTTCTCTGCGTATTCATTCTCTTGAACTCCTGAAAAATTCCGTACCGGCATCCGCGCCGGCAGTAGTGGCTGAACCTGTATAAGACTTGCTGTCCGGCGGTTAACCACGTATGAACAGCTGAGGCTAGCGTGCTTGTTGACCTTGGCATTATGACGTGACGCGCGCCGTCGCGGCACCCTGGGGCAGGGTGCCCGGATGCGTGGCCGGTAGCACCTTCTGTAGAATCAGCAGCCCCGGACCACGGGCGGAGTAACGATGGCAAGCAAAGCAAAAAGCAGATCCGCATCCGCCCGGCGGCCACTCGTCGGCGTCGTGATGGGTTCGGACTCAGACTGGCCCACGCTCAGGGCAGCGGTCGAGATCCTGGAAGAATTCAGCGTGCCCTGCGAAAGACGCGTGGTCTCGGCACATCGCACCCCCGATCTGATGTTTGAGTACGCTGCGACGGCACGCGACCGCGGTCTCAAGCTGATCATCGCCGGCGCAGGCGGTGCCGCTCATCTGCCCGGCATGCTGGCCGCCAAGACCACGCTGCCCGTACTGGGCGTGCCCGTGCTCTCGAAAGCGCTCTCTGGTCAGGATTCCCTGCTTTCTATCGTACAGATGCCCAAAGGCATACCGGTCGCGACCTTTGCCATCGGTGAAGCAGGGGCCGCCAACGCCGCGCTGTTTGCCGTCGCGGTACTCGCCGGTGATGATCCTGTGCTCGCGAAAAAACTCGCTGCTTTTCGCCAGCGACAGGCCAGGACGGTGATGGCCATGAAGCTCCACGACTGAATGACGGCGATTCTTCCGCCCGCCAATCTGGGCTTGCTGGGAGGCGGCCAGCTCGGCCGTTTCTTTGTACAGGCAGCCCGGAAAATGGGTTATCGCGTCTGGGTGCTCGATCCGGACCAGGACAGCCCTGCCGGACACATTGCCGAGCGGCACATTGCCGCTGCATACGATGATCGATCCGCCCTTGATGAACTGACTGCGAACTGTGCGGCGATAACGACAGAGTTTGAGAACGTACCGGCTCTCAGTCTGGAATACCTGGCGCGCACCGTTCGCGTTGCGCCGGCCGCTGACGCGGTTGCCGTCTGCCAGGATCGCATCGCCGAAAAGGATTTTCTGCACCGGCATGGCCTGCCACATGGACCCTATGCGGTGATTCGCAGCGCAGCCGAGATACAGGCTGCTGACAGCGGACTGTTTCCCGGCATCCTCAAGGTCGCGCGCTTCGGCTATGACGGCAAGGGCCAGTCGCGCGTCAGCACGCGTGATGAAGCGATCGAGGCCTTTCATCGCAACGCTGACAATGCCTGTGTGCTGGAGGCTTTGCTGCCGCTCGATGCCGAACTATCGGTCGTGCTCACGCGCAGCGAGACCGGACAGACCGAATGCTTTCCTGTTGCCGAGAACAGTCATCGTCAGGGCATTCTCGATGTTTCGATCGTACCGGCGCGCATTCCGGCAGCGCTGTCCGAAAGCGCACGGCAATGTGCGCTGAAGATCGCAACGGCTCTGGACTACGTCGGTACGCTGGCGGTGGAATTTTTTGTCAGCAATGGCACGCTCTCGGTCAACGAGATGGCGCCCCGCCCGCACAACAGCGGCCACTACACGCTGGATGCCTGTGAGACCAGCCAGTATGCACAGCAGGTGCGCGCACTCTGTGGCCTGCCGCTAGGCGATCCGTCAGCGAGCAGCGTTGCTGTGATGGTCAATCTGCTCGGCGACCTGTGGTTCGATAGCGGTGAACCGCGCGAACCCGACTGGCCGGCATTGCTGGCGATCCCCGGCCTCAGGCTGCATCTCTATGGCAAGAGCGAGGCGCGGCCGGGTCGCAAGATGGGCCATTTCACGGTGCTGGGCCGCGATCTGCCCGCTGTGCTCGCGACGGCAATGCACGCGCGTGAGCTCATCGGCATCCGGGACGACAGCCGGCCCGGAGTGGCCTGATATGATCGGCAAAACCCAAGCACACGGATTGATACACAAATGAAACCAATACTGCTTGCCGGACTGATCTTCAGCGCAGCGGTATCTGCCGCCGAAAATCCGAACCTGCAGGTGATCGCAACCAACGTCCAGAGCGACGAAGGGCAGGTCATCGTCCGGGTGTATGACAAGGCAGATGACTGGCTGAGCGACCGCTATCGCACCTTCAAGAGCGTGAAGGTCGCCGGCAACCGGGTCGGCGACAGCGTGACTCTCGAACTGCTGCTGCCACCGGGCGACTATGCGCTGTCGGTTTTCCAGGACATCGACGACGATACAAAGCTGAAGAGCAACTTCATCGGTATTCCGAAAGAGCCCGCCGCACTGTCCAACAACGCCAGGCCAAAATTCGGGCCACCGAAGTACAAGGATGCGGTCTTCACGATCGGCAGCGAGCCCGTCGTCCAGAAACTGAAGCTGCAGTAGCTGCCCCTCACCTATACTCCCGACGATGAGCGACCCGGACATCCACCGCATACTCGACTTCTGGTTCAGTGACGAGGCCATGGACCAGCCGACGATCGACAGTCGCCTGGACCGCTGGTTCAGCGCAGATCCCGATTTCGATGCACTGATCCGCCAGGAATTCGGGACACTGGTAGAACGTGCTTCAAAGGGCGCGCTGAACAGCTGGGCCGCGGAGCCCGAGGGCCGACTCGCGCTCATCCTGCTGCACGACCAGTTTCGCCGGAACATCTATCGCGGGACACCGAAAGCCTTTTCCCGCGATGCCCAGGCCGTAAAGCTCTGTGTGGAAGGCGCTGCAACTGGTGCGTACAAGACGCTCACGCCGCTGCAGCAGGTTTTCTATTTCATGCCACTGCAGCACGCCGAGTCGCTGCGAATCCAGCAGCGCTCAGTCAGGATCTACGAAGGTCTGCTGGCCGGTGTGTCGGAGACGCTGAAGGCAACCTTCGCCACCTTTGCGCAGTTCGCCGAACTGCATCACGACATCATCGCGGCCCACGGTCGATTCCCGCATCGCAACCGGATTCTTGGCCGGCCCGACACGCCGGAAGAAGCTGCATACCTCGAATCTGGCGGCACCAGCTTCGGCCAGTAACAGGAGACCTGAACCCATGTTCTATCAGGCACCGCGGCGAGTCGCGATAATTAACAGCAGGCGGATCCCTTTCTGCCGCGCCAACACCGCATACACGCACCAGTCCAACCAGGACATGATGACCGCCACCTTGCAGAGCCTGGTCGATGCCTGTGGACTTGGCGGCCAGCGACTCGGTGATGTGGCGCTCGGTGCGGTCATGAAACATTCACGTGACTGGAACCTGGCACGCGAATGCGTACTCGGCACGACGCTGGCGCCTGAAACGCCAGCCTATGACCTGACACGCGCCTGTGGCACCAGCCTCGAAGCGGCAATCCAGCTCGGCAACAAGATTGCACTCGGCCAGATCGACAGCGGCATCGCGGCCGGCACGGATTCCATCAGTGATATCCCGGTCGTCTATCCGGACGAGTACCGGGAGATTCTGCTGGCCAGCGCTCGCGGACGGTCTACGGGTGAAAAGTTGCGGCCATGGCTGGGCCTCAGGCCGCGGATGTTCAAACCGGAAACGCCGGGTGTTGTCGAGCCGCGTACCGGACTCAGCATGGGCCAGAGTACCGAGCTCACGGCAAAGCAGTGGAGTATCTCGCGCAAGGACCAGGATCAGCTCGCGCTGGAGAGTCATCAAAAGGCTGCGCGTGCTTACGACGAGGGCTTCTACAAGGACCTGGTCATGCCGTGGCAAGGTGTCAGCGAAGACAACAATATCCGTCGTGATTCCTCGCTGGAGCGGCTGGGCAAACTCAAACCGGCATTCGATCGCGGGCCGGGCGGCACGATGACAGCCGGCAACAGCACGCCGCTCACCGATGGTGCGGCAGCTGTGCTGCTGGCAGCGGAGGACTGGGCGAAAGCCAACGGCCTGCCTGTGCAGGCATGGTTACGCTATGGCAAGGTGGCTGCCGTCGACTTCGTCAAGAAGGAAGGGCTGCTGCTCGCGCCTGCGTATGCCGTGTCCGCCATGCTGGCCGATGCGGATCTGGCGCTTGGCGATTTCGATCTCTACGAGATCCACGAAGCCTTCGCGGCGCAGACCCTCGCGACCCTCAAGGCCTGGGAGTCACCGGAGTTCTGCCGCGACAAGCTGGGCCGCAGCCAGCCACTGGGTTCGATCGATCGCACCAAGCTCAATACGCGGGGCGGCAGCATCGCCATCGGCCATCCCTTTGCGGCTACCGGGGCACGTATTCTGGGCGCGCTGGCTCGCCAGCTTGAACTTCGCGGCAGTGGCCGCGGCCTTATCTCCATCTGCACCGCAGGTGGCATGGGCGTCACCGCCATTGTAGAGCGATGAATTGAACAGTTTTAACAGCTTCCTCGAAACCGCCAACGCTTTCCTCTGGCACAACGCAGTCCTGTTTCTCGTGCTCGGCACGGGGATCACCTTCACGCTCTGGACACGCTTCAGCCAATTCCGCTCACTCACGCACGGCCTGCATGTCATACGCGGCCGCTACGACAATCCGGCGGACCCTGGCGCCATCAATCATTTCCAGGCACTGTCAGCGGCGCTGTCGGCGACCGTTGGGCTCGGCAATATCGGCGGTGTAGCACTCGCCATCAGTCTGGGCGGGCCAGGCGCCGTGTTCTGGATGTGGGTGGTCGGCTTCTTCGGCATGGCGATCAAGACCACTGAAGTTACCCTCGCGATGCTGTACCGGAATACCAGCGATCCCGACAATCCGCATGGCGGGGCGATGTGGGTCATCAGCAAGGCGCTTAGCGATGGCCCACCCTGGCAGCAGAAACTCGGCAAGCTGATCGGGGGCCTTTTCTGCATAACATTGCTGGTCACAGTGGTCACCGGCGGCAACATGTTCCAGGCCTGGAACGTGGGCAACATGACCGAGCTTTACTTCGGGGTACCGGGCATCGTTGCCGGCATCGCCCTGGCGATCATCGTTGGCCTGGTGATTCTCGGCGGCATTCACCGTATCGGGCGGGTAGCAGCAGCACTCGTACCATTCATGATCACCATCTATTTTGTTGCGGCGATCTACGTACTCGCCATGAATATCAGCGAGATCCCGGCCATGTTCGGCCTCATCTTTCGTTCAGCTTTCTCACCAACGGAAGCCAGTGGCGCCTTTATCGGTGGCACCATGGGTTACGCCTTCCTGTATGGCATGAAGCGTGCGATCTTTTCGAATGAGGCCGGCCAGGGCACCTCGCCGATCGCGCATTCTGCTGCCAAGACCAGCGAACCGGCGCGTGAAGCAGTGGTCGCGGGTCTCGAACCCTTCATCGATACCATCGTGACCTGCACCGTCACCGCGCTGGTCATCATCGTTACAGGGACCTGGAACCGCCCCGCAGAAGCGACACTGCCTCACGAAGTGCGCGCCGTAGTGGCAGCACCCGGCGAATGGACGCTACCGCCGAGCGATGCGCCGACTCGCATCGGCAGCACATGGTCAGGCGGCGAGCGCGTCTTCGTCATCCTGCGCAGCGCGCCAAACGCGCAGACCGGCAATGACCTGCACAGGCTGTCCGGCACAGTCGTCGCCGGCGATTCCGGCAAGGCGGTCATTGAATGGAGCACCCTGCAAAGTGCGGAGCCGCCGGAGATGACTGATCACGGCGTCTATGTCAGCTACGTCGGTGCCGCGCTGACTGCCGTGGCATTCGACTCAGTGATGCCGGGTTTGGGGCGCTGGGTGGTGACACTTGCTGTCTGGCTGTTCGCGATTTCGACCATGATCTCCTACAGCTACTACGCGGAGCAGGGCATCGTGTATCTGGCCGGCGAGCGATGGGTCGGGCCCTTCAAGTATGTTTACTGCAGCCTGGCGATCATCGCCACGCTGGGCTTCCTGAAATCCGACGCACAACTCGACAACCTGAGCGGCCTCGGTACCGGGCTCATGTTGTTCGTCAACATTCCGATCATGTGGTTCATGGGTCACCGTGCCATGCGCGCCTATCGCGACTATATGGCACGGCTGGATTCCGGACAGATGGGCGCCGGTCATGCGCCACCCTCGCTCCGCGATGTGATCACAGGGCACGACGTAGACCCGTAGGAGCGGCTTCAGCCGCGATCCGGTACGAGCTGGCTTCAGCCGCGATCAATCATCTCACTGACTCTCTCCGCAATCGCCAGCGACGCCGTGAGTCCCGGCGAATCGATGCCATAGAGATTGACCAGTCCCCGCACACCGTGGGCTTCCTGGCCCTGCATGACAAAGTCCGCTGCGGGTTCACCGGCCCCTGCAAGTTTCGGCCGGATGCCGGTATGGCCCGGCTGCAAGCGGGCTTCATCGAGACCAGGATAGTAACGGCGTATGGCAGCTATGAATGCCGGGCGTCGGTCCGGATCGAAACGGTAGTCGATTGAATTGATCCATTGCAGGTCAGGGCCAAAGCGCGCAGCGCCGCCGAGATCCAGCGTGACGTGTATACCCAGAGCGGCGGGACCGGCGATCGGGTACACCAAGTGGTTGAAGGGTGATTTGCCAGCCAGCCTGAAGTAATGCCCGCGCGCGAGATGCAGCGGCGGAACCGTCGTCTTGGGCAGCACATCGGTGTTGCCGGCAAGATCCTGCGCATGCAGACCTGCGGCATTGACCAGGCTTGTGCAGCGGATCCGCGTTTTGCCCCCCACCTGAATGTCGAATTTTTGCTGCCGATGCAGCGCCCCACTGGCGCGCGTGTTGAGCACCACAGTGCCCTTATTTGCCTCCAGGTCGCCTTGCAGTGCGAGCATATATTCCCGGCTGTCGATGATGCCGGTCGACGGTGAATACAGCGCCTGGACGCAATGCACGGCGGGTTCGAGCTTGCGGACTTCAGCGGGGCTGAGTCGCTCCAGGTCGGTGATACCGTTAGCCTGGGCCTGCGCGAAATAGCTTTCGAGGACAGCAATTTCAGCGTCACAACTCGCCACAATCAGCTTGCCAGTCCGTGCATGGCGAATGGCCTTTTCTTCACAGTAGCGGTACAGCTGCTGCCGCCCGGCTACGCATAGCTCTGCCTTCAGCGTACCGCGCGGGTAATAGATACCCGCATGGATCACTTCGGAGTTGCGGCTGCTGGTCTCCGTGCCGATGGCGCCGGCTGCCTCGACAACGATGACCTCCAGCCCGCGCAGGGCCAGCGCCCGACCTACTGCAAGGCCGATGACACCGGCACCGACGACGACGCAGTCAACCGTATCGCTGTGCATGTTTGCAGGAACCTGAGAGCAAACGAAGACGGGACGCTACTTTTTAATGGTCGAAAAGTAGACCCTGGGCCTTAGTCGAGATCGCCAACCGGGCTCACCGTTGTTTCAACCGCACTCGCGGCTTGCGCCAGCAGAAAATAAATCCGGCACTTTTCACTGGCAAGGGTGTTGGGTGATAAACAGGCTGACATCATCAGCGACGGGCGCGAGCCAGCTCAGTGGGCGGGCCAGCGCAAGGACGATGCTGACGTGCGCCCGTTCTGGAACGATGATCAGCTGTGCCTCCCCACCGGCTGCCGTAACCAGCTCTGCCAGCTTCGCGGAGTTTCGCGGCTTGGCCGTGTTATCAAGATAGCCGTGAATCAGTAAGGCCGGACCTTCGTCGCCGCTTACAAAGTTGACCGGCTGGCTTGATGCACGCGTCGACTTGGGGAAAATCTGTTCGAGTGGACCGCCAACCAGCGGCAGAAAGTCATATGGCCCGGACAGGCCGATAAAGCCGCAGGGCCGTTGCTGTGTGCCGGCAAGCTGCAGATATCTCTCGTCGTAATGCAGAAGTCCTGCAATCTCTGCGCCAGCAGAATGGCCCATCACAAATACATTGGACGGGTCACCGCCGTATTGCGCAATGTTGTCGAAGGTCCAGCGCACTGCCTCAGCCGCATCATGGACGAACTCCGGAAACTGCACAGCGGGGAATAGCCGATAGTCCGGGATCACGACCACGTAACCCCTGCGCACCAGCGTAGAAGCAACGAACTTGTACTGCTCCCTGGCACCACTCTCCCAGCTGCCGCCGTAAAGGAACACGATGACTGGCCTCGACGCCGGGTTGACCCTGTCTTGATCGGGCGAATACACGTCGAGTGCCAGCTGGTGACCGCCAAAGGGAATGTCACGACGGCTCTCGTTCGGACCGATTGGACTGACGGAACTCAGGACGCGTAGCGGGCTGCAACCGCTCATGAACACACTAAGCAGGAGAACTGCGAAAGCAGACTTTGCCAGCAAGCTGTACCTCCTCGTTACGCCCAGGAATGGAGCGCTTGCGCTCAGCGCCAGCCCATCAGCCATCGATCATCGTTCTTGAGTTCACGCCAGTCGATTTCCGCTTCGCGCCGACTGTGGACAGCCTCAAGGATGCAGCTTTGCGGGCGGTTCTCCAAATCCAGATTAACTGCAGTCACCAGGAAGTGCTTTTCCCGGTTACAGGGCTGCACCGCCGTCCATTTGCTGTGCTGAAGCTTGTGCGGATTGATGCGGTTCATGGCTCGTCGACTATTGTTGCTCGCAAATGGGATTCGGCCGGCATCAGCGATCAGATGTATTACGGAATCCAGCTCAATTCCTGACATATGATCGTTGTCGCCACATAGACCAGTCTGTAGAGTAGCCTGCGAAGCGGAAGGACAAGGAAGCTGCTGTGAACACCCAGACCGAGCAACTACTTCTAGCGAAGTTGAAGGCCCTGCCGCCTGAGAGGCTTGCCGAGGTCGAGGATTTTGTAGATTTCCTCGCCGCCAAAACCAGGAAGCAAACCGCTCTGGATCGGCTACTGGCAATTGCCCCCGCACTGGCTGCCGCTGGCGTGGAGCCAATGAGAGACGCCGAGATCGCCGTCGAAATCAAGGCAGCTCGCGCTGAACGACGCGCCCATGGCGCTGGCCCCAGTGCGGATCGTTCTTGATACCAATATCGTGATCTCCGCACTCTTGTGGCGCGGTGCGCCGCACGAGTTGCTCGCATGTCTTCGCCAGCATTCTTCTGTTGATCTCTTTAGCAGCTCCACGCTTCTGGAAGAACTCGCTGCTGTACTCAGTCGGCCGGCTATCGCGCAACGGCTGACCACCATCGGCAAGTCCTCCCGCGACGTCCTCACTGATTACGTGGAGGCTATTGAACTCGTCGAGCCCATCGAGCTACCACGGGTGGCACGCGACCCAGACGACAATCACGTACTCGCCTGCGCACTCGCCGCCAATGCCGATGTCCTCGTCTCCGGTGATGCCGATTTGCTCAGCCTCGACACCTTCCGCAACATCCGCATACTCACCGCGCGACAGCTGCTCGACCGGCTGGAACGACTCGGCGACTGAGGGTTAGAAGAGGAGCAAGGGGACGCTAACCTTTTTCTGTACTCGCCAATCTGCCTTGCGGCTGCCCCGAGAGCCGTTGCACCACAGCTTGATCGAGTGGAAAACTACCCCGTGGGTCTTGGCTTCTGGCCTTGAGCCATCTTTTTACGGAACGCGGCGGTCATTCCTCCGCAACAAATATGGCAGTCGACGACCAATAGTTGCGCCGAAACGGCATGATTAGGATCGCTTGGTCCACAAAGAGCCAACTGTCTACGCTGGCGCCGCACTCACGCGCCACGTCGTCGTTCAAAACTAGATCAACGACTCGTATGCAGTTCATCCTCACGTTGTTCCAAGGCCGCGAGAAAATTGGCGGTTCACTCGTTGAACCGTATGCGTAACGCGCCAGCCCGGACTTGCTATGCGTAACGTAAAAACAACGACCATCATATCGGTAATGAGAATCAGATCCGGCACCAGGAACATCGGGGCAAGCACTGCTGTAACGCGGCGCTCTGAACTGATAAAAGCCGCCACCAAGGCCAGGATCGGCATGGGCCCACGAGGGCCTCTCTGGATACTCCACTTCGAGATATTGAAACGGTCCGGTAGGCGCAACGTTGTCCAAGACAGGCAGGACGGTAGTGTGGCCCATGATTCGATATCCATCGGTTCTGATTGGTGCCGCAGGTCGGACGGGCGGCAACTTGTATAGCCAAATCTGCGCCACGACAGCGCCGGTGAATACGTCGGCCAAAGGGAGGAAAAATACAATCGGAGCGATCAGCCAGAATAGCCCCCGCCTCCCTGATACTCTGGCCGCCAACCGCCCCGCGCTATGCGCCAGCAAGAACCAGACGCCCATACCCATCAGGATAAATGCGCCCACCTAGCAACCCGCCAGACTGAATGGTGTCGCATACGAAGCAATCATGGGCAGTCACCTCAGTGCATGACAGGAAGGGGACGCCACCCTTTGCGAGGCCGCCAACTGGCATTACTGCTGCTCCGATCGCACCTGCAGCTTGGGCCAGTAGAAAAGTATCCCAATGGAATATAACCCCTGCACCTTTTAGGCCGACCGCACCTTTACGAAAGACCCCGGCGCATCCTCAATCACGGCGAGCTTGCCATCTCCCGGCTTGCGCGCAGGAACCATGTCGCCGGACTGTGGCGCGAGCCATGCCTCCCAGTCGGGCCACCAGGAACCCGGATGCTCGGTGGCACCCTTGAGCCAGGCGTCTATTTCCCAGGGCTCGGCATCGTTGCGCCAGTATTGATACTTGTTCGCCGCGGGCGGATTGATGACGCCGGCGATGTGCCCGGAGCCGGCGAGCAGAAAACGTACCGGCCCTGAGAAGTTGTGACGCGCCTTGAATACGGAACGAAACGGCGCGATGTGATCCTCACGACAGGCCTCGAGATAGACCGGTACTGTCACTTTGGTCAGATCAATCGGCACACCAGCGAGTTCGACTGCACCAGGCTTGACGAGATTGTTGTGGAGGTACATCTGCCGCAGGTAGAAGAGATGCATCTTGCGCGGCATGCGCGTGGCATCGGCATTCCAGTGCAGCAGGTCGAAGGGCTTCGAGTCCTTCCCGAGCAGGTAGTTATTCACAAAGAACGACCAGATCAGGTCGTTGGCGCGCAGCATGTTGAAGGTGGTGAACATGGCCTGGCCTTCGAGATAACCCTTGTCGCCCATCATCTGGTCGAGGTTATCGAGCTGCTTCTCATCGATGAAGACCGAGAGGTCACCCGGCTCGGAGAAATCGACCTGCGCGGTCAGCATGGTGGCCGTCTTGATGCGCTGATCGCCGATACCAGCAAGGTAGCCGAGCGACACACCAAGCATCGTGCCCCCGATGCAGTAGCCGACCGCGCTGACTTCGTGCTCGCCGGTCGCGGCTTCAATCGCATCGAGCGCCGCGATGATGCCTCCGGTCAGGTAGTCATCGAAGGTCTTCTGCGCCAGGGTCTCGTCTGGATTCACCCACGACACGGCAAAAACCGTATAGCCCTGGCCCAGCGCCCAGCGTATGAATGACTTTTTCTCGTTGAGATCGAGGATGTAGTACTTGTTGATCCATGCCGGAATCATGACGATCGGCGTGCGGTGAACCTGCTCCGTGGTCGGCTCAAACTGGATCAATTGAATCAGATCGTTCTGGAATACGACCTTGCCAGGCGTCGTGGCCAGGTTGACGCCCAGCTCAAAGGCGTCGGGATCGCTCATGGTGATGCGCAGCTCGCCCTTACCACGCTCCATGTCGCGCTTGAAGTTCTCGATACCCTGGGCGAGATTCTTGCCCTGGCTCTCATAGGTCGCGCGCAGCACCTCAGGGTTGGTCCACACGAAGTTGCTGGGCGCAAAGGCATCGGCAAACTGTCGCGTGTAGAAGTTCACCTTCTTCGCCGTCTGCGCATCCAGGCCTTCCACACCGGACATCGTGTCGACGAGCCAGCGAGAAGTGATGAGGTAGGACTGCTTGATGTAGTCGAACAGGGCATTTTCCTGCCAGTCTGGATGACGGAAGCGGCGATCGCCTGGCTCGGGTTCTGCAACCGGCGGAAAGGCCGGAGCTGCCGACGGATCAGCGCCCTGCGCTTTGCTGGCCATTGAAGCGGCCATCTGCTGCCAGAGCTGCATGTGCTGCTGCCAGAGCTGCAGGTTGGCCTGCATCAGACGAGCCGGACTCATCGATAGCTGGCTGGCGGCCTCCTGCATCGCCGGAGCGGCATTCAGCGGATCGAACCCGCGGCCGGCGCCGGCAGTGGGCGTCTTCATGGTCTCGGCAAACATGGTCTGCGCAGCCTGCGTGTATTCAGCAAGCTGGCGGGAAAATTCGGCGGGATCGTAGGCGGAAAAGCTGGGTTCTGCGGCCATACTGCGGGCGGACTGCCGCCGGGCATTCAAGCTGGCGGCAGGCCTCTACTCCTTGTGATCGGTGGACTTGTCAGCGCCTTTGCCCTGGCTTTTTTCCGGCGCAGGACGCGGCATCATCATATCGAGAAATGTTTTCTGCATTTGTGTCCAGGCTTCGATGTTCTTTGCCGCCATATCCTGCACCGAACCGAGCGGTGATATGGGTGGCGGCATCATGCCCAGCGGCAAGGCACCCATCGACTTCTGGATCTGGTCCTGCAGGCCCTTCTGCTGCTTCATGAACACGTCGAGACTGCGCTCGAGATAGCCACCCATCAGTTCCTGCAGCGGATTGCCGTAGAAGCGAATGATGTGCCGGAGCATTTCTACCGACAGTATCGGCCGGCCGCCCTGCTCCTGCTCGGCGATCACCTGCAGCAGGATGCTGCGCGTGATGTCCTCGCCGGTGGTGTCATCGATCACCACCACGTCTTCACCGCCAGCGACCAGCTGCCTGATGCCGTCCAGCGTGACGTGACGACTGGCCTCGGTATCGTAGAGGCGGCGATTCGCGTACTTCTTTACTGTCCTCGGCATGGGTCCAGCCACCTGGTCATCTGATCGACCGCTGATATCAAGTCTGGATTCTAACCCGGGAATCCAGAGGCCGTATGTGCAGCCCGACACGGCTTGCAGCAACGCTGCAGGCCAGTCACGCCACAGGACAAGCAATAAAAAAGGGGCGCTCACCCAAGCGGCGAGCGCCCCTTCAGATCGGCGAAGTCTTTATTCAGGCAGCCTTGGTCTGGTTCGCAGCATCCGTGGCCTGCTGAGCCTTGGCCTGGACGCTGCCGGCGATTTCCACGTACTCCTGCGTACGACGGGCCAGCTGCTCACCAAAAGCGCGGGTGAATTCCATCTGGCGGGTCAGGAACTCGCCGAAGTTGGCGACGTTGGTCGGCAGACGGGCCTGGTCGACGGCGAAGTTGATGCAATCACCCAGAACGGCATAGTTCTGCTGGGAGAGACGCTCGAAAGCTTCAACGGCGACGCCATTGAAAGCGCGCAGGGGCTCGAGAGCCTCTTTCTGGAAACCGGGGATATTCGGGAACTGGTTCAGTGTGGTCATGATCAGGACTCCTTGGATGCGGGTTGCACTCGACAGAACGCATTCTAGGGTCATTTGTTGTGCAGCGCAAGAGGAATTTATTCTTTATATAACTTATTGTTTATAAACAGTATTTATAATTACATGCGCTAGAGGTTGCACAGCAATAATGCACTGCACATGAGCGGGATCAGTCACACCACCGCCCCTCAGGGGCGGATTTCGACAACGGTCTGACCGAAGCTACGCTCGCCATCGCTGTGGCCAACCAGGCCCAGATGCAGCCCCGGCGACAGGGCCTGCCAGCTAATCGCGACGCTGGCCGGGCCGCCGCTCGTGAGACTGCCCGGTGCGCTGAGCGTCGCATTGGCCCGGTCAGTACCGACCGTCCAGACCATCAGGTTGAAAGTCGCGCTACCACCATTGGTCGCCACGCCGTGTACATCGACGTAATACTCGCCGGGACGGACATAGCTCTGGCCTTCATCAGCAATCAGATTAATGGCCTCTTCAGAATCAGCGTTCTGACTCGGGTCGATCTCCTTGATGCATTCGCCAAAGCCGGGGCAGGCGTAAAGATAGAGATCCAGATCGGCATCACCATTGCGCGCCTCATTTGCCAACGCAACACGCACATAACGCGTACCTTCCGGCACGATGATCGGGATACGGCGCACGCTGTCTGGCAGTGAACCGCTGCCGGGCTGGATGAATCTGTAGCCGTCACCCGCATCCGCAGCGACAGTGGCATCGGTGAGCGCGCCACGCAGCTCATCCGGCTGACTCTGGTTCGCAACTTCAAGCCCGCTCAGCGTGGCGCGATAAGTCCCCGTATAGCCGCTGCGCAGGGCCACATTCACGCTACCTTCCGAACCGCTACCGTCAACAACAATGGGCGCCTCGAAGCGCTCCGCCTTGATCGCCAGCGGCGAACGCACGGTCGTTGCGCCGGATGTCCAGGTCAGCGCACCGAACTGCCAGGCATCAAAGGTCGTGTATTGCGTTGACAGCCGGATTTCGAAGTCCGCGCTCTCGCCCGTCGCGAGCGACAGCAGCGACGGACTGACCTCGGCATTGATCGTGCTCGGCATCTCGAGGCTGGCGACAAACTGCGCCGCTTCACCGACATTGGTCACGCGCCGCCGGATGACCTGTTCACTGACCAGGTCATCGGTAGCGATGGTCGGCAGATTGAGGTTGCTGCCGTCGATCGCGTATCCGTCAGCCTCCAGTTGCGCACAATCGACTGAGCTGTCCCTCGGCTCATCACGACCGCAGAGAAAGGCATCGTAGTCATTTGCACCAGCGTCATAGACGAGTCCGGGTGCGATTGCCGCATTCGGCACCACATGGCCGGCACCGAAGTCGAAGGGATCCGCCGCCGTTTCGCCATCCTGGTTCAGCACATCCTGACGCGCTGTCGTTAGCAGTGCCGAGCGCAGCGCCGCAGGACTCCAGTCCGGGTGCGCCTCTTTAAGCAATGCCGCAATACCGGCCACATGCGGAACGGCCATCGAGGTGCCAGACAGGTACTGGAAAGTCTCACCACGCAGGTTATTGGCCCCATCCCGCGTTTGTGCACCGAGGATCTCTACGCCGGGTGCGGTGAGGTCGGGCTTGAGTACATCCGGCTGCCAGTAGTTTGGACCACGGGCAGAAAATGCCTCCATCCGGTTGCCTGGATCGGCAACTCGCAGGAACAGGCCTTTCTGCAGGGTCAGGCCAACGGTGTCGCCAGCGTTAAGTCGCGCGCGCAGCAGTTCACCATCGTCGTGGCCGATCATCAGCGCGGGAATCGTGATGCCCGTGCGCGAACCGGTCATGATGATTGTTTCGCCCTGATCGCTGAAAATCAGCACGGCCTTGGCACCGGCATCCTGGGCATTGCGCACCTTGACATCAAAGTTGCAGCCACCGCGCTGGACCAGCGCTATCTTGCCGCCCAGTTCAGCGGTGTTACGGATGGTTTCACAGGCATCGAAGGTAGTGCCGACCGTGGTATCGAAAAACCCATAGAAACCGTCGTCGACCAGCACCAGATCGAGGGTCAGTGGGCCCTTGTCCTTGAGGAGGGGTGTAAAGGCCGCCTCGACCGCGGCATAGTCTTTCTTGACGCTGGCTGGACTGTTGACACGAACCGCATCCCAAAAGCGCTCGCCGCGCCGACTCGATGCACCAACTGCCAGCACCCAGGGCGCCGCTGCCGGCGAGACCACCGTTTCAGGCGCAGGCCCTTCGTTACCGGCCGCGGCAACCACCAGCACGCCGGCGTTACTGGCAGCCAGCAGTGCGAGATCATCCGCATCGACAATATCGTCATCGCTGCCTGCGGAGTAGTTGATGATGTCCACGCCATCCGCGACCGCATCTTCAATGGCCTGGGTCAGATCCGCGGTGCTGCAAGTACCATGTGCTGCGCCCGGCTCCAGCCAGCAGGCCTTGTACACCGCAATGCGCGCGCGCGGCGCCATGCCGCTGATCTTGTCTACAAACTCGCCGCCCAGCGTCGCACTGACGCGATTGCCAGCGGCGACCGAGGCGATGTGGGTGCCGTGGCCATCCGCGTCTTTCGGCGAGATGAACTCATGGTCGTTGAGGGCGTACTGATCGAGAAAGCCATCGATGTAGTAGCGCGCACCGATCAGCTTGTTGTTGCAGTCGCTGGCCGAAAAGCCCTCGCCCGCCTCGCACTGACCCTGCCAGCCGGCAGGCGGCGTAAAGACCAGCTGGTCTGCACGCGACTTGAAGCGCTTGCAGAGCCAGCGACCGAGCAACGAGCTGTCGGCCCAGGCCGAGCGACAAGCGCGGGGCCGATTGGCCGGAATGGTGTCTTTGAAACTGATATGGCCGGGTGCGATGCCGCTGTCGATCACGCCGATCACGACGCCTTCACCGCTGAGCTTCTGCTCCTTCCAGAGACCGCCGTTCGTGGCAGTCAGGCCCAAAAAGCCTGGACTGTCGTTGGTCTTGACCTGCTGCTTCCGGTCTTCCCAGACATTAAGTACGCCCTTCTTTGTCTTGAGCTTCTGAGCCTGTGCTGGCGTCAGGCGCGCGGAGAATCCATTCAGCGCATAGCGATAGCTGTAGAGCTTGGCGTGCTGCGCGCCGATCCCTTTGAGCGTCGCATCGTGCCGGGCAACGAGCCGGTCCGTATAACGCCGTACCGCTGACGAGTTTGTCTCCAGGTGATGGCGGCGTGACTGTCGAAGCTCCCGCCGCAAGCGAGGCTCGGTAACGGCAGGGGGTTCCGCGAGCTGCACGATGTACACGCGTTCTTCGCCATCGTCAGCGGTGATCGCCTTGAGGCGCGTGCCCGCAGCTGGTGCCGGAGCGGCTGCCAGTGAGTGCGCGACGAGCACTGCACAGGCTGCAATGCAGTATTTCAGATGCTTTTTCATGCGTGACCAGCCGGGATCTTGCTTTTGTGGTGCCCCGGCAGAGGGTTGGCACTTATTGTTAAGTGGTCAGCCTAACACAGCTTTCTTTTTGCTTGCCTTCTTTGCACCGGTCTTCTTGCGAACACTGGTCTTCTTCCGGGTCGCGGCAGGCGCTTCAGAGCCATCGGCCACGATCTTTTTCGATACCTTCTTTGCGGTTTTTTTTGCGGCTTTCTTCACGACCTTCTTGCCCCAGCGGCGCTTGCGCACCGGCGCGTCGGCAAGCAGCTGCCGCGCCTCTTCCAGCGTAATCGACTCAGGCTCCCGGTCCTTCGGGATCCGGGCATTGCGCTCGGCATCGGCCAGGTACGGCCCCCAGCGACCGTTCAATATGCGTATGCCGTCCACGCCAAAGTCCTTGACCAGCTTTTTGGCATCCGCTTCCAGTTTCGCCCTGATCACCTCGATGGCTTCCTCGAGCGTGACTTTCAGCGGATCGATCTCCTGCAGGGAAGCGTATTTCTTGACGACCTCGCCGGTCTCCTTGTCGATCGTCTCGTACTGCACATAGGGACCGAACATGCCGGTGTTTGCACTGACCGGTTCACCACCCGGCAAGCTGCCCAGCTTTCTCGGCAGCTTGAACAGCTCGAGTGCGTCGGGCAGTTCGATATTGAACATGCTCTGACCGGGCTGAAGGCCCTTCCACTTCGGCTTCTCCTCATCATCACGTGTACCGATCTGGATGAAGGCACCGTAACGGCCAAAACGCGCCGACACCGGTCGACCCGAGGCTGGATCCTTGCCGAGCTCGCGGGCATGTACCGCTTCATCGCGGCTGACAGACTTGTCCTTTTCACCGAGCAGGACCGCAAAGGGTTGCCAGAACTCTTCCAGTACCGGCACCCATTCGCACTCGCCGCGCGAGATCTGGTCGAGCTCGTCTTCCATGTGCGCGGTAAAGTCGTAATCGACATAGCGCGTGAAATGACTGGTCAGAAAGCCACTCACGACGCGGCCGCCGTCCGTAGGCTTGAGCGCCCGGCCCTTCATTTCGGCGTACTTACGGTTCAGTAGCGTCGAGATAATCGAAGCATAGGTGGAAGGGCGGCCAATGCCGCGCTCTTCAAGCGCCTTGACGAGACTTGCCTCGGTAAAACGCGGCGGTGGCTCGGTGAAATGCTGCTCCGGCCGCACGGCCTCCAGCGACAGAAGATCGCCTTCATTCACCGGCGGCAACTTCAGCTCTGCGTTGTCGTCGCCATCGTCGTCACGACCTTCGAGGTATACGGCGATAAAGCCCGCGCTCACCAGTGTTGAGCCTGAGGCCCGGAAGCGGCCCGCCTCGGCCCGCCCGGCGGGTACCAGGTCAACGGCAAGCTGGTCGTAGACGGCAGGCTCCATCTGCGAAGCGATGGTGCGCTTCCAGATCAGGCTGTAGAGCTTGTACTGCTCGTCACTCAGAAAGCGCTGCACGGATTCCGGTGTGCGGCGGATGCTGGTCGGGCGGATGCCCTCGTGTGCTTCCTGTGCATTCTTCGCCGTGGTCTTGTAGACATTCGGTTGCGCCGGCAGGCTGGCCTTGCCATAGCGCTCGACGATGAAGTCGCGAATATCATCGATGGCTTCTTTGCCGAGGCCGACCGAATCGGTACGCATGTAGGTAATCAGGCCGACCGTACCCTCTTCGATGGCCACGCCTTCATAGAGTTTCTGCGCAACCTGCATGGTGTTACGGGCGCGAAACCCCAGCTTGCGGGAGGCTTCCTGCTGCAACGTGGAGGTCGTGAACGGTGGCGCCGGACGGCGGCGACGCTGACTGCGCTCGACGCTCTTGACGCGAAGCTTGCCGCCGGCAGCCACCTCAAGCGTGCTGCGGGCTTCGTCTGCCTGGGCTGCGTTCTGGAAACTGAAGACCTCGGGCTTTTCGCGATTGAAGCTGTCGACGACCTTGCGGCCTGCATACTCGACCAGGCGAGCTGCGAAGAACTGCGGCGCGGTGCCGGTCAGGGCATCGATGGACCAGTATTCCTGGCTGCGGAAAGCCTCGATGGCTTCCTCACGCTCGACCAGCATGCGCAGCGCCGGACTCTGCACGCGCCCGGCCGAGAGCTTCGGGCTGATCTTCCGCCACAGCAGTGGCGACAGCTTGAAGCCAAGCAGATGGTCGAGTGCACGCCGGGCACGGTAGGCATTGACGAGATCCATGGAGACCTGACGCGGCTGGTCGATGGCCTCACGAACTGCGCGCTCGGTGATCTCATAGAACACGACGCGGTATACGGAGCGATCCTTCAGGAGTCCACGCTCACCGAGTATCTCCTGCAGGTGCCAGGAGATTGCCTCGCCCTCGCGGTCAGGGTCGGTAGCCAGATACAGCGTATCGGCTTTCTTGAGCGCACTGGCGATGGCGGTGATGTGGCGTTCCTTGTCCTCCGCCACCGCATACTTCATTTCATAGCCGTGCGCAGGATCGACAGCGCCGTCCTTCTCGAGCAGGTCGCGCACATGCCCATAGGAAGCGAACACCTTGAAGTCCTTGCCAAGGTACTTCTCGATGGTCTTTGCCTTTGCCGGCGACTCCACGACGACGATACTGGTCATGCGATTCCAAACCCGGGCTGAAGATCTGCAGAAAACGCGGACTCTACAGACGACGAAGCCGCGACTCTAGCGCGGCTTGACTGCTGAAACACAAATAAACGCTCAATGCATGACGTCGGCGCTCTCCTCAAAGACCAGATCTTCCATGCGCGAAAAGGCCGTTTCCTGGCCCGGCTGGGCAAACAGAACCATCAAGACAACCCACTTGAGCTGCTCTTTGTCGACTGTCTCTGAACCCAGCGCCATCAACCGGTCGATCACCACTTCACGCTGTGCGGCTGAAAGTATCCCGACCTGCTCCAGATAGAGCAGATAGCCGCGACAGTCGAGATCCAGCCGGCGTATCTCTACTTCATTGTAGACACGCACCGAGCGCTCGCCCGGAATCCCCGCGTAAGGGGCACTGGTTTCGTTCAGACCGTCCAGCCAGTCCAGCGCACTGTCTACTTCAGGCTCACCAAAACCCGCGCGCAGCAGCTCGTCGCGCAGCACATCCTGGTCTGCGGCTTCGGGTTCCTGCTCCGTGTAGGTCTCGAAGAGGTACAGGAGAACGTCGAGAACGGTATCGCTCATTATTCGACGCTCCGGTTGATCCTCTGATAGCGGCCGCCAGCCAGCGAACGCACCAATCCCTGTAATTCGAGGATCAGAAGCATGGAGGAAAGCTCCCCGATCGTCAATCCGCAGCGCGACGCGAGCTCATCGACGGCAACCGGATTGCAACCCATCGCGAGCAACAGATCAGCGTGCGCTGTATCGGGTGCGGCGGCGGAAATCGCACCTCCGGCTGCAGCGGCATAAGGATCATCAGGCTGCTGCCCTGGGGTATCCAGCTGCAGGCCAGCCAGCAAACCACCAAGTTCATCGATGATATCTGCCGCTGTCTCCACCAGGCGCGCGCCATCGCGTATCAGCCGATGACAGCCGCGCGCGACCGGATTATGTATCGACCCCGGAATGGCAAAGACCTCACGCCCCTGCTCCATCGCATGCTGCGCGGTGATCAGCGCACCGCTCCGGACACTGGCCTCCACAACCAGTACACCGACACTGAGGCCGCTGATGATCCGGTTGCGGCGTGGAAAGTTGCTGCGCGAGACGGGCGTACCCGGTGCGAACTCGGAGACGATTGCGCCACCGGCCGCGACGATCTGGTCCGCGAGCCCGGCATGTTGACGGGGATACACACTGTCGAGGCCGGTGCCGCAGACCGCTATGGTGCGGCCGCCGGACGCACGCAGTGCGCCCAGGTGGGCTGCCGCGTCGATACCTTCAGCCAGTCCACTGGTGATGCAAAAACCCGCGGCGGCAAGATGTGCGGCGAAACTGCGTGCGGTATCGGCACCCTCTGCCGTCGCATTACGGCTGCCAACGATGGCAAGTTGCGGCAGGGTCAGAACATCCGGATTGCCACGCACGAACAGCACGGCAGGGGGACGCGAGATTTCGCGGAGCAAGGGCGGATAGTGCCGATCTTCGCGTCGCAGCAGATGATGATCCGGCACTGAGAGCCAGGTCTCGAGCGCCAGAGCCAGCCGTGCTTCAGTGCTCAATATGATCCTTGCGACGGGTCAGGCACCGCGCCGCCAGGAGCAAGCGCGGCTCAGTCCGGGTTGCGCACCTTGTCCAGTATATGAATGGGGCTCTCGGCACTCATGACCAGACCATAACTGATCCGGTCATAGCTCTTGAACACCATTAGAAGCCCGGCGCGCTCATCAGGCAACTGCACTTTGCGATTAAAAACACCGGTTTTGACCTGATCAGTAATCTTTTCTCCAGCCTGCCAGATACTCAGCACATGACCCGGTTCGAGTCCATCGCGTGCCCCGCGGTTCATAATAACCACCTGGTACTGGCCAATCTGGGTCATGCCATCAACGACATGGATGATGCGACCCTCGACCTGCTTGTCCGGTACCCGCGGCACAAAGTGCATCGGCCAAGTCTGGTCCTGGAGCAACAGGCGGTCACCCACCAGCACTTCTCGCGATGAGTCAACAATCTCCATCGTCACCGGGTCACCGCCGCGGGTTATTTTCCCGTTGGCAACGAAAATGCCTTCGTAACCCACCACGTCACCGTCATCAGGGTCGACGATCTTGTCACCCGGATGAATGAGGTTATAGGCATTGCCCGGATTGATGGCATCGCCGCGGACATAGACATCGTGACCACTTGCGCCGACCAGGTGCTTGTCGCGCAGCGCCACAACATAGGGCAGTTTCTCGAGTTCGTTCTTCTCGATAACGACGCCTTTACTGAGAAACGGTGCGACAGCGCCATATGGCAGGGCACGGATGGCTGACTCCAGCGACTCTTCACGAACACGCGGCGAGAGCTTTTCAGTAGCGGAAGCGGAAGCCGTGCCTCGCTCCAGGCGGAGCTGTGGCTTGCCATCGACATACACAAGTGTGAGCACATCGCCGGGATAGATAAGGTGTGGGTTGGCCACCTGCGGGTTGACGTACCAGATCTCCGGCCAGTGCCAGGGATCGCGCAGGAATCTGGCCGAGATATCCCACAGGGTATCCCCGGACTTCACAATATAAGTATCCGGATGCGAGGGGTTCAGCTGCACACCGCCACCCTGCTGTGCATTCACGCCGCTCGCAAAGCTGGCAAGCGCCACCAGCAATATGCTGGCCAGACGACCACGAAAACCATGCTGCTGGACTGGCCCGGACTGGGAGATTTTCATGGGGACTCCATCCCTGATAGGAAGGCCTGCCGACGACGAATGCCCCCACGGTATACTCGTGGCGTTCGCGCGGCTGACCAGATGCGACAACAACTCCGGGGAAACCCGACCCCGGCTTACCATTGCAGATGTATCATAATTTTGAGCAAGTTACATAGCACTTGGCACCAAACTGTGAAGGAAGCGACATGGCGGTGCTGAAAATCATCGAGTATCCCGATCCGCGTCTGCGGATAAAGGCGCAGCCGGTCACAGCAGTGACCGCTGAGCACCGCCTGCTGGCCGACAATATGTTCGAAACCATGTACGCGGCACCGGGCATTGGCCTGGCTGCCACGCAGGTAGACCGGCATATCCGGCTGCTGGTTCTGGATGTATCCGAAACCCGCGACCAGCCCTTGTGCTTCATCAACCCGGAAATCCTGGATCGTGAAGGCAGCGATATCAGCGAAGAGGGTTGCCTGTCGGTACCCGGTGTCAACGAACCGGTAGAACGCGCCGCCCATATCCGCGTTCGCGCACTCGACCGGAACGGCAAGTCTTTCGAGCTCGATGCCGAAGGTCTGCTGGCTGTCTGTATCCAGCACGAGATGGATCATCTCGAAGGCAAGCTGTTTGTCGATTACCTCTCCGAACTCAAGCGCAGCCGACTGAAAAAGCGGGCCGCCAAGGCCCGGCGCAAAGACAGCACGGAATCTTCCCGCCATCAACCCGAAGCAGTGCGCTGAGCGGCACGCCGCCGCGCGCATCCGGCAAGATGCCCCGACATCATGAATGACGCGCGGATTATCTTTGCCGGTACGCCAGCCTTTGCAACGCCGACGCTGCGGATGCTGTGCAACCGCGGCCATCGCCCGGTCGCGGTGCTGACTCAGCCCGACCGCCCGACTGGACGCGGCCGACGCCTGGGCGCAAGTCCGGTAAAACAGCTGGCGATTGAGCTCGGGATCCCGGTACTGCAGCTGGCGACACTGAAGACTGAAGCCGCCCAGGATGAGCTGCGCGCGCTCGCACCCGATCTGCTCGTGGTAGTGGCCTACGGACTGCTGCTGCCGCCAGCGGTGCTGGATATTCCGTCGCATGGCTGCGTGAATGTGCACGCTTCAATTCTGCCCCGCTGGCGCGGCGCCTCGCCGATCCAGGCCGCGATCCTTGCTGGTGACCACGAGACCGGCGTCAGCATCATGGCGATGGAGGCTGGTCTGGATACGGGGCCGGTCTACCGCTGCGCTCCGCTTGTCATCGATGTACAGGAAACGGCTGGTGAGCTCGAACAGCGGCTGGCAGCCCTGGGGGCAGATACGCTGTCGGCAACGCTCGATGGTCTGCTGGCTGGCACTCTGCCGTCGCGACCCCAGGCAGGCGACGGTATCGTCTATGCCGGCCGCATCAGCAAAGCGGATGGTCGCATCGACTGGCGACAGCCAGCCGCACAGATTGCCCGACAGATACGCGCCTATAACCCCTGGCCAGTCGCCGAAACCACGCTCGCCGGACAGCAGCTGCGCTGTTTTGCCGCCAGCGTGCAAAGCGCGGGTAACCCGGCTGGCGGTACCCAGCCGGCGCCCGGACAGATTATCGCTGTAGGCACTGAAGGGATCAGTGTTCAGACTGGCGACGGTGTACTCGACCTCCGCACCGTACAACTGCCTGGCAAGCAGAAAGTGGCTGCCACAGATCTGGCCCGCAGCCGGCCACTGGCAGGCACGGTACTCGGCGAGTGAAGCAACGTAAGCCCTGGCAGCGCCCGGCTGCCGACAGTCAGTCCGACGCAGCCGGATCACTCAACCGCGCGATGGCCGCGCGCGCAGTTCTGCAGGTCATCGAGCAGGGCGTAACCCTTGAGTCTGCGCTCGCCACAGCAGACATAACCGGTATCGCCGATCGCGACCGTGCCCACATCCAGTCACTGGCTTTCGGTGCAGTGCGCTGGCATCACCGGCATCAGGCGATCCTCGCCGAGCTGCTCGACCGGCCACTGCGCAACCGCGACAGGATTCTCGAAGCATTACTCTCGGTCGGCCTCTATCAGCTCAATGATCCTGATCAACCAGACTACGCAGCTGTATCCGCCACCGTCGGCGCCACACGTCTGCTCGGACAGCCGCGCGCCGCGGGGCTCGTCAACGCTGCCTTGCGCCGCTACCAGCGCGAAGCCACATCGATACTTGCACGCGTCATGGAATCAGGGGAGGCGCGCTAC
>JBATNV010000077.1:0-7651 GCA_049290495.1 Gammaproteobacteria bacterium | reverse complement strand
GTGCGGACGATCTCAACCACATATTGTTCGAAGGCGGGCTGGTTGAGACCCATGACTTTCAGCGGAAAGGCGCAGGGAAACTCGAGCAGCGTCTCCTCGCTCAATGGGTCGTTCCGTGTGGCTTCATGCCCTCAAAAGCCGCCGCAACCTGTCGCCACACCGGGCCGGGACGACCGTCGCCGATCTTTTTGCCATCGAGTTCCAGCACCGGTGTGATGCCGCGAGTGGCAGCTGCGATCCAGATCTCATCGGCCTGACGCAAACGCTGTTCGCTGATCATCTCGTCACGGCAGACGACCCCGACCCTGGCGGCGGATGCAAATACCGCATCGGTCGTCGTACCTGGCAGCAACGCCGGCCCGGAAGGTCGCCGGATCAGTACGCCATGCTCGACGATGATTACCGAGCTTGCTGAACCTTCAGTCAGCTGGCCGTCACGCAAGAGGATCGCTTCACCGGCGCCGGCCTCGCGTGCTGCCTGACGGGCGAGCAGATTGGCGAGCAGCGCGGTGGACTTGATGTCGCAGCGTGACCAGCGCTGGTCGACGAGCGTAATCGCGCGCATGCCGAGCTGATCGGGATGCGGCTCGGCCATGGTCGAGGCCATACCGAATACTGTTGGCGGCACAGTGTCCGGTGGAAAGGCGTGATCGCGTCCGGTGTCGGCACCGCGGCTGACTTGCAGATAGACCGAAATACTTCCGCCACCGTTCTGCTCGATAAGCCCGGTGACGATGTCAATCCATTCATTACGGCGATAGGGGTTGCGGATACAAAGCTCGTGCAGGCTGCGTTCCAGGCGTTCTAGGTGCGGATTGAGCAGAAATGTCTGCCCGGCATAGACCGGGATGACCTCATAAACGGCGTCGCCAAACAGGAAAGCGCGGTCGAGCGGTGAAATACGGACTTCTGCCAGCGGCATGAAGCTGCCATTGAACCAGGCGGTGCGCAGTGGTGCGGCCATGTTCCGGTGCTTCCCTATTCCATCCAGAGCAATACGGTGTCGCGCCCCTGTTGCCAGAGCGAGCCGGTCGGCACCGGTTTGAGCGGATACAGCTTGGCTTCGGCGATCGGCTTGTCGCCGACGCTCAACAGCACTTTACCGAGTGCCGTTTTTGTATCGAGTGGTGCGATCAGTTGCGTAGGCAGCGAGAGCTTCGAACTGATCTGTGCGCCACTTCCACGCGGCAGCGTTGCCCAGACGTCCTGGTTGACGCCGATGTTGACCAGTTCAGACTCACCCTTCCAGACCCGTAATTCCTTGAGCGATTGTCCTGCCGTCAGAATCCGTTTCGTTTCCCAGAAGCGATAGCCGTAGTTCAGCAGGGTTTGTGAGTCGCGCTCGCGGACTGTCGGGCTGTCGGTACCCAGCACCACGGCGACCAGTCGCATACCGTCGCGCATCGCCGAGGACACCAGGCAGTAGCCGGCAGAATCGGTATGCCCGGTCTTCATGCCGTCCACTGTGCTGTCCCGCCACAGCAAGCCGTTGCGGTTGCTCTGCGTGATGCCGTTCCAGCTGAATTCCTTCTGTGAGTACCAGTGGAAGTACTCGGGAAAGTCGCGGATGATCGCGCTGGCAATCCTGAGGATGTCGGCTGCAGTCGTGTAGTGCTCGGGATCCGGCAAGCCGGTCGCATTGCGGTAGCTGGTGTCTTTCATGCCCAGCTCTTTGGCGTACTGGTTCATCAGGTCGGCAAATGCCGATTCGCTGCCCGCCACGTGCTCGGCCAGTGCGACGCTCGCATCGTTGCCGGACTGGACGATTACGCCCTGCAGCAGCACTGAAACCGGCACCTGGCTGCCGAGATCGATGAAGGACCGCGAGCCGCCGGTCCGCCACGCCGTCTCGCTGATGGTGACCGGGTCTTCGAGTCCGATACGTTTGCTCTTGATGCTGCGGAATACCACATAGGCGGTCATCAGCTTGGTGATGCTGGCCGGATCAAGGCGCTGATTCTCGTTGAGGCTGACAAGCGTCTGCCCGCTGCTCTGGTCCATCAGCATGTAGGCCTTGGCGCTGATGGCCGGCGGCGCCGGGATCTGCAGGCTATCAGCGCTTTGCGCGACAGTGGCGGTCAGTCCGGCCAGCCAGAGGAGGCTGACCAATACGCGGCTCAGCGTACGTTGCGTCATTCTTCGTGGGCTCCTGGAAATAATGCAGAAGTTGGATGAGTCAGCTGTCCGGCGATTCGGTAACCAGACTCGGGCTGCCGATTTGCAGTGCTGCTATACGGCTTGCCAGCACATCGTATTCGTATGATCCCGACAGCGGGCCGATGCGCACGCGATACAGCGTCTTGCTGGCAGCGCTATCGTAGCGGATGACGACCTTGCTGACACCATTGCTTTCCAGGCGGGCCTTGAGTCGTTCTGCGTTGGCGAGAGTGCCGAAGGCGCCGACCTGCATATAGAGATGTTGTGCGGGCACCAGTGTCGGTGCGATGTTTCCGCCTGCTGGCGATGGCGCTGAAGGACTGTTCCCGCGGCTGTATACGATCATGGGTCCGGCACCGGAGGCTCCGCCCAGTGCCTCGATCTCAACTTCGGCAGTGCCGGTCCGTACGATGTCGAGTTCCTTTGCGGCCGCATAGGAAAGGTCGATGAGCCGGCCTTTTACGAACGGCCCGCGGTCATCGACCGTCACCACCACGCTTTTGCCGTTGCTGAGGTTCGTGACGCGGACCAGCGAGGGTAGCGGCAGGGTTTTGTGAGCGGCAGTCAGCTCATGCATGTTGTAGATCGTGCCGCTCGAGGTGCGCTTGCCGTGAAAGGCCTCGCCATACCATGAGGCTACGCCGGTCTGCCGGTAGCCTTCACTGTTTGGCATGACGAAGTAGCGTTCGCCGTAAACCTCGTAGAAGGGCGGGTTACCGGCGCTGGCCGCAGGTCCAGTCGGTGCCGGTGCTGAAGGTGGGGCCGGTGGCGGCGTCTGCGCTGGTGCGCGTGCGACAGGGGCTGACGGTTTTACCGGCCCCACGCTCGAACAGCCGGTCAGGAACAGGCCGATGCAGAGGCCGATGGCCAGGCAGCGCTCAGGGCGCAGCATCGGTTTTCCGGGCGCCTGCTGCGATGGCTTCGCTGAGCTGGAACACCGCGAGTGCATACATCGGGCTGCGGTTGTAACGGGTGATTGCGTAAAAATTCTGAAACCCGACCCAGTACTCGGTGCCTTCTTCACCCGCGAGGGTGATCAGTATCGCTGGTGCTTTGGCCGGCAGGTCTGTAATGAAGTCCACGCCCTGACGCCTCAGCGACTCGACCGTATCGCGCAACACGAGATCGTTTTCGCTGTCGCTGCGCGTGTTGTCCGGCTTCAGCCGCGCCGGTACGGCGACTGGCTGGGCGGACTGCCAGTTATGCACCACGAAGTAATTGGCGACACTGGCAAAGATATCGTCCCAGTCGGACAGGAGATTGCGCCGGCCATCGTTGTCGCCATCCACGGAGAAGTTGCGATAGCTGCTCGGGATGAACTGCGGCGGGCCCAGTGCACCGGCATAGGAGCCGGTCAACTGGTTGATGTCGAGTTGCTCGTCGCGGGCCAGCAGGAACAGCTGGCGCAGTTCGCTGCGGAAAAACTTGCTGCGCGGCGGATAGTCGAAGGCCAGCGTGGCCAGCGCATCAACGGCACGGTAGCTGCCAGTCCGGGTGCCATAGAAGGTTTCAACACCGATGATGGCCGCGATGATTTCCGCCGGCACGCCGGTTTTGAGCGCGATCCGTCGCAGTTCTGTCTCATGCGTGCGGAAAAAATCGACGCCGTCGCTGATGCGGCGGGGCGTGAGAAAAATTGCCCGGTATTCGAACCAGGGTTTGACCTTCTCGGCCGGCCGGCTCATGGCGTCGATGATGCTTTGCCGGGATTCGATGCCCGCAAACACCGTGGACAGGTATTGCATCTCGAAGCCGTCATTGGTCGACAGTTCAGCCATGAACTCGCGTACGTCCGGGCGCTCGGCGTCGAGGCTCCAGGCGGGTGCAGCGCTGAGCATGAGCGAGCCTGCAGTAACGATCAGTGCGGCAAAAGCCGCCGCGGCCCGTTGCCGGCCATAAAGGGTCGGAATCATCGAGCTACCAGCTTCCGGTGGGTGTGAATGGACATCAGAATACCGAAACACGCCATCAGGGTCACCATCGATGTGCCACCGGCGCTGACCAGCGGCAGCGGTACGCCGACTACCGGGATCAGTCCCATCACCATGGCGGTGTTCACGAATACATAGAAGAAGAAGGTGGTGCTGAGGGTTCCGGCCAGCAGGCGCGTAAAGGTATCGGGTGCGTTGGCGGCGATAAACAGGCCGCGGCCAACGATGAACAGATAAAGGGCCAGCAGCGCCAGCGCGCCGAACAGGCCAAATTCCTCGCCGATCACCGCGAAGATAAAGTCAGTATGTCGTTCGGGCAGGAATTCGAGCTGGCCCTGCGTGCCATTGAGCCAGCCCTTGCCGAATACGCCGCCCGAACCGATGGCGATCTTCGACTGGATGATGTGATAACCGGCACCGAGCGGGTCGCTTTCCGGGTCGAGCAGGGTCAGGATGCGCTTGCGCTGGTAGTCGTGCATGACCATCCACAGCGCCGGCATCGCTGCCGCCGCCAGCGCTGCCGCTGCAGCGATGTAACGCCAGCCGAGACCAGCGAGAAAGATCACCACCGCACCGGATAACACGATCAGGATCGCAGTGCCGAGATCCGGCTGTATGGCGATCATGCCTGCGGGCAGGAAGGTGATCAGAATTGCCACAATCACGACACCTGGCGATGGCGGCAGGGCTCTGTCGTGCAGTAGCGAGCAGAGCAGCAGCGGTACGCCGAGCTTCATGATCTCCGAAGGCTGGAAGCGTATACCGATATCGAGCCAGCGCTGTGCGCCCTTGCCGATCTCGCCCGTAGCGAGCACCAGCATCAGCAGCAGCAGGCCAAGCGCATAGACGAACGGTGCGCCACGCCGGAGCCAGCCGGGATTGATCTGCGCCATTAAAAGCAGCACGCCAAGTGCGAGCAGCATGCGCGCCGCCTGATCCATCAGCTCGCGGATCTGTTGTCCTTCCGCGCTGTAGAGCGCCAGCAGACTGAATACCAGCACGCCCAGAATGCCGATCAGCAGTGGTCCGTCTATATGCAGGGCCCGCAACACGCGCGCCCCCAGGCCCTGTTCAACCCGGCTCCGGGTCTCGGTGCTGATGTTTAGCATCGGGTTATTCATGTTGCAGGAACCGGTTTCAGGTAGGCATTGATCACATCAAGAGCGATAGGGGCGGCTGCCTTGCTGCCGCTCTCGCCATTTTCGATGACCACCGCGACGGCGATGCGCGGTGCATCGAGTGGTGCGAAAGCGATGAACAGCGCATGGTCGCGTCGCCGTATATCGACTTCGCTGGCCTTGTATTTCTGGCCTTGCGCGACGGAAAAAACCTGTGCGGTGCCGCTCTTGCCTGCCATCGGAAAGGCGGCACGCATGCCGACGCCGCGCGCGGTGCCGCGCGGCCCCTGCATGACGCCGTGCATGCCTTCGATGACCGCATCCCAGCGCAGTGCATCCTGTTCCTCGACTGCCGGCAGCGACGTTGCGGCGTGGTATTCGATGACACCGGTATGGGGGTCGCGTGCGCCCTTCAGCAGCGTCGGCTGAAAGCGCTTGCCGCGCGCTGCAAGCGTGGCAGCCGCATGGGCGAGCTGTAGCGGTGTTACCAGCACGTATCCCTGGCCGATGCCGGCGATAACGGTTTCGCCGGGAAACCAGACCTGTGCCGCCGGGTTCCTGAAAGCCTTTTTCTTCCAGGCGGGTGAGGGCACAACGCCGCGCTGTTCACCCTCGAGATCGATACCCGTAGGCGCACCCAAGCCGAATTCACGCATGAATCCGCCCATGCGCTCGATACCGAGATCGCGGGCGAGGCCGTAAAAGTACACGTCACAGGACTGCTCTATAGCTTCGTACAGGTCGATGTTGCCGTGGCCGCCAGGCTTCCAGTCGCGATAGCGGTGGCTGCTGCCCGGCAGTGAAAAATATCCGCCACAGGACACGCGCTTCTCGGCAGAGGTAACGCCGTAATGCAGACCTGCAAGTGCCACGATCGGTTTGATCGTGGACCCCGGCGGGTACTGGCCGCGCAGTGCGCGATCGAAGAGCGGCCGGTCGATGTCTTCCTGCAGGGCCAGATAGGCGCGCCGGCTCAGCCCTGCGCTGATCGCATTCGGGTCGTAGCCGGGCGTGCTGGTGAAGGCCAGTATTTCGCCGTTGTCCGGATCGATGGCCACGACCGCGCCGCGCCGGCCGGCCATCGCATTGCTGGCGGCCAGCTGCACATCCAGATCGATGGTCAGGATCACATCCTGGCCCGGCTGCGGACGCACGCGGTTGAGTACCCGCATCTTGCGGCCATGCGCATTGACGACCATGTCCTCGTGGCCCGAGGTGCCGTGCAGATCGTGTTCGAAGCTGCGCTCCGCTGCGCTCTTGCCGACATGCGTGGTGCCGGCATATTCCGCCGGGTCGAGTTCACGCTTGTCGGCAACGCTCATGCTGCCGACGTAGCCGAGCACGTGCGCTGCGGCCGCACCGTAGGGGTAGTTGCGTCCGAGGCGGGCGCGCATCTCGAGGCCGGGAAACTGCGGTCGGCGTACAGCGAAGGCTGCCAGTTCTTCGTCGCTGAGGTGTTCGGCGATCACCAGCGTTTCGAAAGAGCGGCGACTCGCCAGCAGTTCGCGGAGCTCCGCCAGGTCCCCGGTGGCGAGAATGCCGGCAGCAACCAGCCGCGCGAGCGTGTCCTGCATGTCCGGAACGCGTTCCGGCGTGATCTCCAGCTGATAGCTCGGCGTGTTCTCTGCCAGCACCTTGCCGTTGCGGTCGAGGATCAGCCCGCGTATCGGCGGAATGGGCTCAGCGCGAATCTGGTTTCCGCTGGACTGCGCCGAGTAGTAGTCGTACTTGAGGACCTGCAGCTGCGCCAGCCGGATGATCACCAGCGAGATCAGTGTCAGCAGGATGAACACCGTGAGAAGGATACGGGCGTTGAACAGTTGCTGTTCCCGCCAGTGCTCCTTGATACGCGATGCAGTTGCCATGTTCCGGTCCGGCCTCAGCTGAAGCTCGATTTACGCCGTTCGAGGCGTTCGCGGACGCGGTCCATCAAGGCCATCAATATCGGCCAGAACACGGCCCCAGCAAAGATCGGCCCCCAGCGCTGTGGACCCAGCGTGGCGCGTCCGGTTGCGCCATCGATCCACAGCAGCAGAAAGGCTTCGAGAAAGAGCAGGGCAAAAACCGCCAGCGTCAGCTGCCAGAGCGGGAAGACGCGCAGCTGCAGATGCACGCGCAACACCACATAACTGACCATGCTCAGGGTCAGCGCATGCTGGCCGAGCAGGCTGCCCTGAGCAATATCGATCAGCAGCCCAAAGACAAACGCAGTGAATATGCCGAAGCGGCCCGGCCACATCAGTGTCCAGTAAATCAGCGTCATGGTGGTCAGCGCAGGCCGGAAAGGTTGCGCTAAAGCCGGCAGTGGCAGCAGTTCGGCGGCGAGCGCCAGCAGCATGAGGCACCAGACCGGCCAGCGTGCATTTCTCATTGCGTCGCTTCCGCCGCGGGCCTTGCTCCACTTTCGCTTTCAGTATCACTTCCAGCTTCTGCCTCAGCCTGCGT
>JBATNV010000076.1:0-1734 GCA_049290495.1 Gammaproteobacteria bacterium | reverse complement strand
GACAGGGCAGCGTGCCGCGCCGGCTGGTCGGCAGACTCAGTCGCAGTGTTCCGCTGCCCTCTGCTGCGAGATCAACCGGCGGCGTCAGCGCGGCCGCCGGCCCGGCGCTGATCTGGAAGCGTGCGCTGCGGCCGGGATTTGTGATCCGCACGCTGCATTCGATCATCTCGCCGGCGAACACGGGCGTACAACCGTCGACTGTCAGGCGCAGGTCGGCGAGGTTTCTCTGGCAGTGATGAATGCTCACCACAGTGACCGATGTCAGTAGAAAGGCCAGGGCAAAACCCATGTTGTTGCTGTAGTTGAGCGCGCCTAGCAGCATGGTGAACAGCACGAGGCCGAAGCCGAGGCCGATGCGGGTCGGGAGTATGTAGATACGGCGCTGATGGAGTTCGATGCTGTCGCCGTCTGGTCCCTGGCGGCGCCGGAACCAGCGCTGCATCAGTGCTGCCAGTGCCGGGCGGGAGAGTTTCATGTCCACGGCGTTGTGCGTCCGGTGCCCGGACTCAGGGTATCGGCACTGACTCCAGCACCAGTCTGGCTGGATCACGAACAGCGGCCGCGCTACCCGGGCGTGGCTGCAAGCGGTGGCCTGCCACTGCAGCGAACACCGCCTTGACGTCTTCCGGGTGCACGCCGGGATGGCCGTGTAGCAGGGCGAGGCAGCGTGCAGCCATCACCAGATCCTGGGCACCGCGTGGTGACAGACCCAGTTCGAACAGCGTTGACTGACGCGTATAACGTACCAGCGCCTGTACATAGTCGAGCAGCGCTTCGGAGAGGAAAAGTTCTCGCGCCACAGTCTGTAGTGTCCGGAGTCCGGCGCTGTCGATGACGGGCTGCAACTCTGTGAGCAGGAGGCGCCGGTCCTCACCGCGCAATAGTTTCCGTTCCAGCACTTCGGCCGGATAGCCGAGGCCGAGTCGCATCAGGAAGCGGTCCAGCTGTGATTCAGGCAGCGGGTAGGTGCCGGCCTGGTGCAGCGGGTTCTGTGTGGCGATGACGAAAAATGGCACCGGCAGCAGGTGAGTTTCACCGTCCAGCGTGACCTGGTTTTCTTCCATCGCTTCGAGCAGTGCGCTCTGCGCCTTGGGCGTGCTGCGATTGATTTCGTCGGCCAGCACGATGTGGGCGAAAACTGGCCCAGGGTGAAAGCGAAATCTTGCGCTGTCCTGTTCGTAGACGGACATACCGATGATGTCGGCAGGCAGCATATCGCTGGTGAACTGGATGCGGCGGAACGACAGGCCGAGCACTGCAGAAAGTGCCCGTGCGAGCAGGGTCTTGCCGACGCCGGGCACGTCTTCAATCAGCAGGTGACCGCCGGCCAGCAGGCAGGTGAAAGCGAGTTCGATCTCGGTTTGCTTGCCGAGGATGACCTGGCCGACCTCCCGGTTGACCTGCTCGCCCAGCTGCTTCGCTTGCTGCAGCTGATCCGTATTCGCCAGTGCTGTGACATTCCGCGCCATGGCTGATCCCGGTCAGGCCGATCTCGTCAGGAAGATAGCATGTCATCCTGCCCTAATCGGCAGTGGGCAGGCGCGAACTGCGGCACAGATCGGCCCGCGTACGGCCACTTTTGCACTCGTGCCATACTCTGCTGACGGGCATTGCCTGATTGCCGGAGAGAGTCATGACAGGTTTTACGCCAGGCGGCCGCTCCGAGGACGAGTGGCGGCAGTTGCTGGATGGCGATCGCTGCAGGGTGCTGTTCCAGGAAGGCACAGAGCCGCC
>JBATNV010000075.1:0-1576 GCA_049290495.1 Gammaproteobacteria bacterium | reverse complement strand
TCGGGAATGGGCAGGGTGGCGATTCCCCACTCTTCGGCACTGGCGTAGTAGCCATGCAGGTCAAGCCACAAACCCCATGGAAATTCACGTCGCGCACGCAGATGCTCAACAATGGCCATGCCGCTGTGATGGATACAGCGGTGCAGGATCATGGCTACCCGCTGGGCATGGGCGGCGTCTTCTTCCGTTGAATCCCTCTCGGCGCAATGCGCGTAGGCCCTTGCTGATTTCAGCCAGAGGGCGACGACCTGCTGAAAAATTTCCTCTTCGAGGTCAGCGAGTGGAAGGGGTTTGTTCAGGTAACGCTTGGCCAGTTCCTCTGCTACAAAGGTGACAGGGAGACGCATATGTTCGAGTAGCCTGAAATAAGTTTCTCCATCGGGCGGGTTGGCCAGAAGGCTGTCCAGTAAGTGGCTTAGGTCGACTTCAGCCTGCTCGGGATTGGCCAATGAAATACGAGAAATGATCGCACAGCCGGACTGCAGATCGCGAATCGCGAAGGTAATGGGTGACCTGGCATTCATGGCATGCACCCTCTCGATGCGGCCATCGGTCCACCGAGCAGATCCACCAATGCGTCTTTTAGACGGGCGGTTTCGATAGCCGCTGGTATTGAGACGATTGTCCTTTGCCCCGAACCCCATATCGGATTGGGAAAACAGCGATCCTCACGCCAGCGCGGGATGACATGCCAGTGAACGTGGGGAGTCATGTTACCAAGGCTGGCGAGGTTGATTTTATCCGGATTGACCAGTCTGCGCAGGGTGGCTTCAACGCCCAAGACAACCCGCATCATCTCTTGCTGTTCATCCTCTTCCAGATCGGTCATTTCAAGTTCGTGTCGATTCAGGATGACACGGCAGAAACCGGGGTAGTCCGGATCGGCAATATGAGCGACGCGGCAGAGTGTGTTTTCCCAGACCAGTTCTCCGCCGGTTGAAATGCAAAGTTCACAAGTTTTAGAGGGCTCAGTCATGATTCTTGGCTCCATGCCGTATTGACCATACGCGGATAAAAGTCACCGATTGCTGTCCAAGATAAATGGATTGAGCCCTCCTTAACAGGAAAAATGTCACAGAATCATAGTATTATTCTCATGCAGGCATGAGAATATGCATCCGATATGGGTTGGTTACTGATCGATGCAATTATTTAAAGCAGAATACGTTCAATCCCTCCATTGTTGGCTTTTTGCACGTAGCTCTCCATCCAGCCCTCACCAAGCAGGTGTCTGGCCAATTCGACAACGATATAGTCCGCCCGTGTTTCGCCATCGTCGTTGTAGCGCGACAGACCCTGCAGGCACGAGGGGCACGAGGTCAGCACCTTCAGTGTGCCGGCAAATCCATCGGCACGCAGCCTGTCGGCGCCCTTTTCGATTTCTTCCTGCTTGCGGTAGCGAACCTGGGTTGATATGTCAGGGCGCGTCACGGCCAGTGTGCCCGATTCACCGCAACAGCGATCGGAGAGATCGACCTGCTGCCCCATCAGCGCGTTGACCACCTTGATCCCCGGCATCGTCTGCATCGGTACGTGGCACGGTTCGTGGTACATGTAGCGAGAACCACGTTGGTTT
>JBATNV010000074.1:0-15455 GCA_049290495.1 Gammaproteobacteria bacterium | reverse complement strand
AAGATAATCGAGCGTATCTGCGAACCAGAGCGTCAGATCATCTTCCGGGTTCCGTGGCAGGATGATCGTGGCGAGGTGCAGATCAACCGCGGGTTTCGTGTCCAGTACAACAGCGCGCTCGGCCCCTACAAGGGTGGTCTGCGCTTTCACCCCTCTGTATACCTCGGCATCATCAAGTTCCTCGGCTTCGAGCAGATCTTCAAGAACGCATTGACCGGGCTGCCGATCGGCGGCGGCAAGGGCGGCTCGGATTTCGACCCCAAGGGCAAGAGCGATAATGAAGTCATGCGCTTCTGCCAGAGCTTCATGACGGAGCTCATGCGCTATATCGGCGAGTACACCGACGTGCCTGCCGGCGACATCGGTGTCGGCGGCCGCGAAATCGGCTTTATGTTTGGCCAGTACAAGCGGCTCACCTCGCGCTATGAGGCAGGCGTTTTGACCGGCAAGGGTCTGGGCTACGGCGGATCGCTGGTGCGCACCGAGGCCACTGGCTATGGCACCACCTATTTCGTCAGGGAGATGCTGGAAGTCCGCAAGGACAGCTTTGAGGGCAAGACCTGCATCGTCTCTGGCTCTGGCAACGTCGCGATCTATACCATCGAGAAAATTCACGAGCTTGGCGGCAAGGTAGTGGCCTGCTCCGACTCAGACGGAGTAATCCAGGACAAGAACGGCATCGATGTTGAGCTGGTAAAACAACTCAAGGAGCGCGAGCGCCGCCGGATCAAGGATTACATCGAGTACCACAAGCATGCCAAGTACGTGGCCGGCGGGAACATCTGGGACATCCCCTGCCAGGTTGCCATGCCATCGGCCACGCAAAACGAGATCAACGGCAAGGACGCAGCCACACTGGTGAAGAACGGCTGCATCGCGGTCGGCGAAGGCGCCAACATGCCTACCACGCCTGAGGGCGTGAAGGTGTTTCTGGCGTCTGGCATCGCCTACGGTCCAGGCAAGGCAGCGAACGCCGGCGGCGTGGCAACGAGCGCACTGGAGATGCAGCAAAATGCCAGCCGCGACTCCTGGACTTTCGAGTACACAGAGAAGCGCCTCGCCGAGATCATGAAGAACATTCACCAGAACTGCTGGGAGACCGCCGAGGAATTCGGAGCGAAAGGCAACTACGTGGTCGGTGCCAACATCGCCGGCTTCATAAAAGTTGCCAAGGCTATGGTCGCCCACGGCCTGATCTGATCTTAAAGCGGACGCTTACCTGGAGTGGACGCTACCGTTTCTTGCGAAACGAGTAGCGTCCACTTTGTACTCACGCGAGTTTCATGACGCCGAGATAGCGGCTCTCGCCACCGAGCTCAAACTCCATCGAGAAACGGCCTGATACGCTGCTGATTTCCAGCTGGTATTTGCCGCTGTTCGGCTCCAGTTTGTCGATCTTCCACTCACCGAAGGTATCGGTCGTCGCGCGACCGAGTTCGCGACCATCCTGTTTGAGTACGACCTGCGCACCCTCGGCGCATTCGTCAACGCCATTGATATCAGCCGCCACTGAGCCACAGACCAGGGACTTGGTCATCAGATGCAGGTTCTTGTAGTACACGCGGGGCTTCGTGCCGAGCTCCAGCTGCAAGACTTCCAGTCCCTCCTGCTCCCTGATCTGCTGCATCTCCTCGTCTTCGACCTTCACAGACCTGAACACATCGGTAGGACAGCATTGTTCAACACGGGTTTGGCTCCAGCCCTGGTCGAGCAGATGCGCATCAAAGATCCATATTTGTGGAATCTGTTTTTCCTCGTTCCAGGAAATCGCGCGGTAGGGGCAGGCCTCGACGATCTGCTTCTGGCCTTTACTCTTTTCGGGATCGATGATGACGATACCGTCGGCTCGCTTGCTAACCGCACCGTTCTTTGCGGCCTTCATGCAGGGCGCATCATCGCAGTGATTGCACATGACCGGCATGAAGTGCGCCTCGACGACCGGATAGCTGCCACGCTCCTTGCGCTCAATATTCAGCCAGTTGGCACCCATCGCCGGCTGTTCCGCCGCATAGCCCGGAAAATCATTGCCGGTGTGTTCGTCCTTGACCGCCAGGAAGCAGGCGCGGCAGTTATTGCAGCGCTCAACATCGACGATCATGTTCCATTTTTTGGCCATCTCAGGCGACCTCCGCCGGTTTCCAGGTATCCACGCCGGTCCACTTCTCGAACTGGATCAGTGTCGTGTTCGGCGCGATACCATGGCTTTTCGGGGTGATGGATTTACTTGAGTTAAGCAGGTTAACGCAGCCACCCAGGTCGGTTGACTTGCCAGGCTCGCCCATCGGTCGGTATTCAGCCGATGCGGTCGAGGCGCTGACTACACCAGGCCGCAGCCGGCCGGTGACCTGCGCCGCACAAACAACGGAGCCGCGGTCATTCCACAGCCGGATCAGGTCATCGTCCTTGATGCCGCGCGCCTTCGCATCCTCAGGACTGACACGCGCCACGAAGTAATAGTGTTCCCCGATCTTGACGCGATGCTCGCGGATATCCCGAAGGAAGCAGCCTTCATCATCACCCATGACATGGAAGGGGTAACGCGAATGCGGTGACAACAACTGCAGGGGGTACTTCGCCAGTTCCGGGTTGTTCTCGGGGTTCTCGAAGGTCCGCATGTATTTGTTCATCGGCGGACGCTCCGGATCACTGAAGCGCTTCAGCGTGGTCGGCACAAACTCGTATTTACCCGACGGCGTTTGCAGGCCCTCACCGTAGTTGCTCACGAAGTCCGACGGCAGCGGATACGGCTCTGGCACATCTTTTTTGCGGCCTTCATAAAACCATTTCATGGCTGTAGGTGCTCGCGAGCCTTCGGGCTCCGGAGGTACGACGTAGTAACCCTTCTTCAGGAACTGGCGCCAGGAAATATTCTTCGCCATATCCGATGAATCGAATGCGCGTTTGCACCACTCGAACTCGGAGTTACCCCCTTCGGAGTAAATCGCGCCCATATCGAGCTTCTCGGCAATCGCCAGGAAGATATCGTAGTCAGACTTCGACTCACCGAGCGGTTCGATACACTTGTGCTGCATCGAGATCACGCGATGGTTGTTCATCGAATACATGTGGTGCACATAGGCCGGGCCAACGTTGTACCACTCGCCGATATCCCAGCGCTCGAACACCGTACACGCCGGCAGGATGACATCCGAATAGGGCGTCTCGCCTTCCCACCAGACCGACTGGTTCACGACGAACTTCAGGTTCTCATGCTGGTACATGTTGACCCAGCGATTTCCGTTGACCATCGTGCCGAAGGAGGCACTGCCGTACTTGTAGAGCATCTCTACCGGCACATGGCCGGGCGAGGGATAGCCAAAAGGAAAGAACTGGCCCTGCACAGAATCAACCGCGGTCAGGTAGCCCATCGCCTTGCCCTGGGTGATCGCCTCGGGCAGCCACATCCGCGGGATCGCCTGCTTCACCGTGCTCATGGTGATGATGTGCGGCATGCGCTGATAGTTGTTGGTCGAGTTGGCGCTGTAGGCCAGATCACCTGACATGCCGCCCTCGGCATAGCCGGGAAAATAGAAGTTCATATCGACCGGCGCACCGAACTGCAGGTTGCCGAAGTTGGAGCCTGGCCGGCCCATGCCCTGCATGGCACCGAGGATGGTCATCATCCGCGCCCACTGCGTGCCGGTCGGCCCGCGGCAGGCACCGCCTACACCGCAACCCCAGCCACCGACACCGAGATAGGTCTTCTTCTTGCCCCACTCGCGGGCCAGTGCCCGCACCTCGCGTGCCGGGATACCGGTTTCAGTTTCCTGCCACTCGGGGGTCTTGGCGATACCGTCGTCCTCACCGAGCACGTGGGCCTTCCATTCCGCGAAGCCCGTCGTGCGCTTCTCCACAAACTCCTTGTCGTAGGTCCCTTCGGTAATCCAGACGTGGCAGAGCGCTTGCGCGAATGCCGCATCCGTACCGGGCTTGGGCGAGAACCACTTGCCACCGAGGTGTGCAGCCGTGTGGTTCATGTACGGGTCGATGTGCACCATCTTGATGCCGAGCTCTTTGGCCCAGCGGCGGCGCTGCGTGCCCTCGAAACCGTAGCTCGCGTCCGGGTCGCTGGACCAGAACACCATCATGTCGGCTTCTTTCAGACAGTCTTCAACCGTGCCATAGGGCTCGGCTGCGCCGAGACGCATGCTGTTACCCCAGTGATGCATCGCGCCCCAGAACCAGCCTTCCCAGCTGTCGGGGTTGTGCACCAGCTTGGTGGTGCCGATCAGGTTCCAGAAGCGGTTAAAGGCACTGAGATAATGACCGAAGTTGCCCCACTGGTGATGCGAGCCGTTGGACACGCAGATAGCGCCCGGGCCAACTGCCTTGCAGCGCTTGATTTCACCAGAAACAATATTGAGCGCTTCTTCCCAGCTGATCTCGACAAACTTCGACTTGCCCCGGTTCTGGATGTTGCGCTCGCCATGCGGATCAAAGTCGACCCGCTTCATCGGCTTCAGAATGCGGTTCTTCGAATAGACCATCGACTTCTGACACTGGCCGTGCGCCGCGAGCGTCGTCTTGCGCGGCGGCACAAAGGTCTTGCCGCGCGCCTCGATCGTGTAAGAGCCCGCATCGCTGTCGTCGAGGTCCATCGGTGTGGTGCGGAGGATCTTGCCGTCCTTCACGTAGACGAAGATGGGTCCACCGTTGGTGCCGTTCGTGTAGCGCATCACCCCGTTGCCCATGTCGGTGCCGCTGGTCCAGGTATAGGACTCCATGCTCGCAACCAGCGCCATGAACCAGTCCACCAGGGCATCCGGCCCCTGCATGGTCAGCTTGAAGTTCTTGGCCGCATCGATGCGTTCCAGCTGGTCGAAGGGCGGCGTCAGGAAGTTCGCAGCAATCTTTTCGTTCTTGAAGAAGAGCCTGAAATCAGGATTTTCGTGGATACCCGCGCGACTCGAGATCTTGCCGTTCTTTAGCTGTATCCAGCGGCCCTTGGGCTGGTCTTTCAGCTGGAACTGCGCGATGCAATCACGCTCTTTGAGGCGTTCCGCAAACTTCGGGTACACAGCGGCGCATGCGCGCATGGACTGCGGGATGCCCCACAATATCACTGATAATTTCATGCCACTCTCCTGAACCTGACGCGAAAACCGCTGCTTTGCGGCCTGCATCGCTTTTATACGTGTCCGATTCTACGGTGTCCCGACCCAGAAACTTCCTAGCAATTATCAACGCGCTGGGCCGGTCGGGCGCCTGGCGACTATAAGACCTGAAACAGTTCCTGCAGGAACCCGCTGCCCGGGTTGCGGACGATCATCGTCCTGCACTTGCCCCGGCCAGGCTGCTCGATCTCCATCGGTCCCGAGAAGACTTCGGCACCGACGGCGGCAGCACCACGCGCCGTTTCGTCGAGGTCAGGCACCTCGAATGACTGGGCCAGGTAACCGATATTTGGCGGCACAGCATCCGGCACCAGGCTCGGAACCTCGTAATTCATCGGCGTTGCGAGCGCAATCTTGCCGTACTCGTGATCGCCCTGGATGATCACGCTGCGGGTCTGTGCATGCTCGGGCAGGCTCAGGGCGCGATTCGTTTCTGCACCCTGCAGAACCGACTCGATGAACAGCGACATGTGCAGCGGGCCGTAATAGAAGGCCAGCGCCTTCTCCATATCGGATACGGTAGCCGCCGTCGTCACCACCGACGTGAAACCGGTCGGTGTGCGGCCGTATCTGGATACGAAGCTGACGATGCGCCCGATCACCGTCTTCGGATCTTCGGTGAGCAGCTGAATCAGGTTGATCACCACACCGTCCGGCGCATCGAAGGACGCCTCCAGCGTTTCGCCGACCACCGGACCAAACTTGTTGTGCGCCGGCTCGCTCCAGAAGGTAAAGCCCTGCGCCTTGATCCGCTCGTAATCCTTCTTGATGTCGCTGGCGTAGATGTTCAGGTTGAAGAGACCCGTGGCGCGGCGAATATTCGGCGGCCGCACCAGTTTCCGGTTGGGAGCATCAAACTCCATAAGCTGGATGCGCCCAACGGGGTCAGTGCCGTGCTCAAGGAACGCGCAGCGCGCCTTGCTGCCCGCAGGCAGCTTCCAGTAACGCTCGAAGTCAGGCCCTTGCCACGTCCAGGTCTTCGCGATGTTGAGACCGAGCGTACCGGCATAGAACTTCAGCGACGCATCGAGGTTCTCGACACCGATCACTACCACACTGACAGGCGCACCGGGGGCCTTTTTACTGCTGCTCATCAGGGAAATCCTCCACGAACGATCGTCCTGATCGTTCGTGGGATTCTACAGAGATTGCGCAGCCCCGTTCACGCGCAGCGATCAGCGCCTGTCAAAGCGGTCCAGGTTCATCACCTTTGACCATGCACCAGCAAAATCACGCACGAACTGCTCGCGTGCGTCGTCAGCTGCATAGACTTCTGCGACTGCACGCAGCTCGGAATTTGCCCCGAAAACAAGATCAACCGGGGTAGCCGTCCATCTGAGCGCTCCCGTGCTGCGATCACGACCCTCGTACACACCCTCGGATGCGGGCGACTTCGCCCATTGCGTGGACATATCGAGCAGGTTTACAAAGAAGTCGTTGCTCAAGGTTCCGGGCCGGCTTGTAAACACACCGGCTGCGGACTGCCCGACGTTTGCATTCAGGACCCGCATACCCCCGACGAGAACGGTCATTTCAGGAACGCTCAGGCTCAGCATATTGGCCCGATCGATAAGCATTTCCGGTGCCGACCGGCGGTTACCGACCGCGAAGTAGTTGCGGAACCCGTCAGCATACGGCTCGAGAACCGCGAAAGAACTCACATCGGTCTGGGCCTGTGATGCATCTGTACGGCCTGGCATGAAAGGAACCTGCACGTTGTGGCCAGCATTTTTCGCAGCTTGCTCTATGGCTGCGGAACCGCCCAGAACGACCAGATCGGCGATGGATACTTTTTTCCCGCCTGATTGCGCGCTGTTGAAGTTTTTCTGGATGCCCTCAAGGCGCTTCAGCACCTTCGACAGCTCAGCCGGGTTATTGACCGCCCAGTCCTTCTGCGGCGCGAGGCGAATGCGCGCACCGTTGGCTCCACCGCGCATGTCGGTACCCCGGAAGCTGGCAGCCGATGCCCAGGCAGTTCTGACGAGCTCGGGTATGGTCAGTCCCGATGCGAGGATCCCGGTCTTCAGCCGCGCAATGTCTGCTGCGTCAACCAGCTCGTAATCAATTGCGGGAACCGGATCCTGCCAGATCAGTTCCTCTGCTGGAACGAGGTTGCCGACGTAGCGTGCACGTGGACCGAGATCACGATGGGTCAGCTTGAACCAGGCCTTGGCAAAAGCCAGTTCGAAGTCCGCCGGATTCTTGAGAAAGCGCTGCGATATTTTCCGGTAGGCCGGGTCAAACTTCAGCGACAGGTCTGTCGTGAACATGATCGGCGGATGACGTTTGGCCGGATCGAAAGCATCCGGCACCAGCTTGGCGGCTGCTCCATCAGCAGGAATCCACTGGATCCCGCCTGCGGGACTCTTCGTCTGCACCCAGTCAAACGTAAACAGGTTGTTCAGATATTGCATCGTCCAGACAGTCGGCGTGGATGTCCACGCGCCCTCAAGACCACTGGTGATCGTGTCGCCGGCATTACCGCTGCCGCACTTGTTTGTCCAGCCGAGACCCTGCTGTTCGATACCCGCAGCTGCGGGCTCCGGACCGACGCAATCTGCCGGAGCCGCGGCTCCGTGCGCCTTGCCGAAGGTGTGCCCGCCGGCTATGAGTGCAACGGTTTCTTCGTCATTCATCGCCATCCGCCCGAAGGTCTCGCGGATGTCTTTGGCGGCTGCAAGCGGGTCCGGGTTGCCGTTCGGACCCTCGGGATTCACATAGATCAGGCCCATCTGGACTGCAGCAAGAGGATTCTCCAGTTGCCGGTCGCCGCTATAGCGTTTATCGGCAAGAAACTTGTTCTCAGGGCCCCAGTAGACGAGATCGGCCTCCCAGTCATCCTCACGCCCGCCGGCAAAACCGAAAGTCTTGAAGCCCATGGATTCCATGGCAACCGTGCCGGTGAGGGCCATCAGATCGGCCCATGAAATGCTCCGGCCGTACTTCTGCTTGATCGGCCAGAGCAGGCGTCGTGCCTTGTCGAGGCTTGCGTTGTCCGGCCAGCTGTTCAGCGGCTCGAAGCGCTGTTGGCCACCACCCGCACCGCCGCGGCCATCAGCTACACGGTAGGTACCCGCGCTGTGCCAGGCCATGCGGATAAAAAACGGCCCATAGTTGCCATAGTCTGCCGGCCACCAGTCCTGGGACGTCGTCATCACCGCTTCAATATCTTTCTTCACGACATTGAGATCGAGACTTGCGAAGGCATCGGCGTAGTTGAAGTTCTTGCCAAACGGGTCGGACTCGGCAGCGTGCTGGCGAAGAGGTGCGAGATTCAGCTGTTCAGGCCACCAGAACTGGTTGGACTTCGGCTCAGCCTGCGCGAACGCAGAACCCGAAAGCACTACCGGTGACATCACTATCGCCAAAGCGGCAAGGAACCGTATCGGTTGATTAAACATTGGGAGCAGATCCTCCGGGCAAAACTACTGGAAACCTGATCACGTATTCGGCTGCGAGAGCCGCGCAGATTCAAGGCCACAGCCGGGCGACAGGAAACGCATGCCCAGTGTTCTCCGCAGCGCCGGCGAACGCAATGCTGTTGCCGCTGTGTTCCGCGGGCAGGCATATGGGAGGAACCGAAGAAGTGGTGGCCAGGGGTGGAATTGAACCACCGACACGCGGATTTTCAGTCCGCTGCTCTACCAACTGAGCTACCTGGCCATTACCGGGAAACCGGATAGGGAATTGGCATCGCGCCTGAAGGCGCTCCCACGCAGGGCGGCATTTTACGCGGTCGGCTGGCCATGTCGTCAAGGAATCCGGGTGTCGGGCGCAAAAAACCCTATTGGGGCTTGAAGTCGGGCGGCAGTTCCGCGCCCTCGCCGAAGAAAAACTTCTCCATTTCCGCTTCCAGCATCTTGCGGGCCTTGGGTTCAAACGGCGTCAGGCGGTATTCGTTGATAAGCATGGTCTGGTGGGCGAGCCACTTCTGCCAGGCCTGTTTGGAGACATTTTCGTACACCCGCTTGCCGAGATCGCCCGGATAGGGAACGTAGTCGAGACCATCGGTTTCGATTTTAAGGAGTACGCAACGGACCTGGCGGGGCATTTGGGGGGACCTTTCTGTGAGATATGGGGTCGCGGCTGAAGCCGCTCCTACGAGCCGCTCCTACGCGGCGTTTCTGTGCGCGAGTGACCCGAGCAATTTCGTGACCGGCGCGGCGAGACCAATCTTTGCCGGCGCGTCCTTGTTATACCAGAGCCACCGGTCGTCCTCCATCACACGCAGCGGCACACGAGCCAGATGACATTCAACCGGCGTGATGTCGAGGTCGAAGTGCGTGAAGCCATGGCGAAACACCCGGCCGACCTGCACAAGCTCAGGCGCGCTGCCAAACCGCGCGCTGCACCACTCGCCCGCTGCATCTACGGAACTGATTTCCGGCAGCCCCCACAAGCCACCCCAGATGCCGGCATCGGCCCGCCGCTCAAGCAGCACCGCGCCATCGGCACGGGCACAGAGCAGCAGCACACAGCTACGCAGCGGACGCGCTTTAGCGGGCTTGCGCGTCGGCAGTTGCCCGGTGAGCCCTTCGGCAAATGCCAGGCAGCCGTGGCGCAATGGACAAGGTTCGCAGGCCGGTTTGCGCCGCGTACAGACCGAGGCACCAAGATCCATGATCGCCTGCGTGTAATGCGCGACGCGCTGCATCGGCGTACAGCGCTCAGCCAGCGTCCAGAGTTCACGCTGCACGGCAGACTCGCCAGGCAGTCCTTCGATGCGAAACACACGCGCAAGCACGCGCTTTACGTTGCCGTCGAGTATCGCGTGGCGCTGGCCAGAAGACAGGGCAAGGATCGCGCCAGCGGTAGACCGGCCGATACCCGGCAGAGCTGAGAGCTCATCGAAGTCCGCCGGCAGGACACCGCGATGCTGGTCGCGGACCAGTTGCGCGGCACGATGCAGATTGCGCGCACGCGCGTAGTAACCAAGACCAGACCAGCGATGCAGCACTTCATCAGCCGGCGCATCAGCCAGCGCCTGCACGTCGGGGAAGGCCTGCATAAATATGTCGTAGTAGCGCGCGACGGTCGTGACCTGGGTCTGCTGGAGCATGATTTCCGACACCCAGACGCGGTACGGCGTCGGGTTTTGCTGCCAGCGCAAGTCCCGACGACCGTGCTGGTCCCACCAGGTGAGGAGCAAAGATGCCAGTTGCCTGGTGAAGTCAGCTTTCATGGCGGCAGAGCCTAGCAAGTTGCTTGCCGAAAGTGAGCGATTACCCGCAGCCGGGGACTTGTTCGCTACCACGGGGCGGCGCAGACTCTGCCGCCGTCGCCCCTCTGGGGGCTGCAAAGTCACACCGCCAGATGTCACGATCCCGCCTCAATGCCTCAGCCGTAATTGGCGCCATCGGGGTTGTTTATGGGGACATCGGCACGAGCCCCCTCTACGCCTTCGGCGCAGCAATAAAAGCCGCCCGACCAGCACCGGTCGGACTGGCGATATTTGGCTCGCTATCGCTGATCTTCTGGAGCCTGGTGCTGGTCGTCAGCCTCAAGTACCTGTTAATCGTGTTGCGCGCTGACAATGAAGGCGAGGGCGGCATCCTCGCACTGCTCGCCAGGCTCGAACAGTACTTCTTTCGGTGGAGCTACTGGTCACGCAAGCTGCTGCTCGCCGGTGCACTTGGTGCGGCACTCTTCTATTGCGATGCTGCCATCACGCCAGCGATCTCGGTACTCAGTGCTGTCGAAGGCCTCGAACTGCTGGATCCGGATTTTTCTCACATCGTCATGCCACTGGCCTGCGGCATCCTGCTCGGCCTGTTTCTGGTCCAGCGCAGCGGCACCGCAATTATCAGTCGCTATTTCGGGCCCGTGATGCTGTTGTGGTTCGGCACACTGGCTACGCTCGGTGTGATTTCCATCGCTCGCACGCCACAGATCCTGCTGGCCCTGAACCCGATGTTTGCACTGGCACTGCTGTCACATGAAACCGGCATCAGCCTGGCAATCATCGGTGCGGTGTTCCTCACCGTAACCGGCGGTGAGGCGCTGTATGCCGACATGGGACACTTCGGCCGGTCAGCGGTGCGCGTAACCTGGTTCGGTTTTGTCTGGCCTGCACTGGTGCTGAATTACTTTGGCCAGGGTGCACTCGCACTGCGTGACACTAGCGCACTGGACAGCCCCTTCTTTCGGCTCGCACCTGAACCAATGCTCGCAGCCCTGATCATCCTTGCGACGGCCGCCACCATCATTGCCTCGCAGGCAACGATTACTGGCGCGTTTTCCATTACCAAGCAGGCCGTGCAGCTCGATCTCATGCCACGGGTGCGGATCGTCCAGACTTCGGAGCAGGAACGTGGCCAGATCTACGTGCCGGTTACCAACTGGGTGATGCTGGTACTGGTCATCGGCGTGACGCTCGGCTTCGGCAGCTCTGGCGCGTTGTCAGCTGCATATGGCGCAGCAGTCGCGGGTACGATGTGGATCACGACGGTACTTGCCGCCGTGCTGGCGCGGATCGAATGGAAATGGTCATGGCCTCTGCTGACCGTCGTATTCGGCAGCTTTTTTGCCGTCGATACGATGTTTGTAATTGGCAATCTGACCAAAATTGATGACGGTGCGTGGTTACCAGTGCTGGTAGCGGCTCTGCTGTTTCTGGTTTTTGTGGTCTGGCATGACGGACGAAACCTGCTGGCCAGAAAGCTGGATGCCGCCGCGGTTGGCACCGCGGAACTTCCGGAATTACTGAGCGATACGCGTCAGGTTACCGGTACTGCCATCTTTCTCGCCAGCCGCCCGGACTCGATACCGAGCGCCTTTTTGCGTAATGTCGAACATAACCATGTCGTGCATGAAAACGTGGTGTTCCTGCATATCGAGTTTCTGCGCATCCCGAAGACCGACGCCCTGGCACGACTGACGATCAAGGAACTTCGCGACTCCTTTTATTCGGTACACGCGCGCTTCGGCTTCATGGAGACACCTGATGTCGGCGCGATCATCCAGCAATGCAATCGCCAGGGCTTGCGCATTTTCTCGCGTGACTACACCTTGTTTCTCGGCCAGCATATCGTCGTGCCACTTGGCCAGCGACGAGCGCAGCGATGGCAACGCAACTTTTTTGCCTGGCTGCAACGGCGGTCTACCGGCGCTGCGGAGTTCTTTGGCATGCCGCTGCGGCGCGTGGTGATCGTCAGCACAGTGGTCGAAATATAGATCCGGGGGGTTGCACAAATCGACCTGAACTGTGCGCTCGCGCAGCCCGCCCGCTCCGTGCATGTGAACCGGGTCTCATCGACTTTTCATAGTCGGGCTTTAGGCTAGGCGGCATATACACGTGGGGACGAGCTGGCTGACCGGGTATACCGGTTCTGGCAGGCACATCGCACAGCAATGAAGCTACTGCTGGTTGAAGACAATCCGGCTGACATCGAATTTCTCGCCGCCTCGCTGCGCCGTCAGCGTGCCAGCGACGTGGAGATGGTCAACGTCCAGTCGCTCAGCAGCGCAACCGAACGCCTTGCCAGCGAAAAGTTCGACATCGTGCTCCTCGACCTGCATCTGCCCGACGCATCCGGACTCGAATGCATAGACTCCATCCAGGCCGTAGACAACGAAGTGCCGATCGTCGTACTGAGCAGTCAGGATGACGAGGAGTTTGCGGTCAGCATTCTCAACAAGGGTGCCCAGGACTATCTCGTCAAGTGGGAAGGCCAGGGACGCACGATTCTGCGCTCGGTGCGTTATGCAATCGAACGCAAACGCTCCGAACTTCGACTGAACTACATGGCACAGTTTGATGTACTGACGGGTATTCCGAATCGCCAGTATTTTAACGATCAGCTGACCCGCGCTACGGCGCGGGCGCGCCGGGAGGGCCGTAAAGTCGGCCTGTTGTTTCTCGACCTGGACAGCTTCAAGGTAGTCAACGACACGCTCGGTCACGACGCCGGTGACCACCTGCTGAAGGAAGTAGCGAGCCGCATACAGCGCTCGGTGCGCACGGGCGATGTGGTTGCCCGACTTGGTGGCGACGAGTTTGCAGTGCTTCTGGAAGGTCTGGCCGGACCGATTGAAGTCGAGGCGATGGCCGATGGTTTACTTGCATTGATCTCACAGCCCTATCGCATTGCGGACCGGCAACTCGACATTACGACCAGCATCGGTATCACGATGTATCCGAACGACAGCGCGGATACCCAGATGATGCTGAAGAACGCCGACATCGCCATGTACCAGGCCAAGGAGAACGGCCGGAACAACGTCACTTTCTTTACCCAGCGCATGCACGCCGAGCTGATGGAATACCACGAGCTTGAACGTGATATCCGCGAAGCATTGCGGCTCAACGAATTCCACGTCGTCTATCAGCCCAAGGTGAATGCCAACAATCGTCGCCTGCAGGGCCTCGAGGCGCTGCTGCGCTGGACCAGCCCGACGCGCGGCAAGGTAAGCCCGGGCACCTTCATTCCGGTGGCCGAGGAAAGCGGGCACATCATTCCGCTGGGTTACTGGGTTCTCGACCAGGTCTGCCAGACGCTGAAGACCTGGGAACAGATGGAGCTGCCGCGCGTCCCGGTGTCGGTAAATGTCTCGGCACGGCAGTTCCAGCAGCCGGACTTTCACAAGCGCGTAGCGCAGATACTCGCAACCCACAACATCGACCCGTCACTGATTGAGATCGAGCTGACCGAAGGACTGGTCATGGAGGACAGCGAGGCCGCACAGATGGAGCTGATGCGCCTCAAGCGGATCGGACTGCGTATTTCCATAGATGATTTCGGCACCGGTTACTCGTGCCTCAGCTATCTGCGCCGCTTTCCGATCGACGTACTGAAGATCGACCGGTCTTTTATCATGGAGATCGGCGTCAGCCAGGACGGCGAAAGCATCATCGACGCGATCATTTCCCTGGCGCGCAGCCTGCGGCTGGAAACGGTCGCAGAAGGCGTGGAGACCACTGAGCAGCTCAACTTCCTGCTCGAACGTGGCTGCTACATCGTGCAGGGCTATCTGTTTGGTGTGCCGATGGAGAAGGCGCTGATAGAACCGCTGCTGGCTGAACTCAATAACGGTGTGGATTCAACCGAAACCCGGCGGGTACTGGCTGCCGCCAATGGTTCCTGACACCTGCCATGGCTGACAGCTGCGGTATCCCCTGAGGCAGATCGCGGCGTCTACGGGCAGGCGTCTTCACCATCGATGATGAGCGCGCTCATCTCCGACGAGATCTCGTCGCGGCGCTTGTCAGAGGCATTGCTCTTGTCGAGCTGATCATCGGCCTTTTTCGCCGTCGCGCTGTCATCTGAATTGGAGGCAACAAGCAGCAAGCCGAGCCGGAAATCAGCTGCGGGGAGCTTGCCCTTCAGGAAATCCCAGACGCACTGGCACTGCCTGGTATCAAGGCTATCGACCTTGCAGATCTCTGTGTCGAAGATCGACCGCTGAGCTGCTTCAACCCCCGCATCCTGGGCAATTACTGGCCCCGCACTGAGCGAAGCGAATGCGAGAAGCGTAGAAAGAATGCCTGCAGGGCTGCGGCATGCAGACTGCAAATACCTGTTCATCACTGACCTCCTTGCCTGTTATTGCCGATTCTGGCCAAGCCTGACTCAGGACGCAACCTGCGTCAAAGCTTGGCTTTCCCGCGCCAGCATTCCACGCTGCGCCAGCCACAGTCGTGCCTCATCCGCATCGGCCTCGAACCAGCGCTGCGCCGAACCAAGCCGAAAGGTATAACCCCATGCGTCCATATCGGCAAAGAGCAGTTGCCGGTTGAAACGGATGGAATCAGTCAAGGCAGCGATCCGGTCGATCAATAACACCTGCAGGTAACACACCGCATCTTCCTCGGCATAGTCGCCACCGGCATCGCGATCCAGCACCTCCCGCCGCTGTGGATCCATGCACAGGTAGTGCGCAGCCTCGTGTAACGCGGAGTGCAGCGGCGTATCCAGCCTGACAAATAACCGGTGGCCAATGAGCCCGGCCTCCGACTCGCCCCAGTAGCTGCCGGGGATCGGTTCTTCCGCATCTACAAGGATCACGCCGAGACCGCGGTCGGCAAACAGTCCGGTGAGCAGATCGACGCCGATTTCCGCTACTGTCATCATCGCCATGGTCACTTGTCTGTGGGCATCCGGGATAGCGACTGGAATGGAGCGGGTGATGGGAATCGAACCCACGTTAGCAGCTTGGGAAGCTGCAGTTCTACCATTGAACTACACCCGCTGAGTGGCGCCTCGGCTAGTGTACCCGCGGCTCTGGTCGAACCCAACAATGCCAGCCGGCCAAGGAATGGTTTCCGGCAACTATTTGGGTGGATTGGCGCCTGATCGCACCTATAGTGACCGATCGATCAGATTAGAGACGGCATGACATGAG
>JBATNV010000073.1:0-3182 GCA_049290495.1 Gammaproteobacteria bacterium | reverse complement strand
CTCGAGCAATCAGCCTCGAACAGGTCGGGCAGCTGCTGCATCTGGAACAGTCGATGCTCAGGGCCATAGAGGAAGATCGTTATGAGGCACTGGGTGCGCCGGTTTTCGTACGCGGTTACCTGAAGGCCTATGCGGGACTACTCGGCTTGTCGGAGTCATCGGTGCTCGACGCCTATCGGCAGGCCGATCCGGCTTCGGTGCTGCCGCCAAAAGTAGTGCGTGATCGCGATGAGCTGCCACCTGTGGGACCGCGTCTGCCGGTCGCGCTGACGGTTGCCGCTATCGGTCTGCTGGTTCTCGTGCTGCTGTTTTTCGTATTTCGGTCTGGCGGGGAGGTCCGTGCGCCCGTGCTGCAAACAGAACCGGACACAGAACCCGCAATGGAAGGCGCGACCGGGAGTGAGCTAACGGTTCTGCCAATCGAGGCACCGCCCGCCGCACTGCCTGGACCGCCAGCAGCAGACGCACCGCCGGCTGAGGCCGGTCGCCTTGTACTTGAGTTTGGCGAGGCCTCCTGGGTAGATATCCGCGACAGCTCGGGTAGCCTGTTGTCGGGTGAACAAGCTGCCGGCAGTCGCCGGGTAGTGAGCGGCCAACCGCCGTTTACCGTCGCACTCGGCAATGCGCCCGGCGTGCGCCTGAGTGTCGATGGCCAGCCCTGGCCGGTGCCCGACGGTGCCCGCACACCGGGCAGCAATGTGGCTCGTTTCCGTATCGAATCGCTGGCCCGGTAGAGAGCAGGTATGCAGGAACACATACAGGCGATCCGTGGCATGGGCGATACCCTGCCGCCGAATTCCGCGCTATGGCAGCACGTCGAGGCGATAATCCGCAGCGTGCTGCTCGATTACGGCTACCAGGAGATCCGTGTGCCGATTGTCGAGCGCACGGATCTTTTCAAACGCTCGATCGGTGAAGTAACGGATATCGTCGAGAAGGAGATGTACAGCTTCGACGATCGCAATGGCATGTCGATCACGCTACGTCCTGAGGCGACTGCCGGCATCGTGCGGGCCTGCATGGAGCATGGCCTGTTGCGCAATCAGCGGCAGAAGTTCTGGTCGACGGGCCCGATGTTCCGTTACGAGAAACCGCAGAAGGGCCGCTACCGGCAGTTTCACCAGTTCGATGTCGAGGCGCTGGGATTCACCGGGCCGGATATCGACGCGGAACTCATCATTATGCTGGCGCGCATCTGGCGTCTGCTGCGCATCGAGCATGTCAGCCTGCAGATCAATACGCTGGGTACAACTGAGTCCCGCGTGCAGTACCGGGCCGACCTGACGGCATATTTCCGGACGCACGTCGAGCAACTTGACGAGGACAGCCGCCGGCGCCTGGAGCGCAACCCGCTGCGTATTCTCGACAGCAAGAACCCGGCGCTGCAGGCGCTGATAAACGATGCGCCGCGGCTTAGCCAGTACCTGGATGCCGAGTCAGAGGCGCATTTCGATGGCCTGCGGGCACTGCTCGACGATGCCGGCGTGTCTTATGTGGTGAATCCTCGCCTGGTACGCGGACTCGACTATTACGGGCGCACCGTCTTTGAGTGGGTGACCGACCGCCTCGGTACCCAGGGCGCAGTCTGTGCCGGTGGCAGGTATGATGGGCTGGTTGAGCACCTGGGCGGCGAACCGACCCCGGCAGTTGGCTTTGCCATCGGACTGGAGCGGCTGGTGGAGCTGTATGCGCTGGCTGGCCTGGGTGCGCCGCCGCGGGTGCCGGATGTCTATGTCGTTGCGGTAGGCGAGGCTGCCACCCGCGCTGCATTTCGAATTGCCGAGAGTTTGCGTGATGGCGCTGTCCCGTTGCGGGTTGAGACCAACTGCGGTGGCGGTGGCTTCAAGTCGCAGATGAAACGCGCCGACCGCAGCGGCGCAGCCGTAGCCGTACTGTTGGGTGAAGATGAAGTAGCCAGCGGCACGGCGGTCGTCAAAGCCTTGCGGGCCGAAGTTGAGCAGACCACAGTAGCTATAGCCGGGCTGGCCGATGCGATCGCTGCGCATCTGCGATCCGAGCCCTTGTGAGTTGACGCAGTGACAGGAACGCGCCGTGGAAGATGATTTTCTGACAGACGACCAACAAGCTGACCAGGTCAAAAGCTGGCTGCGACAGAACGGACCATTCCTCATCGCCGGTGTGGTGCTGGGGCTCGGCGGACTGTTCGGCTGGAACCAGTGGCAGCATTATCAGCAGCGGCGTGAAGAGGCTGCCTCAGCGCTTTACGACCAGCTGTTGCAATCGGTAAGCGACAAGAACCCCGATGCGGCTGTTGAACGGCTGCAGCAGCTGGAGACCGACTTCTCGTCCACGACCTATGCAGATCTGGGCCGGCTTTCGATAGCGGGCCTCGATGTGTCGCGCAGCAAGCCGGAAGACGCCGTTGGCCGGTTGCAGCGGGTTGCTGACAAGGGCGCATCGGATGAGCTCCGCAACATAGCGCGCTTGCGGCTCGCGCGTTTGCTGAACTCAAACGACAAGCATGACGAGGCGCTGAAGGCCCTCGACAGCGTACCTGGCAGCGCTGCCTTCGCACCGCTTTTTCACGACGTGCGCGGCGATGTGTATTACGCAATGGGCAAGCTGGCCGAGGCGCGCAGTGAATATGAGCAGGCGCTGAATGGCGAAATGGCGGCTGCGGTACTGGATCCGGCTTATGTCACTGCGAAGCTCGACGAACTCGGCGGCACGGCTGCTGACCTGACCGCAGCTGCCGGTGCATCGGCAGCTGCTCCGGCTTTGGCTGACGGCGTCGCTGCGAAATAATGGCGCTGAAAATCCGTATCTTCAGCGACTACCTGCGCACCGTCATGCTCGGTGTGCTGCTCACCGCGGGTGCCCTCTCGACCCCGGGCTGCAGCCTGTTCGGCGGCGATGACGATGAGCCGGATGCGCCGGTCGAACTCCCCGATTTCAAATCGACGATCAAGATTAAGGAAGTCTGGTCGGCTGACCTTGGAGATGGATCTGAATTTCTGCGCCTTGCGCTTGGGCCAGCTTCAGACGGTTCGCGGATTTTCGCCGCAGCCAATGACGGACGGGTGAGCGCCTTCGAGGCCGTCAAGGGCAAGCGGCTCTGGCTGAGCAAGACCGAGTTGCCGCTTTCGGGCGGGCCGGCCACCGACGGCAAGATAGTTGTTGCAGGTTCGAGCAATGGCGATGTCATTGCCCTCGGTGCCGAT
>JBATNV010000072.1:0-20802 GCA_049290495.1 Gammaproteobacteria bacterium | reverse complement strand
CTGCCGACTCGCCGAGCGGGGGCACCGCCTGGTCAAGCACCTGCACATAAGGTGTACGACCTTCCATGACAAAGTCGCGCCGCTCGTAGTGCTGCGCCACCGGCAGGACGTAGTCGGAATACATCGCCGTGACGCTCATATCAGGCGTCATGGTTACGATCGTCTCGATCTTCGACAACACAGTTTCGCGAAAGCGCGTACCGGCCGCGCGCCAGTTGGCGGTGTTGTGGCCGGCCATGAAGGCCATCTTCCACGGCGTCTTGCTGTAATCAGGCAGCCAGCCGTTCTTTATGGACTGCTGGTAGTGGGAATCGATATGGTCGGCCAGCTTCTCGCCATACACTTCCGTGTTGAGGCCCTTGCCATCCGCCTTGGCATAGTCCCACACCGAGATGGCTGCAACCTTGAGCCGCGGACCGACGCCTTCAAAGACGAATTTCTGCAAGCCATCAGACTTGCCGAGCTGGGTGACCTGCATGCCGCCGCCTTCACGCCCCGTGTCGCCGGTGAGAGCGCACATCAACAGCCAGGCACGCTGCAGCTTGTCGCCATGCAACCACTTGCAGGCGCGATAGCCGGCGTAAATCATGCCTGCACCGGATTTGGCGAAGGTCCGTGCGATGCTGCGGATATTGTCCGCATTTACCCCGGTAATCTTCTGCGCCTGTTCCGGCGTGTAGTCACGATCACAGAGCTGCCGCGTCAATTCAAAAACAGTGGTGACCTCAACCTTGCCCTGCGGTGTCTTGACCTTCCAGCGACCTTCGAGAGCCGGCTTCAGGCCGTTGAGCGTCAGGGTCTCCGGTTCACGCGGGGCCTGCGGTGTCCCTGGGCGCTGGCCATAGCCGGTACCCGGTGCCTTGACCGGCTTGCGGGTGGTCTCGTCCCAGATGTAGAAGCTGCTGTCAGCACGCTCGCCGGTTTCGCCGAAATCGCTGGCACGCAGGAATTTCTGGTTGTCGGCACGCACGAGGAAGGGCAGATCGGTCTGTTCGCGGATATAGTCCCAGTCGATCAGGCGATCCTTGATGATGGTCTGCGCCATGGCCATCGCCAGCGCCGTATCGGTACCGGGCTTCGGGTTCAGCCACTTCGAGGCATGGATGGCCGAGGCACTGAAATCCGGAGAAATGACGACGACTTCGGTGCCGTTGTACTTCGCTTCCCAGAAGAAATGTGCGTCCGGAATACGCGTCGCCGCCGGGTTGGCCGCCCACACCAGGCAGCACTTCGATTTGTAGATCGCTGCCATGTTGTCGCCCGGCAACTCATAGCCCAGCGTCATGTAGGCGCCCGCCGGCAGGTCACCGACACCAGCAAAGGTCTCCGGAACGACAATCCCTGACACATTGGCGAAGCGAAACAGCGCGGTAAACGACGCCTTCTTCAGGATCATCTGCGTGCCCATCGCGAAGGTGATCGCGTCCGGGCCCGACTCTGTGGCGTGCTCGATGATCTTGTCGGAAATCTCGCTGACCGCCTGATCCCAGCTGATGCGCTCCCACTTGCCAGCACCGCGCTCGCCCGCACGCTTCATCGGGTAGAGCACACGCTGTTTACCGTACATGTACTTGGAGTGACGGATACCCTTCTGGCAGCCACGCGGCCCGTAATCCGGCGTGTCCTCGTCGCCTGAACGGCCGTATTCGCCCTGCTGCTCTTCGCGCCAGACGATGCCGTTCTTGACGTATATGTTGAAAGCGCAGTGACCGGTGCAATTGATGCCGCGACTGCCGCGGACGACCTTGTCCCAGGTCCACTTCTTGCGCATCAGGTCTTCCCAGACACCATAGGTGGGCTGGGCTGCGGCCATCGCCTCGCCGGGCACCATGTACTTGAGCGAGAGAGCTGCCGCCGCAACACCGGAATGCTTGAGAAACGTTCGTCTGTCAGTTGTGGCTGTCATGTGTTGCGCTCCCGCTCCGGCCTCAAGGGTCGGATGATAAGGTATCGACACTTCAGGTGTTACAGCAAACCGGACTTCACCAGTCGCTCTATATTCGCCTCTTGCCGGCGCCGGAACGCATCACGGCTCGGCGGCTCAACGACCTTGCCGTCCTGAAGCAGAAAGTTTCCGCCGTGGTAACGTGCCTTCGCATAAGTGCTGGCATAGATATCAAAGGGCTGACGCGACATCACGTTGGACATCGCCGTACGGCGCCGGGTGCGACGCAATGCGCCGATATCGATGACGGCATTCGAATTGAAGGCCTCGCCACCCTGTGCCGCCTCGGCCAGCACATGGCCGTTGTAGTCCACGATCTTCGACATCGCGCTGCAGGTATAAGCCGGAATCGGTATGTCATCAATCGTCGCGGTATTTGCCGAGACGACGAACACCTGGTTCTCGATGGCGCGCGCGCGCCGGCAGACCTCCTTGATGGTCAGTTCGGCACTGCCCGGCTCGCTGGTCGGATGCAGGATCACCTCGGCGCCACGCAGCACCACACAGCGCGTGATCTCCGGATAGAGGATTTCCTCCGAAGCGATGGTGCCGAGATTGCCGATCTCGGTCTTGGCCACCGGAAACACGCCCTCCTCGCCGTAGATATCCAGATACTTGTCCCACACATCGTGCGGCGTTGGCTCAAAGCAGGAAGTGAGGCGACGGTAGCGCAGGATCACATCGCCGTTTGGACCAATGATGAAGCAGGTCTGGAAGTAGAGTTCCGGAAAATGCGGATCGATTTCATAGACGTTGCCGGACAGGTACAGGTTGTTGTCCTGCGCCACCTTACCGAGCGCCTCATATTCAGGCCCGTTCTGCTCCAGACAGGCCCGGTCACGCCACTCCTGCACCGACTCGCGTATCGGGAAGCCGGTGAGCGTGTACTCCGGCAGCGCTACCAGGCGGACCGGCAGACCGTAGAAAAAATGCAGGAAGTGGGCGGCGGTAGTCGTGTACTCAGCGATGCGCCGGATGTTCTCGTCGATCTTCGCCCGGGAAGATGCGCGGTCCGTGCAGCGATTGACTCCCTTGACTGAAACCTGCAGCGCAACACCGATGAATTCCGGGCCGTCCTGTGTTCCGCCGGTCTGCATTTCTCCGGCCTGTTTGCTGTCCGCCATGGCGTATTCCTGCTGAATGTTCGGGGAGCGCTCAGTATAGGGGGCCCTCCGGAATTCCCTGAAACCACGTGATGGGCGCGTCCGCGTGGCAGTTACGCCAGCGGCGTATGCGGAGGTAGGATCGACCAGAGGAGGTTTCAGACGATGCCCAGTCAGCCCACCAACCCGCCAGGATGGAACCGTCCCGGCATGATTCCGACCCTGAACGATACCGGCTTCATGTTCGAAGTCCGCGACTCTTTCACTAATGATTTCATCAGCTATGCCGGTCAGAACAGCCTGCCGGTGCTTGAGCTCGGCTGCGCCTACGGCGTGGCAAGCATTCCGGCGCTGGAGGCCGGCGCCCGGGTGACAGCCTCGGACATGGAGCCCCGGCATCTTGAAATACTCAAAGACAAGGTGCCTCCACATCTGCTTGGGAATCTCGAACTGGTCGTCGCGACGCTGCCGCAGGCCGAGTTCCCGGCTGGTATGTACGGCGCAATCCTTTGCTCGCGGGTCCTGCACTTCCTCAGCGGTGACGATATCGACACCTCGGTGCGCAAGATGGCGAAATGGTTGGCGCCAGGCGGTCGCCTCTACCTCGTCGCGGACACGCCCTACGGTATCTGGCGGAAGAAGATCCCGGAATTTGAAGCGGGAAAAGCCGCCGGCATGCGCTGGCCGGGCATGATGATCGGGCTGCACAACTACCTCACCGCCAACCCGCCGCCCAAGCCGACCGACAAGCCGCCCTTCATGAACGTCGTGGATCCGGAGCTACTGGAAAGAACCTGCAGGGAGGCGGGCCTGGAGGTGCTAAAGGCAGAATTTATTCCACGGCCCGACTTTGGCGGATTCGGGCATATGGACGGTCGCGAAAATGCCGGTGTGCTTGCCGTCAAGGCTGGCTGAAACTGTGCTCACGGGGGGATGGAAGCATGAGTATGGGCGATCTGCGCCGCGCTGGCAGCGTGGCTGGACTGGCCGTTACTTGCCTGACGCTGGTTATGCCATTGCCGGCATCTGCCGTTGAAGACATCAGCGAGATCATCGTCACTGCACGTAAGCGCGAAGAGCGCCTGCAGGAAGTGCCGCTGTCGATCACTGCATTCGATGCCGATGCGCTGAAAGACCGCAATATCCAGTCGGTCTACGACGTCGCCACCTTCACGCCCAATTTCAGTTTCACGCGCAACGTGGTCGGCCGGCGTCTCGACGCGCCGAGCATCCGTGGCCAGTTCTCGCCGCTGAATAATTTCGGCTCGGAAGGCAATGTTGCCTTCTATATAGATGGCGTCTATATCAGCGGTACTGCCAGCAGCCTGACAGTCGACAACGTCGAACGCATCGAGGTACTGCGCGGACCGCAAGCGGCGCAGTTTGGTCGCGCGGCCTTTTCCGGCGCCGTCAACTACGTCACCTGGGCGCCGAGCAACGAGATCGAGGGACAGGTCTACCTGAAGGGCGGCGAAGACAGTGACTACAAGGCATCCGCCTGGCTCAGCGGGCCGCTCATCGAAGACAAGCTGTTGTTCTTCACCTCTGCCAGCTGGGAATCGGTAGACGGCCAGTGGCAGAACTCCATGAATCCGTCAAACCGCTGCGGGCGCGACCAGAGTTTTTCAGATGGTTGCCTGGTGATGAGCCCGCGATATCAGAGCGGTTGGCCTGAAGGTCAGCCGGCCTCAATGCAGATGGACGATTACACCGAGCTCGGCGGCGAGAGCACCTGGAATGTCACCGGCAAGCTGACGTGGAACGTCAACGATGCACTGCAGGTCAACGTCAAGGCCGAGTACACCAAAACCGACGACGAACACTATGCCTCGCTGTTTCTACCAATAGCCGGCTTTTCCTGTTGCGAAATCAAGGCGGACGGGCTGCGTGCCGTCATGGATATCGCCAATCTGCGCGAAGGCGCCACCTCCGGACTATTTGGCACCATAGTCGGCGATGAGTTCGTTCCCAGTACCGCAAGCCCCGCACCCTTCATCGGCACTCAGAGCGAAACCCGCCGTTACCTCGCAGAAGGTATCTATACGATCAACGACTGGGAGGTCTCAGCGCGCGCCACACTGAACCATCAGAGCCTCGAGAGCTTCAAGGACCTGGACCGCTCGCCTTATTATGGCCCTCTGTTTGCTGGCGTATTCGAGACCGGTGAACTGCAGCGCTGGAGCGACCACTCCTATGAGGTGCGGGTCACCTCGCCGCAGAACCAGCCGGTGCGCTCCACGGCCGGCGCCTACTACTTCCGTGCCGACAACAACTCCTTTCAGCGGGAATTTTCCGGTTTCTGCAACCGCGTCGAATACGGCTTGCCGGAAATCAATGGCCAGCACTCCTGGACGCTGAACGCCGACAAGGAGAACAAGGCGGTCTTCGGCGGCGTGGAATACGACATGCCGGGCAATGTGACGCTGGCCGTTGAGGGTCGCTACGCCAAGGACTCACCGGTCCAGTACGCCGCAAACGGCATCCGCGCATCGACCAACTATTACAGCTTTACACCACGCGCAACGCTCATCTGGAAACCCACCGAGGATCTCAATTTCTACGGGCTGGTCGCCAAGGGCAACAAGCCCGGCGGCTATTTCTATGGCTACTTCGACGCGGCGGTGATCGCCGCCGGCCCCGGCAGCACGACCGAGGCCATTGAAAATGGTGATGCCATCATCAAGGAGGAAAATGCCTGGACCTATGAACTCGGCGCGAAGACCCAGTGGCTGGACCGCCGGCTGACCGCGAACGTCTCGGTTTTCTATATCGACTGGAAGAACCAGGCCATCAACGAAGTGCGCAACATCCAGTGGGTCTGCGCAGACACGCAGTCCACCTCGCAGGTGCCGAACAATGTCATCCGCAATGTCGGGAAATCCACGGTCGTGGGCAGCGAAGTGGAACTGGCACTGGCCGCCACCGACAACCTGCGCCTGGCCGTGAACTACGGCCTCGCATCGACGGAACTGAAGGACTACAAATCGGTGATCGACCAGGTCAGCGGGATCGTCGTCGATGCTGCGGGCAACGAAGCGCCGAACGTACCCAAAAACACCTTGACGACTTCAGCCACCTATACGCACCCTTTCGGTGACCGCGGTGCCAGCTGGTTCCTGCGCGGCGACTACGTGTACAACTCAAAAACCTGGCTGGAAGCCGACAACATCGTTTACGTCGGTGCACTTAACCTTGTGAACACACGCTTCGGCATTGAGTCCGATCAATGGACCGCCACCGTCTTTATAGACAACCTGACCGATGACGACACACCAGCACTGGCTACACAGTTCCCGAATTTCAATAATTTCCCGGGTGTCACCACGGCTTATCACGTCATACCCCGACGTGGCCGAAACGCCGGGCTGACGCTGCTGCGCCGTTTCTAGACGTCTGTGGGAGCGGCTTCAGCCGCGATCTTCAGCCGAAAGATCGCGGCTCAAGCCGCTCCCACCGAAGGCGAAGCCGCTCCTGCGGAAGCCGGAAAGTTTAGCGAGCCGGCTTGTAGTCGGGATTTTCCGGCGGCACCTCGGCGGCATAGGCTTCCCAGGTACCGCGCGGCATAACCTGCGGCCAGTGATCCGGTGGCTGCAGGTATTCAGGCGCGTGCTTTTCGACATAGGCCAGCACCTTCGGTGGAATATCACCCGGCCCCTTCAATCCCTTGTGACTGAACATCCGGCCGAACAGCACACCGGATTCGGCATATTCATTGCCACCCATCTGCATCCATGGCCACCATTGCGAGAGCCGCGAGAAGCCGGCGATAAAGCGGCTGGTTGGCACACTGCGATCCTGCATCTGGCTGAGCGACATGCTGAAAGTGAAATGCTCGGACGGACTGATACGCGGACCGGTACAGGCTTTCGGCCAGCCCTCGGCGTTTACCGGGTTGGTGTACTCGTGTGCATAGTCCCAGGCGAGCATCAGATCGTCGCCATAAACCTGGAAAGGCAGAATGAAAGGCACCTGGCCGGCCGTGTTCCGTTGCGTCCCGTCATTCATCAGCGTTGCATCGTCTTTCGCCGCACCCATCGCAAAACGCGGCATCTCGGCGGTCAGCTTGCCGCCCATGGTCGGGTTGTAGAAGTTGAAGACCTTGACAGTTTCGCCGGTAAACGGATTCTTCCACGTATCGAGGATGTCGCCGCTGGCGAGGTCGGTGAAATAGCCAGTCTCCTTGCCGCGGATCCAGCAGTTGCCGTCGCTGTCGATCTTTGACTGCATGACGCCGGTACCGGTATAGCCGAACAGCGGCATCGCCCGCTTCGCACCGATACGTGCGTACATGAGGCCGTGAAAGCCGCTGAGCACGGGTTCGTCATAGCCTCCCCAGATCTTGCCAAAGGCATAGAGGTTGTCGTAAGGATTATTGAAATCCAGCGGCTTGCCAGCTGCAGCCTGCAAGGGCTTGCCGACGGTCACGAGCCCGGCGCCCGTCGCGGCGAGCGCAGCGATTGCGGAACGGCGGTTAAAGAACAAACCATTGACCAGCTCGGAAGTCATCGCATCACCATCGTGTTGGATCAGTTGGCATTTAAACTTAATACGGGCCACGCCAATAGCGCTGTCGCCGCTGAAACGTGACGCATTGCGATGCCGGTTCGCCCTGCGGTTGCTAGATTCAGCACCAACCTGGCCAGGCTCTGGCAATCATGGCGCGCCGCGCCTGCGAGGCATTAGCAGTTCATGTCCTCAGACCATGCACCTGCCCGACCGCGGGCCTCAAGCGATGCGGCCCAGACACCGGTTGGAGGTCCCGGCCCGCAGGCGTCCGGCAGCCCCCAGCCGGCCGGTTCCCCGTCACCTGAATGCGCCTCGCTGGCGCATATCCTCGAGACGCGGAACCATCGCCCCATGTTGCGCCTGCAGGCGCTGCAGATCATCGAAGGCCTCTGCCGCGCGCTGGATCACGCACACCGTAACGGCTCTGTACATGGCGATGTACAGCCAGAAAAGATCTTTGTTACTTCCGAAGGACAGGTCCGGCTAATCGGTCACGGCGGCAGGCCCACACCGGCGTACGCCGGCTGTGAGGTACTGGAGGGTGCCGAGCCCGTAGCAGCTGACGACCTGTTCTCCACCGCCTGTACCGGCTATCAACTGCTCGCCGGTGAGTCGCCCTTCGGTGCCGGCACTGCCCTGCAGGCGGAAGCGGCCGCGCAACGTCCAGCACGGATTTCACATCTGTCACCCGGACAGTGGCGGGCACTTGACCGGGCGCTCGCCTTCCGGCGCGCAGAACGCCAGCCGGATATCGAGACCTTCCTCGATGAACTGCGCAGCCAATACCCCGGGCAGTCCGAAGGCGATGCGACAGCATCCGTACCCAGCTTGCCAATTACGCACAAGAACAACGGGCGCGGCCTGCGCCTGTCGGCAATGGCCGCTGGCATGACGGGGATTGCCGCGATCATCATCGCGCTCGGATGGTGGCTGCTCCGCACACCTGAAGCGCCAGTCAGCACCACGCCAACCGCTGTTGCCACCGCCAGGCCAGAAATCAAACCCATCGTGCGCCCAGAAATCGCATCGGCGGTCGACACGGCCACAGCAGTGCAACAGCCGCAAACCGCGAATACGCAAGTGATGCCGGCGACACCGCCAGCTCTGGCCGCTACAGCGCAGCCGGTGCCAGGCAAACCTCCCGGACCGCGCGCTGCAGAACCGGCCTCATCTTATTCGGCGCCGACAGCCGCCAGCGTGGACCCAGCGACTGCTGTGTCCGCATCACCAGCAGGCAGTGCAGCAGGAGAATCGCAGCCGCGTGTCGCCGAACCGATCGAACCGCTGCCGGTGCCTCCGATCGCTCCCCGACCCGTAGCACCCGCCCTGCCCGCACTGTCAGCGCCAGCCGTCAGCCTGCCGGGCGCATCGGCCTCTGACAGCGATATATATATGGTGCCGTTCTCCAGCCTTAAAGTACGCCGCTACGTCGACCCTGACTATCCGCGTAACAGTGAAGGCATACGCATGGCCGGATGGGTGGATGTGGGCTTCGGCGTGGATGAACAGGGCCGCACCACCGACCTGCAGGTGACTGCGGCCGAACCGACAGGCCTGTTCGATGAGGCGGCGCTCTCGGCGGTCCGTCGCTGGCGCTTCGCGCCGGTTGAGCCACCGACCGGACCGGAGCAGAAAGTACGCAGCGAGATCCGCGTGCGCTTCACACCTGACTGAGGGCGATCAAGCCGCTAGAGACCCAGCGGGCCAAACACATCGCGCCGGCGAAAAATACTCATGAAGAAGCGGCTGCGCACCTTGCCGTTGCTCAGCCAACGCACCGCCGCGCCGTTTTTCCCGTGCCTGGCTAGCATACCGGCAACCAGGAACGGCGTGACCGTCTCAACCGTATCGGCCAGGATGTTGAGGATCTTCTTTGACCGTTCCCAGTTTTTGTTCCGCTGTTCTGGCGGCGGCACAAGCAAATCTGTCACGACGATGCCAGGGCTCAGATAACCGACACTCACCGGCGTCTTGCCGAGTTCCTTCGCCATCGCCTTGGTGAAATAGGCAACCGCATACTTGGATGCGCCATACACCGAGAGCGTCGGGCGCACCGAGCCATTGCTGCCGAATCCCTCCATGTTCCAGATCATGCCGCTGCCCTGCTTGTACATGCCGGGAATAGCCACACGATTGCCGTTCATGAGCCCAATGACATTGGTGTTGATGGTCTTGACGTAGTTATCCGGCGGCATCATGAAGAACGGCACCTTCATGCCATCGGCACCGGCGTTGTTGACCCAGATATCCACGCTGCCCAGACCGGCGAGCGCCGCGTCCCAGAGCGCCTGGACCTGGGCGTAATCCGCCACCTCGCAGACCTTGCCAACGATCTTTCGTCCCGGAAATTCTGCCTGCAGCCCTGCCAGCGCCTTCTCGACCGCTGCAGAGCCGCGACTGGAAATCACCACGTTATGGCCGCGCTTCAGGAACTCACGGGCCAGACCCAGGCCTATACCCTTGGTACTGCCGGTTATCACCACATTCATGCAAAGCCGCCTCGGTATCCCAGGAAGGGGGATTGTGCCCGGGGCCGAACGGTCCTGCACCTGGCCAGTATTTTGCTGGCCGCGCCGGGAGTAGAATGCACCACCAACCCAGCGGCTCCCGATTCCGGTAGCGGACAAGAAAACACCTATGCGAATTCCAGCTCTGCTGATTGCTGCGGTCTTTGGCGCGGTAACCGTCACCCTGTGGGGACTCGCCAACCAGCCGGTGGCTGAACCGAAGTGGCCCGAGCGTATTCAGGGTTTCGCCTTTTCGCCCTACCGCTCAGACCAGGATGCGGTGGCCGGTAATTTTCCCACTGTCAAACAGATCGACGACGACCTGGTCCTCCTCAAGGACCGTACCCGCTCCATTCGCACCTACACGACTGACGGGACGATCGGCGAGGTGCCAGCGCTTGCAGAGAAGCACCAGATCAAGGTTGCGCTGGGCGCCTGGATCGACGCGCGCTATGCGCACAACACGACGGAGATCGAGCGCGCAATCCGGCTCGCCCGCCGTCACGACAACGTCATCCGCCTGATCGTCGGTAACGAGGTCATTCTGCGCGGCGATATCCCGGTCTCCGAGCTCACCGCTTATCTGGACCGGGTGCGCACAGCCGTAAAACAACCGGTCAGCACCGCAGAGCCCTGGCATGTCTGGTTACGGCATCCCGAACTTGCAGCACACGTCGACTACCTGGCCGTACACATGCTGCCCTACTGGGAAGGCAAATCAGCAGAGGATTCCATCCAGTATATCGACGACAAGGTTGCCGAGCTTAAAAAGGCCTTCCCCGGCAAGAAGATCGTCATCGCCGAGGTTGGCTGGCCAAGCAATGGCCGGACGCGCGAAGCTGCTGTCGCCTCCGATGCCAACGAAGCGATGTTCCTGCGCCGCTTTCTGGCGCACGCGAAAGAACAAGGCTACGTCTACTACCTGATGGAAGCCTTCGACCAGCCCTGGAAAGCACAGAGTGAAGGTTCCGTCGGTGCCTACTGGGGCGTCTGGAATGTAGACCGCGAAGCCAAGTTCCCGTTCAAGGCCTCCATCGTACGCATACCAGAATGGCGCACCCTCGCGGCCATCGCTGTGGGGCTGGCCCTGCTTCTGCTCACGGTCTTTTCACTCGACGGACGCCGGCTGGCCAATTCGGGTCGCAGCTTTCTGGCCGTGGTCGCCTATGCAACGACGACCACCGTGGTCTGGTTGCTCTATGAATACTCGCAGCAGTACATGACGGTCACGACAGTACTGGTCGGCGTGCTGCTGTTTATTGGCACCATCGGCGTGCTTGCTGTACTGCTGGCCGAAGCGCACGAATGGGCCGAGGCACAGTGGGCCACCGCCCGACGACAGTTGCCTCAGTCCCCAGGTGATGCCTCCGCGTCAGCGCAGGACTGCCCCAGAGTGTCGGTGCATGTGCCCTGCTATAACGAACCACCGGCGATGGTCATCGAGACCCTCGACGCGCTGGCCAATCTGGACTGGCCAGACTTCGAAGTTCTGGTCATAGACAACAACACCCGCGATGAAGCGATGTGGAAACCTGTCGAAGCTCACTGCGCAACGCTCGGTGCGCGCTTCCGCTTCTTTCATGTCGCACCGCTGGCCGGCTTCAAGGCCGGCGCACTCAACTTTGCCCTTCGCAACACCGACCCCGCAGCAGAGATCATCGCCGTCATCGACAGTGACTATGTGGTGCGGCCCGAGTGGCTGCGCGACATGCTGCCCGCCTTCGCCGATCCGAAACTCGCCATCGCACAGGCACCACAGGATTACCGCGATGCTGCCGAGAACGCCTTCAAGGCCAGCTGCTATGTCGAGTACGCGGGCTTCTTCCACATCGGCATGGTCACACGCAACGAGCGCAACGCGATCATCCAGCACGGCACCATGACGCTGGTGCGCCGCACGGCGCTCGAATCTTCCGGTGGCTGGAGCGAGTGGTGCATTACCGAAGACGCCGAACTCGGCCTGCGCCTGTTTGAGCAGGGCTGGGGCGCAACCTATGTGCCGCGCTCCTATGGTCGCGGTCTGATGCCGGACACCTTTGACGATTTTCGCAAACAGCGCTCCCGCTGGGCCTACGGCGCGATGCAGATCCTGCGTCGCCATGCTGCCGTACTGTTCAGCTGGAAAGACCCGTCACTCACCCCTGGCCAGCGTTACCACTTCCTGGCTGGCTGGCTGCCGTGGATGGCTGATGGCGTCAATCTGCTGTTCAACTTCGCGGCGCTGTGCTGGTCGCTCGGGATGATCCTGGCACCGACCAGGATCGACCCGCCACTGCTGATCTTTTCGGTACTGCCGCTGTCGCTGTTCGCCTTCAAGGCCGCAAAACTCATCGACCTCTACCGCAGCTGCGTCGGCGCACGCCCGCGCCAGATTGCCGCTGCCGCACTGGCTGGTCTCGGCCTCTCGCATACCGTTGGCGTGGCGATACTCTCGGGACTCGTTACGAAGGACAAACCCTTTTTCCGCACACCCAAGCAGGCCAAACGGCATGCTGTGCTGACAGCCCTGTCCTCGGCGCGCGAAGAATGGCTGATCACCTTCGCCCTGCTGCTCGCAGCCTGGGGCGTCAGCGATATCAAGCTGATGGGCAGTCCGGACCTGTCGATCTGGATTCTGGTGTTGCTGGTACAGACCGTGCCGTATCTGGCCGCGATCATCATGTCGCTGGTCAGTGCCCTGCCGCTGCCGGCCAGACTGATCGGTATGCCGAAGCCAACCCGCTATCAGACGCCCGCTTCCGAGGACGAATACGCGGACGCTCCGAGCCCTCCCGCGAACCGCTGATCTCCCCGGTTGCGGAGCCTGGCCGGCTAATCGTGCTGCCGGGCTTGCCTTGCGTCCAACCAGTGGCGTCTCAGGCGAGGAATGTCCGTGATCACGACTAGGCGGTACCGCGCGTGGCCGCTACCATCATTGTTCACCATACTCCCACCGGGAATCGCCCCATGATTTCTGTCCGCCGCGTCCTGTCCGTCACCGCACTGCTGGCTATCGCAAGCGCCGGGTACGCTGAGCAGTGGCTGCACTACGGCGGCGACGCCGGCGGCCAGAAGTACTCGCCACTGACGCAAATCAACGCCGCCAACGTTCCGCAACTGGAAGTCGCCTGGCAATACAGCACGGGCGAACTGGCGCGTCGGCCTGAACTGCAGGGCAAGTGGGCCAAGGTGCAGGTGAATCCGATCCTGCTGCCCGCGTCGGCCGGCGGACACCTGATGATCTGCACGCCCTTTGGCCGGGTGATCGCCCTCGACCCGGCCACCGGCAAGGAACGATGGGTGTACGAACCGGAAACGCGTGTCGGCGGCTATGCCACGCCTGAAGACCCGGAAGGACTCAAGAGCCCGGGCTTCACCAACTGTCGCGGTGTCGCTTACTGGGCTGATCGCAGTGACGCACCACCGGCTTTCTGCGCCCAGCGCATCTTCGTCGCCACGCACGATTTGCGTCTCATCGCGCTCGACGCACCGTCGGGCAAAGCCTGTCCGGACTTTGGAACTGGCGGTACCGTCGCACTGGAAGCCGAGGTACTCGCCGCACATCCACCGGCCGCGATCGGTGAGGTGAAGTTTTCCGGGCCGCCACTGGTCATCAACGATGTGGTTGTACTCGGTACTACAGTACGCGACTTCCATCGCGCCAATGCGCCCAATGGATCGGTACGCGCATTCGATGCACGCAGCGGTGCGGCGCGCTGGAACTTCGATCCGGTACCGCGCAGCGCAGACGATCCCGCCTATTCCGGATGGAGCGAAGCCGCCGCCCGCGATACCGGTGCGGGTAATGTCTGGGGACTGATGAGCGCCGATCCGGAACGCGATCTGCTCTTCATGCCCACCTCGAGCCCCTCGCCGGACTTCTACGGTGGCACCCGGCCTGGCGACAACCGTTATGCCGATTCGATCGTCGCGCTGCATGGTGCTACCGGCAAGCTGGCCTGGTATTTCCAGACCGTGCATCACGATATCTGGGACTACGACAACGCGGCGCAGCCAACGCTTGTTGAACTCAGCAAGGACGGCAAGCCCTTCCCGGCTGTGATACAGGCCACCAAGACCGGCATGCTGTACATCTTCAACCGGGAAACTGGCGAGCCTTTCTTCCCGATCGAGGAGCGGCCCGTACCCCAGGGTGGCGTACCCGGCGAAGTGCTTTCACCGACACAGCCCTTCCCGGTCAAACCGCCACCGCTCGTGCCGCATGAATTCAAGGCGGAGGATTTCTGGGGCATGACACCCTGGGAACGCAATGCCTGCGTGAAAGCCTACGGCAAGACCCGCTACGGAAAAATCTTCACGCCACCATCTCTCGAAGGCACGATCATGGTGCCCTCCAGTGCCGGCGGTGTGAACTGGGGCGGCGTCGCGGTCGATCCGGAGTCGAAGATCCTGGTCACCAATGTGATACGTCTCGGCCACTTCGCGCAACTCCTGCCTGCAGCGAAAGCTGACGAAGTCCGCAAGAGCATGCAGGAGAACATGATGGGCGCGCCGGCCCGGATATTCGGCACGCCCTATGCGCTCAAGCAATCGGCGCTGCTTTCGCCACTGAACCAGGTGCCCTGTACGGCACCACCCTACGCGGAGCTGGTGGCCGTGAACCTGCAGCAGGGCGAAATCCTCTGGCGCGGCACGCTCGGCGTCTGGGACCACACCTTGCCGCCGCCTATGGCCGCACCCTGGTCGCTGCCCTTGCCCCTCAAGTGGGGTACGCCGACTTTTGGTGGTCCAATGCTGACCGCCGGCGGGCTGGTTTTCATCGGTGCCACGGGCGACGACCGGCTGCGCGCTTTCGATCTGCACAACGGCAAGGAGCTCTGGAGTGCTACCCTGCCGACCGGCGCCTTTGCGATCCCCATGACTTACGAGATCGACGGACGGCAATTCGTAGTCGTCGCATCGGGCGGCCATGCCTTTGTCTATCAGAAAGCGGGCGACCAGATCACGGCCTTCGCACTGCCGAAAGCGCGGCCTTAATACACAAAAACACTTCAGGACGAGAATACATGACGGATACACCAGGGGCGGGCCCGCTCAAGTCCCGCTTACTGCTTGGCTTTGGCGTAATGCTGTTCGCCATCGGCCAGTCGCTGACCTTCGTAATTGTCGCACCGCTGGTCCGCCGCGTCGGCTGGGATCCGCAGAGTTTCGGTATCGCGCTGACCATCGCCAACCTGCCGCTGGTATTCGGCGCGCCATACTGGGGAAAGCGTAGCGACAAGGTGGGCCGCAAGCCGGTGTTTATCACTGGTGTGCTGGGTGCCGCAACCGGCACGCTGATTGTCGCCATCATCATGCAGCTCGGCCTGAGCGGTGTGATGACCGGTATGAACCTGCTGATCCTGTTCGCCGTTGCGCGTGCCTGCTACGGGCTCGTCGCCTCATCGATCTATCCGGCTTCAACTGCCTACATGGTGGATATCACCGACGTTCAGCACCGTGGCCAGGGCATGGCGGTGATCGGCGGTGCGAATGGACTCGGCTCAGTGCTCGGCCCGGTACTCGCGGCCGCGCTTGCCTGGCTCGGCGAGCTGGTACCAATGTATACCGCCGCACTGATCGGCTTTTTCGGCGCCGCATTCAGCTACATCATGTTGCCGGAAACCAAGCGCCACGTCAGCACAACGCCGCGCGTCGCATTGAAACTGTCGGACCCGCGCCTGCGGCCTTTTATTATTATCTGGTTCTGCTTCTTCCTCACCTTCATGGGGCTGCAGCTGATCCTCAGCTTTTATCTGCAGGATGAATTCGGCATCCACGATCCGAAGGAACTCGTGCGTACGGCAAGCATCATGCTGGTCAGCATGGCGATGATGATCGTGGTGATGCAGGTCGGGGTGTTCCAGTTCTTCAAGATAAAGCCCTGGATACTGCTGCGTGCGATGGGTCCGCTGTTTGTCCTGTCACTCATCATCATCGCGTTGGCACCAAACACGATCGTCATGGCGCTCGGCTTCGGCGTACTCGGCGGGGCATTTGCATGCGCCAACCCCGGCGTCAACGGCAGCGCCAGTATGAAACTGCAACCCTGGGAACAGGGTGCAGCAGCCGGATTTCTCGGTGCCGGTACGACTCTCGGTGCCATTCTCGGGCCGCTGGTCGGTACGCAGATCTACGCGCAGCTCGGGCATCACGCACCGATGATTCTTGGTGCGGTGCTGATGGGCGCTGTCAGTCTCTATACGCTGACGATCAAACCGCCGGAACGGGCGAAGCCGACCCCCGCAGCATGAGGAAAGCCAGCCAGCCGGACCAGCTGCAAGTCCATACCGGCGTGGCATAGCACGAGCAGTTGCGGTGCAAGAAACGCCGCTGGACCTGGGTGCTGCGGCCTTCGGACAGGATTTTTAGCGCCCTGGTGCCACGCCAAGCGGTTCAATCAGTCGCGGTTCGTTATTGCGTGGCGAGTTGACGACGGTACTGACGGGATATGCCCGCATCATTTCCTGCGGGTATGGCGCAATACAGCTCATGGCCGTGTCCGCATCGCCTGCCAACCATGCATCGTGATCCGCACGCGGCAAGATCGCCGGCATCCTGGCCTTCACGTTATGGATTTCCGCCATGAGGGGATTGGCGGGCATTGTCAGGATCGTGCAGGACTCCAGCACGACACCATCCGCACCCGTAGACGCCTCCCACAGGCCCGCGAAGCCGAAGAGCGACTGGTCAGTGAGGAAAATATAGAACGGCTGCTTTGCGCTCTCGCGTATTTGCCATTCATAGAAGCCGGTGGCCGGAAGGATGCAGCGCTGGCCACGTTTCCAGGGTCCACGATAGCTGGCGGCGCTGGCCACCGTCTCAACCCGGGCATTGATGGTACTGAGCTTCGGCGGCACGCCTTTCGCCCAAAATGGCACCAGGCCCCAGCGCAGCAGTTCACACAAACGCTCGCCTCCACGCTGGCGAACCACGGGTACACGCTGGGTCGGGGCGACGTTGTAGCTTTCAAATGGCGATGGTGGGCGGCTCAACCCCCACGCCCGCTCCATGGCGGCGTCCAGCCTGGATGCATAACGGCCACACATGGCAGAAGGGTATCCCCAGGCCACGCTGCCTCGCAAACCGCGCTCAGCACAGCAGTTTTCAGCAAGCTGGCGGGCATTTTTTGCCGTTTTTCCCTGAAAAAGGCGGTGTTACACAACGATACAAAGTGTTACCCCCCTGAAAGGAATCCCGTGCCGTCGGCATCTAGAGTAGGTCCCATAGAGAAGGCAACCGGCACGAGGAGATGAAGATGACGAACGAAGAAGTTTTTGGCGGTTACGAGTTTGGTGACATGCTGCTGGCCGTAACGGCAATGCTGGTCACCGTGGTCGTCACCTGGCAGTTCCTGCTCTAGGCAGCAACGCCACAGTCACCCGGGGATCGCCGCGGCCCTTCCCCTTCCTCCGCCCCCCTGGAGGTTATGCCCGCGGTCCCCACGTGAAGCCCACCGCTCCACCCCCCTGGAGTCGGTGGGCGTTTTTTTAGAAGCGCCATAACACGCCGATATTCGGCGCGAACCTGATCCAGTCATTCACAGCGGGTTGCAGTGTGTAGGCTCCACCTCCAACGTTCTGTACCGGATATTCGACGCAGCAGGGATTTTGCTGCCAGAACAGATTGGTGAATTCCAGATAGCCAAGCAGCTCGCTGTTTTCCAGCTTGAAGGTATATCCGACACGCAGGTCTACAGACGTGAAGGCATCAAAACGGCCGGCATTCCGCGCGCCGATCATCACTGGCGGCTCCCCGCCGGGCGGCGCCGGGCCGAGGGATACATCGGTAGTCGGCCAGCCACTGTGCCAGGCGCCAGCGAGCGTCACCTCCCAGGGGCCGCTTATCCAGTTCACACCACCATTGAATGAGTGACGCTGGTCCCAGCTGCGTGGCACATCCTTGCCGTCGATGCGGTCATCCGCCTGTGACCAGGCATAACTCAGCCACCAGCCCCAGGGGCCGGCACCACGCCGGTTGAGCAACAGCTCAATACCACGTGCGCTGCCAGAGCTTGCCGGCACTTCCACCCGATCAGTCTGCAGCTCCGGAATCAGCACCAGCGGATCGAACATGTTCTCGAAGCGCGGCTTGAGCTCCGCATAGTCCTTGTAATAGGCCTCCAGCCGTACGTCGACCTGGTTGGGCAGCGCATGTTCGGCGCTCAGGATCAGGTGATCGGCGCGTTGTGCCGGATAAAACGTTTCGATTCCGTCTTCGACCTGCAGCTCATTGATCCCCTGGGCCTGATAAAAACGACCCCAGCTGGCGCGCAGCTGCGTACGTTCACCCGGGTCATAGCGCAGGTTCATACGCGGACTGAATTGACCGCCGCCGTCAGCCCTGCTCCAGGTCTGATTATCCCAGCGCAGACCAAGCTCGGCAGTCAGCCGGTCTGTCATTCGCCATCGGCTGCTGATAAACGCGCCCAACTGACTGCCATCAGGCTGCAGGCTCGATTGCCGGGTAACGAGGCTTGCCGGTGATGCCGGAAATGGCACACCGGCAGCAACATCCAGGCGACTGGCATAGAGGTAATGCGCATCAGACAGTCCCGCTTCGAGTCCATAGCGAAACAGCAGCTGGTCGTCGCCCTGCTGCAACTGCAGATTGAGATTCGTGGCAGTAAAGCTCCGGTAATCCTGCACGAAACCCGAACGCTCACCGAGATCATCGACAGTTCCATCGCGGTCACTGTCGATATTTGTATAGGAAAGCCGCAGCTGGCCGGAGAGTTGCTCTGACCACCGGTGTTCCGCCGTTCCCCACAGATAGACACTACGGTCACCGACCTTCGAAGACTCGGTCTCCTCGGGATTATTAACCCTGATGTCATCACTGGCCACCAGCAGATGCAGCGACCCGGTGGTTGCCGTCGAGAAGTCATACTCGACCTTTGAGTATGAATCCAGGTACCGGGGTTTACCGACGTCGCTGCCGATCAGGTCGATCACCTCGGCAAGATTGCTGCGCCTGCCAGACAGCAGCCAGCGACCACGAGCATCATCGAAGGTACCGCCTGCCTGCCCACTGCTGTGATAAAGAGACGCACCGATCGCGCGCACGCCATCGACCGGCGGGACGATAGAGCGCACATCGATCACCGCACTCATTCGGTCGCCGTAGTTGACCGGGAACCCGCCGGCATAGACATCCATAGCGCCGATGACTTCCGCATCGAGCACACTGACCGGACTGAAGAAATTCCGCAGATGGAAGGGCTCTGCGAGCGGCATGCCGTCGAATACAATCTCGCTCTCGTTCTCTCCACCGCCACGGATATGCGCCAGACCGGAAAGTCCGTTACTGGCTGCTCCCGGCAGCCGATGGACGGCACGCAGGCTGTCGTCCGCCAGTTTAGGCAGGGCGCGCAGCTCATCTTGCACCAGCAGCGTGCTGACACCGACCTCGTCACTGGCCAGCACGTAGCGGCTGGCCGTGACCACAACCGTATCCAGGCGCGCAGCGCGCGCACCGGCAGAAGTGCCACGCGCCGCGTCACTGCGTCCGGCAATTACGACCACTGACCAGACTCCGGTACTCACCTCCTGCAGCTTCAGTCCATGCGGTGCCAGGATTTCATTGAGCAGGGGCACCCCCGCTCCGGCAGCCGGTTCCTGCTGTACGCGCAGTGCGGGTGAAACGAGTTGATCGTTGTAGACCAGGTTCAGACCCCGGCCCTGCCACTCGCGCAGCACATCGGTGACGGACCGGCCAACGTACCCGTTCGCTGCATACACCGGAGACTGATACAAGGAAGTCAGGCTGAGACCAGCCATGACGAGAAATGCGCAAATCACCCGCAATAGATGACGCCGCAGCCGAATCAGCTGCGAAAGACAGAAACAATGACCAGACATGCAGTAAGTGCGCCGCGGCCCCGAACGAAGGCGCGGTGATGGTAGCACGGCAGGAATGCCGGGCCCGACACCGGATTTCGGGCCGGAACAGACAGGAAGATGCTAGCGTGCGCGCACGCTGATCAACGCACCTTCTGCAGTATATTCAAGTGGTGTAGTCGCCATCACTGCAACCAGTGCGGCATCGGGCTTGAGACCGGCGATCGAACCACGCAAGACGATCTGCGCCGCCGTCGATTCCACCTGCGGCGATGCAAATTTTATTTCCCTACCGGTCTCGCGCGACACCCAGGCCAGGAATTCCCGCAGTGTCCGTTGCTCGATGGCAAATGGCGGCGTCACTTCCTGCGTCCAGTCCCATTGCGCAGCCGTAAGCGACACTGCCTGCCGTTGCATATGGCCGTTGGCTGCCAGCACCAGCTGCTCGCCAGCCTGTGCCTGAGTCGTGCGGCCGGCAGCGAACACTTCAACGCGTCCCTCGCGAACACTGACCAGCATCTGCTGCGGGGCCACCCGAACCTCATACTGCGTACCGAGATGCCGGATGGTTCCGAAACGCGACTCGATTACCAGCGGATCGCCCATGCCGCTTTTTGCACCTGCATCCAGGTACACGGCACCGCGGTCGACGACGATACGTCCCGGCGACACCAGTGCGATGCGCGTATCTGCATCAAGCCGCAAGCTGATACCTTTACGCAGGCTCAGTGCTGCCATGCCATGCGGGCCAGTCACAAGTGACTGCCCGGAATGCAGCATCTGCCGCACAGCGACCGGTTGCCAGTCAGTGCCGGAACCGGACTCGACCGCGCCGCTGACGCGGCTCAGCGTGGCGAGTGGTATCGGCGCGGAATTCAGTGCCGGCAGTGCGAACCAGATGGCGATAGCCGCCACCGCCACGC
>JBATNV010000071.1:0-3744 GCA_049290495.1 Gammaproteobacteria bacterium | reverse complement strand
AGACCGGTGACCGGCGCTTTTTCTTTTGCTCGCATAACAGGCCAAAGCCGGTGGCCATACCAACCGCCAAGGGGCGTGAGGCGCACTCCATCTTTTATACGGCCAATAAGCTGGATCCAGAGATCCGCTTCGAGCTGGAGGCCTGCAAGCTCCTGACCGATGTACCGAAGGTGCTGCTTACTGTGGCCCTGAAGGGAATTATCCGCGAGGCAAAGAAACAGGGTGTGACCATGATCGATGCGGATTTCATGCGCGAGGTCAACGCAAAGCGCCGGGCCTAGTCTTGAAGAGATAGGTTGCCAGAATGACCGGCAGGCGTCAGTCTGCGAGACCCGTGATCACGCCTGCCGACACCCAGCGGGACAGCAGTGTGCCCGGGTCGAGGCTGGTGTCACCAGCCGACGCGTTATCGATAGCGGCTTCCAGGCATTCACCGCGCATCAGCGTATCAAGAAAGCAGAACTCGGCTGGCTGCAGACGGTGAAGTTCTACGCCATCTCTGGCACGCTGGATCAGCAGCGCTTCTGTGCCCGCAGCGACGTTCATCGGTGTCCGTGTAACGGTCCCCCGGTGCTGATAGTCACGCCAGACTGTGAAAATCGGCAGCGTTGAAAGGTACAGGCGTGTTGCCGGATGACAACGAAAACGCAGTGATCCATGCTGTGCTTGCGGCAGTGCCGCCAGTTTTCCGAAGTCAAAATGCGCCAGCTCATCAGCGGCAACCAGCGCTTCCTGGATCAGCCACTCGAAACGTGCGACGTCGGTCAACGGCTCATCCAGCGTTTTAGCGAGACGTGCGGCGAGGAAGTCAGTGAGACCGGCACCGCAATAAAACAAGTTCCCGGAGCGGGGCGGACAGTTCTTCTGGAATGTCCAGGCCATCGCCCGAAACTCGTCATGACCCATGAGTCCGTGCAGCAGCGGAAATGCTGCCTCCAGTGCAGCGGCAAAGTTCTCCCGTGCATTGTTGCGGTACACGGCAAGGCGATGACGTGGCCACCTTGCGGCTTGTGCCGGGTCACGGCCCAGCACGGCAGCGAGCAAGTCGGCCTGGGTGTCACGCAACGCGCGCATGGCGTACTCCGGCAATGGCATCGGCACGCTGTGCTTCGGCGATGAGCCTGTCCAGGGCGGGCAGTTGCGAGTCCCACTCGATCAAAGTTGGCAGTGGGCCAGTGCGGGCAATCGTGCGCCGGTAGAGATCCCAGACCGGCTCGGCAACCGGTGCATTGTGGGTATCGATCAGCAACGTACCGTCCTCATCGCTGACGGCGGTGTGACCGGCGAGATGAATCTCCTGAACCAGTGCAACCGGTATTGCGGCGATATAGGCGTCAGCGTCAAAGCTGTGATTTATCGCGCTGACGTAGACATTATTGACGTCGAGCAGGATGCCGCAGCCGCTGTGCTGCGCCAGTTCGGCGAGGAACTGCCACTCCGTCATGGTGTCTTCGGGGAAGTGCAGATAGCTGGAGACATTTTCGATGAGGATTTGCCGCTGGAGAAAATCCTGTACCTGACTCACGCGCGCCGAAAAATGCCTGAGCGCCTCGCCAGTATGCGGCATCGGCAGCAGGTCGTTAGTGAACACGCCATCGACCGAACTCCATGACAGGTGTTCAGATACCAGTGCCGGCTGCACGCGATCGACGAGCCGCTTCAGGTTTTGCAGATGCAGGTTCGACAGCGGATCAGTCGAACCGATGGACAGCCCGACACCATGCAGACTGATGCCGTAGTTGCAGCGCACCGCATCGATTAGCTCGATTTGGCGGCCACCATCAGCGAAGAAATTCTCGCTGTGCACTTCGACCCAGGGAATCCTGGGCTGTCGCGCAAGAAATTCGCGATGGTGCGCGGTGCGCAGACCGATCCCGGCTTGCGCCGGAACCGGCTGCACCGCGCTAGGCATTGATATCGATGTCGCCGTCATTACATTTTTGATTCCGGCGCGCTGGTCTTGCCGCCAGCCGCCTCGCATTCGCCCTTGGGGACGTACTTCCATTCCGCCGGATCATTGTCGTTTTTCGCCAGAGCCTGGCAGGAATGGCCGTTGGCCGCACAGTTGTTCTGGCCTGCCTTTGCCACGCCATAACACTTCTCTTTGCCGGTATCCGGCGCGGCATTGGCGCTGGTAGCGAGGCCGAGCGCCAGCAGCCCGCTGATGGCCGTCGATGCGATGAGTGATCTGTTATTCATAAGTACCGATCTCCTTTGTGGAATAGTGACTATAGCGGCTTCTGGTTCCGTGCCCATCCTGATTGAGGCTAGACTGGCGCGGAAGTTCCCGGCAGCGGTTGGATGAGCAAGAAAAAGGCGAGGCAGACCAGGCCGGGCAGGGTACCCGGAACGAAGCGCGGAGCGCGGCGACCGACAGTCGAGCGGCGTCGCAATCTGGTGCTGCGCCGCCAGTTCTGGTGGGCCGACCTCCCTCACGAGACCTTGCTCGATCTGCGCCTCTGCGATCTCGGTCTCGACACTTCCCATGGCAGGGTCCCAGCCGCGCTGGCGCGTCTTGACGATGAGCTGGCACGGCGTGGTATCCGCTTTCGCCCACACTGCTGGCTGTCCGAGGACTGGTTCTCGCCGGATGGTGTACCCGGCATCGCGATCCCGTTCTATCTGGCCCATCCGCGCCTGACGAGGCTCGAACGTCGGATGATGCATGAGGTGGAGGGCGGTAACGTGCGCTGGTTGCGTCGCATCCTGCGCCACGAAGCCGGGCACGCCATCGATACTGCTTACCGGTTGCGCCGACGCAAGCACTGGCGCGAGCTCTTCGGCCTGGCGTCAGAGCCGTATCCCGTGAGCTACGTGCCGCGACCAGGCAGCCGGCGCTATGTCATGCATCTCGGTCACTGGTATGCGCAGAGCCATCCGACCGAGGATTTTGCCGAAACCTTCGCCGTGTGGCTGGCGCCCAATTCCACCTGGCGCAATGACTATGCCGACTGGCCGGCCTTGAAGAAGCTCGTCTATGTCGATGAACTGATGGCAGACATTCACGATGCACCGCCGCCAGTGCGCAGCCGGAAGCACATTGAGCCATTGCGCGAGAGCCGCATTACGCTGCGACAGTACTATGAAGAAAAGCGCGCTTACTACGACACTTCAGAAACCGATCGTTATGATCAGCGACTGAAACAGGTGTTTGCTTCGCGCGCCCGACATCCTGGTCGCCCTGCCGCATCGACCTTTATCCGGCAGGTGCGGCCACAATTGCAACGCTTGCTGATACGCCGTTCACGACTGCATCCCTATCTGGTAAACAACGTCATGCGCATCGCCATACAGCGGACGCGGGATCTTGATCTCTGCGTCCATCGACCCGTGCGCGAGACCAAGCGCGAAACATTTCGTTTGCTCGAGCGGATCCTTTTTGATTCTGTACGCCGTGGCCGGGAGCGTTACGCGTTATGAGAAAAAAGTGGCGGGTACTCGTGCTTATGCACGAAAGTCTCGTGCCTCCCGATGAGCTCGATGGATATACCGAACAGCAGATCGATGCATTCCGTACCGAGTACGACGTGATGGCATTCCTGGAGAATGCCGGCCACGAAGTGCGCGCGCTCGGCCTGTACGACAAGCTTTCGGAGTTGCGAAAGACGGTGCGGGATTGGAAGCCGCACATCGCCTTTAATTTGCTGCAGGAATTCCAGGGTATCGGCGCTTATGACCAGTATATCGTCGCCTACCTGGAGTTGCTGCGGCAGCCCTACACGGGCTGCAACCCGCGCGGCATGA
>JBATNV010000070.1:0-4645 GCA_049290495.1 Gammaproteobacteria bacterium | reverse complement strand
CGCCATGGTCGGCGGACATGAACAGCCGGAACAGGTTCGCGACATATTGCGGATCGACACCCGCCTCTCCTGACCACTCACGCAGCCGCTGTCCGGCCTCTGCCGGCTCCAGAACCTGATGACTGATCCCGAGCCGGCCCGGTCCGATCAGCCGGCTGAGCAGATCAGGTGCGGCGAGTCGGGCAGCGACGACCGAATCACCGGCATCGGCCAGGAGACGGGCCGCATCCACCTTGTGCCGCCTGAGCGTCGTCTGCACTTGCTCGAGCAGCACGGCCGGTTGCCGCTGGGCCTGGTTGCGCCGAAACCAGTAATAAGCTTGCGTCATGCCCCCGCCAACCATGTCGGGCAGGTCCTCGAATTCTTCGCGGGCATAGAAACGTTCCTGGAGATCCGGTGCGAAAAAGGCCTGGATCTCGTCCCGACTCACGCGGCGCGGACCCATCTTGCCGTTACCCTGACCCGGAAACCGGGGATGCCAGTGCAGCAAAATGAAATCACCATCCTCGGCCAGCGCATTCAGCACCGTCTGTCTATAGGCCGCATGGCGCACCGGATCCAGGTTGTGCAGCAGGCCATGATCAAGCACCAGGTCGAAGGGCTGCTCCGCACGCCATGCCGTAATGTCGGCCTCGACCGGCCGGACATCGACGCCGGCTTCGCGGGCACGCGCCTGGGTGAACTCCAGCGCCTTGGGGATGAAGTCGAGCGCGGTCACGTCCCAGCCGCGCTGTGCGAGGTAGACGGAATCCGTACCCGCACCACAGCCGATATCGAGCGCGCGGCCGGGTTTGCGCTTTGCACACAACTCGGCAAGAAACAGCGTGGCGTCATCGTGGGCCCAGGGCAGATCCCGCCAGCTCTTCGCCCAGTCGTAAGTCGCTGAAAAGGTTTTAAGTTCATGCGTCGTCATGGTGTCTGCCCTTGTGCGCTCGCAGCGTGCAAGCTTAAGCAGTATGCATTTTTTCCGGATTCCGCTCTTCGCCGAATCCATTTCTCCCGCTGCCAGCGAATACCTTGTCTACATGAGCTTGCCTAATACGGGCTCATGACAGCATCAACATCAGGTACAGGAGATCTACCCAGATGAGCCCTCCCCCGGTCCACGCCCTCGCTCCGGTGAGCAGAATAGAACGTTCCTCCGGCACAGAGCTTCACCCGGAAGCTGTCGCTGTTCGCGATGCCCTCGTGGTGCATGGCCTGGAGACTCCGCTCATCGAGAACCACCTGAGTGCTGATGAAAAACGCCAGCATATTCAGGCGCACTTCACGGAGATCATGCAGATTCTTGGCCTTGATCTGCGCGATGACAGCCTGATGGATACGCCACGGCGTATCGCCAAGATGTATGTCAACGAGATCTTTGGCGGTCTCGACTACCGCAATTTCCCCAAGCTCACCGTCGTCGAGAACAAGATGCAGGTCGACGAGATGATCCGTGTCGACGGTATCAACGTCTCCTCAACCTGTGAACATCATTTCATCACCATCGACGGCACGGCCAGCGTGGCCTATATCCCGCAGCACAAGGTGATCGGCCTGTCGAAGATCAACCGCATCGTGGCCTTCTTCGCCCAGCGCCCACAGATACAGGAACGCCTTACTGAACAGGTGCTTCTCGCTCTGCAGACCTTGCTCGATACCAACGACGTTGCCGTGAGCATCAAGGCGGTCCATTACTGCGTGAAGGCGCGCGGCGTGATGGACAGCAACAGCGAGACAACCACCACGGCCCTGGGCGGCGTGTTCAAGACCAGCTCTGATACGCGCAAGGAATTCCTGCTGGGACTGGCGAGAAACTGAGTCGAAATTCAGGCTGGAGTCTCTGAATTCCGCCACTCTGCCTCGTAGTCCAGGCCGAGCCGCACCAGCCGCTCAAGCAAGCTGCCATAGCTGATTCCCGCTGTAGCGGCAGCGGCAGCAAAGTCCTCGCCATTGCTGAGGTTGGGGTTGCAGTTGGCCTCGAGCAGATAGACGCTGCCATCGGCGCGCATGCGAAAATCCATGCGCGCGTAGCCCGTCATGTGCAGCGCGCTGTATATCCGCTTGCTCAGACGGCTCAGGTTCTCCTCAGCGGCTTCGCTCAAACCGGCTGCCCGGCCGGTCTCTATGCCGTGTTTCTGCTGATACTTCAGATTCCACTTCACCCGCCGTGTGGCGATGCCGGACATAAGCTTCGGCAGCGTTCCGAAGTTCATCTCCCAGACCGGGAACGTCCGCAGTCGCTCGTTGCCACACAGCCCCACGTATAGCTCGCGTCCTTCGATATATTCCTCGACCAGCGCATCGGTCTTCGTGCTTTCGTGAATGAAGTCGATGCGCTCGCGCAGGCGCACGCGGTCCTCCACTATCGAGGCCTGCGAGATGCCGAGAGAAGCGTCCTCAGTCGCTGACTTCACAAACAGTGGATAGCGCAGTTTCGCTGACAGGCGGTACGGACGTTCGCGCCGGAATAGGGCGAACTGCGGCGTGGGAATGCGGTGCCAGGCCATTAGCTGCTTGGTCAGCACCTTGTCCCGCGACAGCATCATGCCGCGCGGATTGCAACCGGTGTAAGGCTGACGCATCAACTCAAGGAAGGCGACGATATGCTGGTCGTAGGTGACGATACCCTGGAATTCCTGCAGCAGGTTGAATGCCACATCCGGCTGCCAGCTGGTGATCTCGTTGCGTAGTTCGGCCAGATTGTCATACAGGCCCAGTGCGCGCACTTCATGTCCGGCCTCGCGCAGAAAGGCCATCACGTCGTATTCGGTTTTCCACTCTTCGATCTGCTGGGGCGTATAGCCCGTGAGACTGTCGGGCGGCACGAGGCTCTCGTGCATGAGCACCAGGACGCGCAGTTTCTTCATCCGCTATACCGCTCCAGACCAGGACGGATTCAGGCACGCATTCAGAGTCTACGGGACGGAAAGACTTGCCGGTAGCCACTGACATCACCGTCGAGAATCACGTCCTCCGGGCGCACTGGCCTCGCAAGGGCCAGCCCGGCCAGACTGCGGCAGCGACTCAGCGCCACATAGGTCTGTCCGTGCGTGAATGCGCCACGGCCGAGATCGATGTACACGCGATCGAAAGTCTGCCCCTGGCTCTTGTGTATGGTGATCGCCCAGCCCAGGCGCAGCGGCAGTTGCTTGAAGGCGCCAACCACGCCGGGTGTGATCTGCTGTGTGCTGCGCTCGTACTGGTAAGCGATGTTCTCCCAGCTGGCCGGCTTCACTTCATGCTCGCTGCCATCCGGAAGCTGCACGGTCGGGCCATCCGGTGACAGCGCCGTGACGATGCCCCAGGAACCGTTGATCCAGCGCTTGTCCGCATCGTTCTTCAGGAACATGACCCGGGCGCCTACCTTCAGACTGAGTTCCGGCTCGGTGGGAAAGGCCGAGGCATCAAAGCGCCCGGTGATCGCTGCCGTGTATGCCTGCCGGTTGCCGGGCAACCCGGCCAGTCGCCGGCCATTTTCGCGGAACGCTGCATCGTTGGTTGCGGTCAGCACGATATGACTGTCCGGATCCTCAAGTTCTGCGCGCGTCTGTACGCGTGAATTCAGCGCCTCCAGCACCGTCTCGTCCGGCTCACCGTCGCGGATCTGCTGCAGGATCTGCCGGAAGGCGGCATCGTCCTTCTGGCGGTAGATTTTTTCCAGCTCAATGGAACTGCCTCCGCCGCAATTTTTCCAGGCCTGCGCCTGGAAGAAGTACGGGCCACCGCCAGTCGCCTCAAAGTACTCCCTGAGCTCGGGCTCGCGCACCACGGGCGGCAACTGCCACAGGTCGCCGAACATGGCGAGCTGGACGCCGCCGAAGGGCTCATCGCTCCGCCGGTTAACCCGCAGGGACTGATCGATCCCGTCGAGCAGATCGGCACGTACCATCGACACCTCGTCGATGATGAGCAGCTCCAGCGCCTTCATCACACCGGTATGCCGCAGCGGACGGATTGCGCGCAGATCAACAAAGCGCGGCGGCAAACGGAAGAAAGAATGAATGGTCTGCCCGCTGACATTGATCGCCGCCAGACCAGTGGGCGCCACGACCGCCACGTTACGCAGGGTCTCTTCGCGCAACAGGTGCAACAGGGTCGTCTTGCCTGTGCCAGCCCGGCCGGTGACGAACACATGCTCATCACCGCTTTCAATCAGCGCCATGGCGCGCTGAAAGTCTGCGCTTGGCTCGAGACCCGCGCGGATTGACGATGGTGTGTCCTGACCCTGCTTCATCTAGACTGCATTATGCTTGACTACTTCGCCGCGCTGCTCGCAATCACCTTCATCGCACTCGCCGTCATCTACGACGTGCGCTTCCGTACTGTCCCCTGGGATATCTACCGGCCGAAAGCAGCGTGGCTGCGCGCAGGCATGTATTTCTGCTGCTGTTATCTGCTGTCGTATCTCAGCGGCGGCATGGATCTGCTGCTCGAAAGCCCTGCATTCAGTGCTGCGCAACTCAATGATCCGAACTGGGTGCGTTACACGCTGGGGCTGTACGCGTTCATCCTGATCGCCTACGCCGGCGTCTGGTCGTATTTCACGCCGGTATTTGAACGACAGAAGAACACGCTCATTTCTGCGCTCTTCGGCCTGCTCTGGGGCTCAAGCTCGGGGCAGCTGTTTCTTGCGGTGTGGCTGATCGTCGGCAAGTTCGGC
>JBATNV010000069.1:0-4748 GCA_049290495.1 Gammaproteobacteria bacterium | reverse complement strand
CAGCGACAAGAGCAAGGTTCGCCTGGGCATGAAGCACGCGACAGCGATCGCCGGTGGCGTCACCCTCGCCCGGGATCTCGGCAACCTGCCGCCCAATGTGTGTACGCCAGACTACCTGGTGAAGCGCGCACAGGGCATTGCCAGAACGAGCAAGAAACTGCGCGTCACGGCGCTGCGCGCCGCTGATCTGCGCAAGCTCCGCATGGGCGCGCTGCTGGCGGTCACTCAAGGGTCCGCACTGCCACCGCGCTTCATCGTCCTGCAATACCGGGGCACCACCGCAAAGACCAGACCGGTGGTGCTGGTCGGCAAAGGCATAACCTTCGACTCCGGCGGTATCTCGATCAAGCCGGGCGCCGCGATGGATGAGATGAAGTACGACATGTGCGGTGGAGCCAGCGTGCTGGGTGTCCTGCAGGCTGCTGCCGAACTGGATCTGCCGATCAATCTCGTCGGTATCGTTCCGGCCTGCGAAAACATGCCGAGCGGTACGGCGACGCGACCGGGCGATATCGTGCGTACCATGTCTGGCCAGACGGTCGAGATCCTCAACACCGATGCCGAAGGCAGACTGATCCTCTGCGATGCGCTGACCTATGCCCAGCGTTTCAATCCAGCTGCATTGATCGATATCGCTACGCTGACCGGCGCCTGCCTGGTCGCGCTCGGACGGGTACGTTCGGGACTGCTGGCGAACTCGGATGAACTGGCCGATGCGCTGCTCGGTGCCGGACAGAATGCCGGTGACCGTGCCTGGCGCCTGCCGCTCGATGATGAATATGGCGAACTCCTGAAGAGCCCGTTTGCCGACGTAGCGAACATCGGTGGACGCGATGCCGGCACCATCACCGCTGCGGCCTTTCTGGCACGCTTTGTTGGCAAGACCAGCTGGGCACATCTGGACATCGCCGGAACTGCCTGGGTACAGGGCAGCAACAAGGGCGGCACGGGCCGGCCGGTTCCCTTGCTCATGGAGTATCTGCTGCAAAGTGTTTAAGTGGAGCAGCTTGCAAGGTGACTGAAGACGCGACCAGGGTGTCCTTCTATGTACTGGAAGCGCAGGAGCCCGTTGCGCGGCTCAGCTATGCCTGCAGGCTGACCGAGAAGGCCTATAAACTCAGCCAGCGAATTCATCTGCATACAACAGATCGGGCCGAGGCGGACACGCTCGACAAAATGCTCTGGACATTCAGGCAGGGCAGCTTTGTTCCGCACGAGAGACTTGACCCGGCCCGGCAGCCAGGCGCACCGGTGACGATCGGCTGTGGCGCTGAAGAACCAGGCGATGTGGATCTGCTGATCAACCTTGCCGCCGAGGTTCCGGCTTTTTTCCAGCGCTCTGCACGCGTCGCCGAAATCATCGACGGCAGTACCGAATGCCGCGAGGCCGGCCGTAACCGGCACCGCTTTTACCGGCAGCACAGCCTCGAACCTGAAACTCACCAGATCGGGTGACCAGCATGGACAGGACCAGGATCCCCGTACTCACCGACATCGTCGCCAGACCAAGGCGCAGCGCCGCAGACGAACTGACGCGCCCGACGCTCAGCGAGAGTGAAATCGCCGAACTGCAGGTACGGATTGCCACCGGCAGTTTCATGCTCGTCGAAAAGCTGCTGCACAGCGCATTCAAGGAAATGGAGGCCGTGCTGTTCGACGAAGTCGTGAGCCGTCTGCGCAATGAACTCCCGGAACTGATCGACCAGGTACTCCGCGAGCATTTTGACAACGAAACACCGGAGTAGAGCGTGGATTCCGAATCGCCCATGGACAAGGCCTACCAGCCAGCAGCCATCGAACAGAAGTGGTACACACAGTGGGAGGCGGCGGGCTATTTCGCGCCCTCAGGCCGCGGCACACCCTACTGCATCATGATTCCGCCGCCCAACGTCACGGGCACGCTGCACATGGGTCATGCTTTCCAGCACACGCTGCAGGACACGCTGACCCGCTTTCACCGCATGCGTGGCGACAACGTGCTCTGGCAGCCGGGCACCGATCACGCCGGCATCGCCACCCAGATGGTCGTCGAGCGCCAGCTCAATGCCGAAGGCAAGACCCGTCAGGATCTGGGTCGCGAAGATTTCCTGGCCCGCGTCTGGCAGTGGAAGCAGGAATCCGGCGGCACGATTTCACGGCAGATGCGCAGGCTCGGCAACTCGGTGGACTGGTCGCGCGACCGCTTCACGATGGACGAGGGTTTGTCACAGGCCGTCACAGAAGTTTTTGTCAGGCTGCATGCCGAGGGACTGATCTATCGCGGCAAGCGTCTCGTCAACTGGGATCCGGTGCTGCATACCGCGCTCTCAGACCTGGAAGTCCAGTCTGAAGCGGGGCAAGGCTCGCTGTGGCACTTCCGTTATCCGCTGGCTGACGGCGGAGGGCATGTGGTGGTCGCCACGACGCGCCCCGAGACCATGCTTGGCGACACCGCCGTGGCGGTGAATCCCGCCGACGCGCGCTACCGCGATCTGGTCGGCAAGCAGATCCGTCTGCCGCTGACGGGGCGCCTGATTCCAGTCATCGCCGATGACTATGTAGACCCCGAGTTTGGTTCCGGCTGCGTGAAGATCACCCCGGGACATGACTTCAACGACTATGAAGTCGGCAAACGTCACGACCTGCCGCTAATCAATATCTTCGACCGCGATGCAAAGATACTGAGCCGCGCCGATGCGCAGGGCTCCGGCTATGACCCGGCACAGGCCTTTGCGGAGATCCCCGCCGAACTGCATGGCATGGATCGTTTCGCTGCCCGCAAGCGCGTCGTGGAACTGCTGGAGGCTGAGGCGCTGGTCGAACGCATCGACCCACACACTCTGCAGATCCCGCGCGGCGATCGCAGCAACGCCGTGCTCGAGCCCTGGCTCACGGACCAGTGGTACGTGAAGATCGCGCCGCTTGCCGAACCGGCCATCGCGGCCGTCGAACAGGGACGGATCCGCTTCGTACCGGAAAACTGGACAAAGACCTATTACCAGTGGATGCACAACATCCAGGACTGGTGCATCAGCCGGCAGCTGTGGTGGGGCCACCGCATTCCCGCCTGGTATGACGAACAGGGACAGGTCTATGTCGGGCACAGCGAAGCCGTCGTGCGCGAGAAACACGGTATTCCGGCCGGCGTGACGCTGCGCCAGGATGAAGACGTACTCGACACCTGGTTCTCGTCAGCACTCTGGCCCTTCTCGACACTGGGCTGGCCAGAAGAAACCACTGCACTGAAAACCTTCTACCCAGGCAGCGTGCTGGTCACCGGCTTCGACATCATCTTCTTCTGGGTCGCGCGCATGATCATGTTCGGCCTGAAGTTTGCTGGCGACGTGCCCTTCCGCGAGGTGTACATCACGGGGCTGATCCGCGACGAGAACGGCGACAAGATGTCGAAGTCCAAGGGCAACATCATCGACCCGCTGGACCTCATCGACGGTATCGACCTGCAGAGCCTGGTTGCCAAACGGACCACCGGTCTCATGCAGCCACAGCTGAAGCCGCAGATTGAGAAAGCCACGCGGAAACAGTTTCCGAACGGCATCTCTGACTTCGGCACCGACGCGCTGCGCTTCACCTTTGCCGCGCTGGCCAGCACCGGTCGAGATATCCGTTTCGACATGAACCGGATCGACGGCTATCGCAACTTCTGTAACAAGATATGGAATGCGGCGCGCTTCGTGCTGATGAATGTCAGCGACCGGGAAATCGCCACTGGCAGCGCGGGCCTGGACACACTGGGCCTGCCAGACCGCTGGATACTGTCGCGCTTCAGCCGGACCGTAGAAGCCGTCGTCGCCCACTTTGCCGACTATCGCTTCGACCTGGCCGCGCGCGCTCTCTATGAGTTCATCTGGAACGAGTACTGCGACTGGTACCTCGAACTCGTCAAACCGCTGCTGCTCGAAGGCGGCGCGTCGCCTGCTGAGCAGGCCCAGACCCGCCGTACGCTGATAAACGTACTGGAAAACATGCTGCGCGCCATACATCCGCTGATGCCTTTCATCAGCGAAGAAATATGGCAGCGGGTGGCGCCGCTTGCCGGTGTCTGCGGCGATACGATCATGCTGCAGAGCTGGCCAGACGCATCACTGTTCCCGGTGGATGACGCAGCGGAAACTGAACTACAGTGGATTCAGGGCTTTGTGCTCGGTATCCGGCAGATTCGCGGCGAGATGGATATTCCACCGGGCAAGCGGCTGACCGTACTGCTGCAGGATGCGACACCTGATGACCAGCACCTGCTCAACGTGCACGACCGCTACCTGCGCGATCTCGCGCGACTTGCGGAGATCAGCGTGCTGCCACCCGGCGAAATGCCACCCGCTTCTGCGACTGCCCTGCTCGGCAACCTGAAGATCCTGGTGCCGATGGCGGGACTGATCGACGTGGCCGCAGAACGTGCACGGCTGGAGAAGAACCAGCAGAGGCTCAGTGCGGATCTGGCGCGCGTAGACAGCAAGCTCGCTACGGAGAGCTTCGTCAACAATGCGCCAGCTGCAGTTGTCGAGAAGGAACGGGAACGTCAGGCCGCGCTGCGTCGGGATCTGGCCAAGCTCGACGAACAGTTGCAGCAGCTCGCTGCGCTCTGAAGCGCAGCGGGCTGACGCTCAGCGCAACTCCGGCAAGGGCTCGTCTTTGGGCACAAACACCAGCGCCAGTCCGTTATTGCAGTAACGCTTGTGGGTCGGTGCGGGCCCGTCAACGAACACATGGCCCTGGTGTCCACCGCAGCGTGCACAGTGATACTCGGTGCG
>JBATNV010000068.1:0-1522 GCA_049290495.1 Gammaproteobacteria bacterium | reverse complement strand
GCCCCGCGCGCCGGCCAGCTCCTGATTCGTTCCTCTGCTTCGCTGGTGTCGGCCGGCACCGAACGCATGCTGGTGGACTTCGGCCGCGCGAACCTGCTCGACAAGGCGCGGCAGCAGCCGGACAAGGTGCGCATGGTGCTGGACAAGGTGCGCACCGATGGGCTGATGGCGACGATCAAGACGGTGCGGGCGAAGCTCGATCAGCCGATTGCACTGGGCTATAGCAACGCGGGCGTGGTGATCGCGGTGGGTGAGGGCGTGGCGCACTTTCGTGTGGGTGATCGCGTGGCCTCGAATGGCCAGCATGCCGAGGTGGTGTGCGTGCCAGCCAATCTCTGTGCGCGTATCCCGGACGGGGTGGATGACGAGACGGCGAGTTTTACCGTGGTCGGTGCGATTGCCTTGCAGGGCATCCGGCTGGTTGCACCCACGCTGGGTGAAACGGTAGTCGTCGTCGGTCTCGGTTTGATCGGTCTCGTTACCGTGCAGATCCTGCGTGCCAACGGTTGTCGCGTGCTGGGTATCGATCTGGATCCGCAGCGCGCGGCGCTGGCGCGTCAGCTCGGTGCGGTGACTTGCGTGCCTTCGGCGGGTGAAGATCCCCTGGCGGTTGCGCAGCGGGAGAGTGGTGGGCGCGGTGTCGATGCGGTGATCATCACTGCTTCCACCAGTAGCGATGAGCCGATGCACCAGGCCGCGCAGATGTGTCGCAAGCGCGGGCGCATCGTGCTGGTGGGTGTCACCGGCCTCAATCTTTCGCGTGCTGACTTCTTTGCCAAGGAGCTGAGTTTTCAGGTGTCGTGCTCCTATGGACCTGGACGCTACGACCCGGCTTACGAGCAGGGTGGGCAGGACTATCCGCTCGGTTTCGTGCGCTGGACGGAGCAGCGAAACTTCGAAGCGGTGCTCGGTCTGATGGCGGCAGGTTCGCTGATCGTGCAGCCACTCATCAGTCATCGTTTCGCAATCGATGATGCGGTAGGCGCTTACGATTTGCTGGCCAATCACAATCCGCTCGGCGTAGTGCTGAACTATCCGGCACCAGAGGCGGGTGAGGCGGCCCAGCCGGCCCGACAGGTGACGCTGTCCGGTGCGGCGCAGGGCAAGCAAGCTGGTAGTGCGACGCCGGGTATCTCGGTGATCGGTGCGGGGAGTTATGCCTCGCAGGTGCTGCTGCCCGCACTCAAGGAGACGCCGGCGGTGCTGCGGGTGCTGGTCAGCGCCGGTGGCGTGAGCGGCGTGCACGCCGGCAAGAAACACGGCTTTGCCAGCACCAGCACCGAAGCGGCTCGCGCGCTTGAGGATCCAGACAGCAGCGCGGTGGTTATCGCCACCCGGCACGACAGCCATGCGCAGTACGTGGTGCGGGCGATCGAGCAGCGCAAGCACGTTTTTGTCGAGAAGCCGCTGGCGATCAATCGCGAACAGCTGGACGCGATCATGGCAGCCGCCGAGGCGGCGAGGCAAAGCGGCTTCGAGCCGATCGTGATGACCGGCTTCAACCGTCGCTTTGCCCCGCATG
>JBATNV010000067.1:0-4286 GCA_049290495.1 Gammaproteobacteria bacterium | reverse complement strand
AACGGGCGTGATGCGGCTGTCACCCGCCGAGGTTGAATCGACCCCGGACTTGTCGGCACCGATCCGCATCGAACGCAGCTTGACCATCTTGAAGGGCCGCTGATTCAGCCCCACACGCGAGGCCACGTAGAACGGTGAGTGTCGATCCTGCCACCAGACCAGAAACATCACCGGCAGCAGCACCGGCGATGCCAGTACGAGCCCGAAAAACGCCACCAGCAAATCAAGCAGACGCTTTGACATGAGCTTCCTGTCGACCAAGAGTTGCGCGGACTGCGTCGACTATCGTCGCAGCAGTCGGGTAGTAGATTGCCTCAAGGACCTTGCTGGTCGGCGCCGGAGCGTCTGCCAGCGTGATACGCACCGGCCGGCTTTTAAGCTTTGCCGGCTCGACGGCTTCGATTACCGCAGCCAGAATTTCTGCGGACCAGCCAGCTGTGCGCCAGCCACCGTCTACGGCAAACAGGCGTCCTGTTTTCTGCACTGACTTGATGATCTGCTGCGCATCGAGTGGACTCAATACACGAACATCGACGACTTCTGCAGAAATCTTCTCGGCGGCCAGCAAATCCGCCGCCTGCTCGCAGAGATAGGTCGAATGGCTAACGCCGACCAGCGTCACGTCGCTACCCTCACGTACCACCTTCGGCCCTTCAGCGGCCAACGGTCGTTCCGTTATCGGCGGCAGGACTGCTTCGCGATCGTAGAGCCAGCGATCATCGATATACATCACCGGGTCATCACACAGCACACTGGAAATCAGCAGATCGCGGGCGTCCTGCACGCTCGCCGGCATCACCACCCGCAGGCCGGGAATGTGGGCAAACCAGCTGTGCAGCGCCTGGGAATGTTGCGCGCCCTGTTCGCCACCACGATTGATGATGGCGCGAATCGTCACCGCCGGCGAAACCTGTCCACCAAGCATGTGCCGCCACTTCGCCGCCTGGTTGATCACCTGGTCGGCTGCCAGCACCATGAAATCCATGCGCGGATGGATCACGATCGGGCGATAGCCACACAGGGAAGCGCCAACCGCCGCTCCCGTACAGGCCAGTTCCGACACAGGTGTATCAATAATACGGTGCTTGCCGAACTGCTTGTCCAGATCCGTCATCGTGTTGCCAACGTACCAGGGGCTCCACAAGCCCTGGCCGATCGCAAAAACCTTGGGGTAACGATCCAGCAGATAGACAAAGGCCTCGCGGATCGCGTCACCGTAGCCGACCGCCTTAGTCATTGGCGTATACCAGATCGAGCAACGCGGTCGTCGGCGGATACTGTCCGGCTTTGGCCTGCGCCACCGCTTCCGTAACTTCTGCTCGCACCTCGGCCTGCAGGCGGCTGAGGTCAGTGTCGGTAACCGCTCCACCAGCACGCAGCGCTGCACTAAGCCGCTGAATGGGACAGCGTTGCCGCCACTTCTCGACATCTTCCATCCGCCGGTTAACACCGACATCGATGTCTTCGTTGGGTCCGACGTGGCCCCGGAAACGATAGGTCACCGCTTCGAGCATGGCCGGTCCCTGACCCGCACGTGCTGCATCGATCAATTCCTTTGCAGCACGCTGTACCGCCAGCACGTCATTGCCATCGACGGTGCGATTCCGGATCCGGTGCGCCTCGGCATAGCGGGCCACCCGGTCGCTCGGCTGGCGGAACTGGATATCCAGGTGACTGGCAAACAGGTTGTTCTCGCAGACAAACAGTATCGGCAGGTTGTAGACGACGGCCAGATTGAGCGATTCATGGAATACGCCCTCCTCGCAGGCTCCATCGCCAAAGAATGCAACTGCAATGCTGTCACCGCCATCCATCTGTGCAGCCAGTGCCGCACCAACTGCTATCGGAATCGTCGCACCCACCAGCGGCACAGAACCATGAAAGCCGACTGATGCGCCGTAGAGATGCATGGACCCGCCCATGCCGTGCGACACGCCGTCAACCCGACCGAGGATTTCTGCCAGCAGGCCGAACGGCGAGCCGCCCAGCGCCAAAAATTGTGAATGAGAGCGATGACCACCAAAAACCCGGTCGGTGTTGCGCAGCTCGGCACAGATCCCGACCGCCACCGCTTCCTGGCCAATACCGAGGTGACACGGCGTGCGCGCCTCCCCGGCAACCACCAGCTCTGCGATCTGTTCCTCGACCACCCGTATCAGCCACATCGAACGCAAAAGATGCAGCAGCCCGGCTGTCTCCTGGCCGGTGATTTCGAGCGGCTCCCTGAAGCGCGCCGGATCGGCAAGTCCGCCCAGCTCTGAATGCCAGGTGCCCGTAGTCATGCTCAGCGACCCCGGCCGTAGAAGCTACGGATGCACTCCACGACATAGTGCACATCATCGCTGACCATCGAGGTATTCATCGGTAGCAACAGAGCCCGGCGATAGAGCAACTCCGTCCGCGGCAACTTGTAGCCGGTCAAGCCCAGGCCGGCATACTGGTGCACAGCCTTGCCACCGAACTGGATGATGGTGCGTACACCACGCTCCTCCAGATGCTTCTTCAGCTCGTCGCGGCGTTCAGCTTCAATTTCGTAGTTCTGGTACACGTCGTGGTGATCAGCGCTGGCTCCGGGAGCCGGCGGCAGCAGCAGTTCACTGAGATCACGCAAACCCTCGTCGTACAGAGCGGCAAGGGACCTGCGCGTAGCCAGATCTTTATCGAAGGTCTTAAACTTCACATTGAGAATTGCGGCCTGGATGTTGTCGAGCCGCGAGTTCGTTCCCCAGGCCACGACTTCACCGTTACTGTTGCGGCCGTGATCGCGGAGCAGCGCGAGCTGTTCGCCCATCCGGTCGTCATTGGTCACCACGCCACCGCCATCGCCAAAACAGCCGAGCAGCTTGGCTGGATAAAAACTGAAGGTTCCTGCTGCCCCAAAGGTGCCTGCAAAGCGGCCCCCGAATTTGGAACCCAGGCCCTGTGCGGCGTCCTCGATGACCTGCAAGCCATGATCTGCGGCCACCTTCATGATCGCGTCCATGTTGGCGGTGCGGCCATTTAGCTGCACCGGCATGATTGCCTTGGTGCGTTTCGTAACCGCCTTGCGAACGGCTGCCGGATCGATCATGTGGTCGTCCAGGCACTCCACGAGTACCGGCGTTGCGCCCGCAAAGTGAATGGAAGCAGCGCTGGCAACATAGGTATGCGAGGGCACGATCACCTCGTCACCGGGACCCACGCCGGCTGCCATAAGCGCGATGATCAAGGCATTGGTGCCGTCGGCAACACCGTAGGCATACTTCACGCCCAAGTAGCTGCGCAAATTGGCCTCAAAGTCGGTCAGGTCGCTTTGCAGAATATAGGCACCCCGGCGCATCACATCGGTGACGGCAGCGGTGATTTCGGCTTCCTGGGATTCGAACAAGGCACGATAGTTAAAAAACGGGACCTGCCTGGTGGGAGCCATCGGCAAAACTTCCTTGTCAATCAATTAAATGGGGATCAGGCAGTCCGAAGAGTTGCCACGCAATAGATTACCTTGTGAGAGCGGTCAGGGACACCGGCTGGCAAGGGTGTGGGCTCAATGATGGGCCCGTCAGATGTTCCGATCTCCGCCGGCATCGGCACCGGCTTGCCGAATACCAGGCGCTTGAGGAGTTGCTTGCCGCGCATGGTTTTAGGCATGAGGCCCGAGGCAACCACCACTTGCTTGACGGGCCGTAGCAGGCGCTGCTTCATCGATATGGCTGCGACGCTGAGATAGCCCGAACAACTGGCCTCAAAGCCATCCTTCGCGAACTGCTCAGTCAGTTCCGCCACCCCCAGATACACGTGACTGTAGGGGCTGGGATTGAAATCCGGCAGGTCCTTGTTAGCAGTAGCGATCAACACTACGCCACCAGGTTTCAGCACTCGCCGACACTCGCGAATGAAGGCCGGTACGTCCGGTAAATAGTAGAGCGCTTCGAAAATCAGCAAAACGTCCTTGGACTGGTCCGCATAAGGCATCGCTTGAGCATCGAACTGCCGGACAATCACCCGCTCACCGTAGTGCTGCCGAACCCGCTGGACCATCGGCGCACTGAAGTCACCCGCCTCAAAAGATCGCGCCACACCGTTCAACACCCCGATGCCCGGCCCGGTGCCACAGGCTAGCTCCACCACATCCTTGCCAGAACAGTCGCGACTCGCCCAGGCATATCGGTGACAGAGACGATCGAGTTGCTCCGTCGTGATGGGCTCGCCCGCCATCTCGGTGACGTCCTGGAAGTCTGTGACTACCGCGTTCAAAAGAAGAATACCCAACCCAAACCGGCGCGCAAGATAGCATGGGCGTCACCGCT
>JBATNV010000066.1:0-10657 GCA_049290495.1 Gammaproteobacteria bacterium | reverse complement strand
ACCCTGCTCGATCCCGAGGGGCTCCTGAACCCCGGCGCGCTGGGTTTTTAGCAGCGGCCGGATCTGTGGGAGCGGCTTCAGCCGCGATTGTTGGGCGGGTTAGAGATCGCGCCTGAAGCCGCTCCTGCAGGCCGCTCCCACAGGGAGAATCGGGCGTGACATTGGGTTATTCTGTGCGCCCCTTCCGCGATACTCGAGAGCGAGCCATGGCCAGCAAAAAAGCATTTGATCTTCTTATCAAGAATGTGCGCGTCGTACGCCCCAATGCGGCGATGGTCGAGCAGGGCGATATCGCCATCAGCAAAGGTCGCATTGCGAAGATAGCGCCGGACATTGCGACGGACAGTGCGCAGACTTTTTACGACGGCAAGGGCCAGCTGGCCTTCCCGGGTCTCGTCGATCCGCACATGCATACCGGCATCTATTCGCCGCTGGCCGAAGATGCGCTGACCGAGAGCCGTGCGGCTGCCCAGGGCGGTGTCACCTCCAGCCTCAATTACATGCGTACCGGCGGCTACTATCTGAACAAGGGCGGCTCCTACAAGAAGTTTTTCCCGGAAGTGCAGGAGATCTCAGCCGGGCGGTTCTACGTCGATTACGCCTATCACCTGGCGCCGATGGACAAGCGGCATATTCGCGAGATCCCAAACCTTATCAATGACTTTGGTGTTACTTCTTTCAAGATATTCATGTTTTATGGCGGTCACGGCCTGCATGGCCGGTCCACGAACCAGCATGAGTTCCTGATGATCGGCGAGGACGAGAAGTACGACATCGCGCATTTCGAGTTCGTCATGCGCGGCGTCCGCAAGGCGATGGACAAGTATCCCGACAAGGCTGATTCGCTGTCCCTGGGCCTGCACTGCGAGACGGCCGAGATCATGTCGGCCTACACGAAGATCGTCGAGGAAGAGGGCAGCCTCAAGGGACTGGAGGCCTACAGCGCAGGTCGTCCGCCGCACTCTGAGGGCCTGGCGATTTTCATCGCTGCCTATCTCGCCAACGAAACCAATCTGCCGAACATCAACCTCCTGCACCTGACCTCCCGCAAGGCCGTGATCGCGGCACTGCAGATGGCGGCGGTTTTCCCGCATATCGATTTCCGCCGCGAAGTGACCATCGGTCACCTGATGCTGGACACCGACTCGAAGGCCGCAGCGCTGGCCAAGGTGAATCCGCCGATCCGTCCGCGTGAAGACGTGGAGTTTTTGTGGGAGCAGCTGGTGGCTGGCAACCTCGACTGGGTGTGCAGCGACCACGCCTGTTGCAAGCACGAGATGAAGATCGACCACAAGAAGCCAGGCAACATCTGGCTGGCGAAGTCCGGTTTTGGCGGCACCGAGTACATGCTCGCGGCGCTGATCACCGAAGGCCGCAAGCGCGGTCTCAGCTTCAACCAGATGGCGAAGCTCACCAGCTTCAACGCCGCCCAGCGATTCGGCCTGCCCAGCAAGGGTGATCTTGCCGAGGGCCTGGATGCGGATGTCGTGCTGGTCGATCCGAACGACACCTGGACGGTGCACGCCGCCGACTCCGAGTCACAGCAGGGCTATACGCCTTTTGAAGGCCTGGAGATGACGGCGCGGGTCAAGACGACTTTCCTGCGCGGCCAGCGGATTTACGATAACGGCGAGGTGCTCGGCAAGCCGGCGGGCAAGTACCTGCACCGACCGTATTGAGGCCGCGGACCGGGGACGAAACATATCGCGCCTGAAGGCGCTCCTACCAGGTAAGGGCGGCAGGAGCGGCCGTAGGAGCGGCTTCAGCCGCGATCCCAAGCGTTGTGGCCGGATGTTGAATCGCGGCTGAAGCCGCTCCTACCAGCCGTTTACGAGCGGGCTAGGAAGGTCGGGACGCGGATAGCGTTTGAGGTCGCGGCGAAGCCGCCGGTCCTGTGTGCATCGCTGTTGTTCAGTCGTTCGCCGCTGTTCTTGACGCGGACCAGTTCGGCGAACATCACGAGTATCGACAGGGTGTAGCGGCTGGCTTCGGCTGGTGCCATCTTGCGTACCGATACCTGCACGGCGGTTTCGCGTTCGGTCGGCGGCACGGCGTTCATGGCCTTGCGCAGTGATTCGAAGCGCGGGCGGATGGACTCGGGGATGTCGTCGGCGTGCAGGGTTTCGAGGTGCTCGACATAGGCCGAGATCAGCCGTTGCTTGGCCGGCTGATCGGCGGCGAGGGCACGAACGGCGGCGAAGAATCGATCCGGGACCGGGCGCATCTGGCTGTTCACCTGAAAAACTTATGTACAATCAATATCTAAGACTGAAACTATATAGGGCTTTCTGCGCCCGGCCCAACTCCCGGCAACCGATCTGTGAGGCGCTTCACGCATGACTGGCAGTACCGCAACAAGCAGCGCAGCAGAAGCGCCAGGACGCGATTTCATCCGCCAGATCGTGGCTGATGACCTGGCCAGCGGACGTCACCGGGAGATCGTGACGCGCTTCCCGCCAGAGCCGAACGGCTACCTGCATATCGGCCATGCCAAGTCGATCTGTCTGAACTTCGGCATCGCCGCGGAGACCGGCGGGCGCTGCTACCTGCGCCTGGATGACACCAATCCGCTCAAGGAAGACCAGGCCTATGTGGACTCGATCATCGACAGCGTCCGCTGGCTGGGCTTCGACTGGGGCGACCGACTGACGCATGCCTCTGACTATTTCGTGAAGCTGCATGCCTGTGCGCTGCAGTTGATCGAAGCCGGCAAGGCCTACGTCGACAGCCTCACGCCTGAACAGATCCGTGAATACCGCGGCACCCTGAAGGCGCCGGGGCGGGAGAGTCCGCACCGCAGTCGCAGCGTCGCCGAGAATCTCGCGCTGTTTGAGCGCATGCGGACCGGTGAGTTTGCCGACGGTGAGCACGTGCTGCGCGCGAAGATCGACATGGCGTCGCCGAACATCAACCTGCGCGACCCGGTGCTGTACCGGATTCGCCGCGCGGTGCATCAGCGCACCGGCGACACCTGGTGCATCTATCCGATGTACGACTTTGCGCACACGATTTCCGATGCGCTCGAGGGCATCACCCATTCGCTGTGTACACTGGAGTTCGAGGATCACCGACCGCTCTACGAGTGGCTGCTCGCGCAGCTGCCCTTGCCAGCGAAACCGCGGCAGATCGAGTTCTCGCGGCTCAACCTGGCGTTCACGATTACCAGCAAGCGCAAGCTGGCCGAGCTGATTGCGCTTGGGCATGTGGCGGGCTGGGATGATCCGCGCATGCCGACCATCGCCGGCATGCGTCGGCGCGGCTATCCGCCCGCCGCACTGCGCGACTTCGTACAGCGCACCGGTGTGACCAAGAAAGAGCACCTGATCCAGATGAGCCTGCTCGAGAACTGCGTGCGCGAGGATCTCAATGTGCGCGCGCCGCGCGCCATGGCCGTGCTGCAGCCGCTGAAGGTGGTGCTGCTCAACTATCCCGAAGGCCAGACGGAAATGCTGCGCGGGGCGAATCATCCCGATCATCCGGAACTCGGCGAACGCGAAATTCCTTTCGGCCGCGAGCTGTGGATCGAGCAGGACGACTTTGCTGAAGTTCCGCCGAAGAAGTTTTTTCGCCTGCAGCCGGGTGGCGAAGTCCGGCTGCGCTACGGCTACATCATCAAGTGCGTCGATGTCATCAAGGATGCGGCGGGGCAGGTGACTGCAGTGCACTGCACCTACGATGCGGAGACGCGCAGTGGTCTGAGCGGCGCGGAACGGAAGGTAAAAGGCACCATCCACTGGGTCAGCGCGGCGCATGCGCTGCCGGCTGAAGTGCGCCTGTACGACCGCCTGTTCAGCGTGCCGCGACCGGATGGCGGTGCGGATGGCCCGGACTTCAAGAGCTTTCTGAATCCGGGTTCGCTGCAGGTGTTGCAGGCTTGTCAGCTTGAGCCGGCACTCGGTGCCACTGCGCCCGCTGAAGTGCTGCAGTTTGAGCGGCTTGGTTACTTCGTCGCTGATCACCTTGATCACAGTGCGGCGAAGCCGGTCTATAACCGCATCGTCACGCTGCGGGACTCCTGGGCCAAGCTCGAAGAAGCCGAACAAGCAACGCGGTAGCAGCGGCGGTAGGAGATGCGGTGGGAGCGGCCGTAGGAGCGGCTTCTTGTGGGAGCGGCTTAAGGCGCGATTATCGTCGTGTCCCGGCCGGGGATCGCGGCTGAAGCCGCTCCCACATGAAGCCGCTCCCATATGAAGCCGCGCCTACGCCCGATGGTTAGCGCGTGGTGCTGACTACCGTTACGGGCGCGCCGCGTCCGAGGCCGAGGCCATCGGCGGCGTTGCCTTCGGCTCGCGCGATTTCCAGCACGCCGAAGGAATTGACCAGCGCCAGGAATTCACCGGGTGGCGCATCACCGTAGGTCCGGCACAAGGCCATGCGTCGCCCGCCGGCCAGCACTTCGGCCTTGCGCAGACGGGTGAGCAGACTGCCATCGATGTTGGTGATCAGGTTGCCGTAGTTGTCGATCGCCACCACGCTGCCGCGGATCTCCTGTTCACTGCACAGCGGCTCTTCGAGGAGAGAGGGGACGAGTTCGCCGGCTGGCGGGCCGATGTCGTTGATTGCAAAGCGGCCGGCGGCGAGCCCGGCGGCGAGCGGCGCGAAGATGTCGCGACCATGAAAGGTGTTGCTCGACACGGGCCAGTCCTGTTGCAGGCGCCATTCTTCGGTGAGGCGATGGCAACTCGCGCCAGCCCGGCTCAGCAGAGGCTGCAGCAGGCCGTTATCGGGTGCGAGGAACAGGTGGCCGTCGAGTTCGCCGGCGATGATGTTGCGCCGCGTGCCAACGCCGGGGTCCACGACTGCTACATGTACGGTGCCGGCAGGGAAGTAGTGGTAGCTGCGCGCCAGCCAGAAACCTGCTTCGATCGGCCAGTGCGGGGGAATCTCGTGCGTGAGGTCGACGATGACGGCGGCCGGGAACTGCCTGAGGATCGCACCCTTCATCACCCCGACGAAGGGCCCCTTGGAACCGAAATCCGTCGTCAGCGTGATGATGCGCGTCATGTCAGCCGGTGACGTCCGCGTGTCGCTGACTGGCATCTCCACCCTTGGCGCGACGCTGGCGCCACCAGTGGCCGATGTTGGCCTGGAGCATGAGGATGCTCGGCGTCAGGATCAGCGTGAGGATGGAGGCGAAGGTCAGGCCGCCGATGATCACGGTGGCCATCTCTGCCCACCACTGGCCGCTCGGGCTGCCGAAGGTGATCTTGCGCTGGAGGAAGTCGATGTTCATGCCGAGTGCCATCGGGAACAGGCCGAGGATCATCACGATCTTGGTTAGCAACACGGGGCGCATGCGCTGCGCGCAGGTGCGCAGTACCGCCTCGCGTGCATGCATGCCGGCTTCGACGAGCTTGTTATAGGTGTCGATCAGCACGATGTTGTTGTTGACGATGATGCCGGCCAGCGCGATGGTGCCGATGCCGCAGTTGACCAGGCTGAAGGGCTTGCCGGTGACCATCAAGCCGATCAGCACGCCACCGGTCGAGAACACGACGGCGGTGAGCACCAGCAAGGGCTGAAACAGGCTGTTGAATTCCGCCACCAGGATTAGCGCGATCAGGCCGAGTCCGATCAGGAAGGCCTTGACGAGAAAGCTGGCGGTTTCCTGCTGGGTTTTCGCGCCGCCCTTGAAGCGGATCTCGACGCTCGGATCCAGGTTCAGCGAGGGTAGTGACGCGGTGACCTGTGCCAGTACCGGGTCGATCTGTACGCCCTTGTCGAGATCGGCCTGCACGAGCATGGTGCGCCGCATGTCGGTGCGCATGATGGTCGGCGTCGCTGCACCGGGTGTGCGCGACACGAAGCTGCCGATCGGTACGTTACCCGAGCGCGTTGGAATGCGCAGGTCGGCCAGCTGGTCGAGACTGCGGTCGTCAGCCGGGAAGCGCACGCGGATGTCGATTTCCTCATCGGAATCGTTCGGCCGGTAGGTGCCGAGCTTGATGCCATTGGTGACCAGCTGGATGATGCTGCCGACCAGCGATACGTCGGCGCCGAACTTGGCCGCCTGCGCACGATCCACATCCATGCGCCATTCGATGCCGGGCAGCGGCTGCGTGTCTTCGGTGTTGCGCACGCCCGGAATCTTCTCGACCACGCGATGGATCTTCGTTACGGCATCGCGCAGTGCATCGAGCGACGGCGAGGAAGCCTCGATGGTCACCGGTTTGCCCTGTTCGGGGCCAGCGTTCGGCAAGCGCGCTTCTATCGCCAGTCCGGCAATATCCGCGGTGCGTTTGCGGATGTCCGCCATGATATCGGCCGCCGGACGCCGCTGCTCCCAGTCGTCGAAATTGAGACTGATCGAGCCGATCTGGTCGGAGGGTGCGCCTGCCGCGCCCTTGCCAGCGGTCGCATAGGCGGTCTTCACACCATCGACACCGGCGATGCGCTGTTCGACAAGGTGCACCAGGCGATCCTTCTCCTGGGTGGACAGATCACCGCGTGCACGGATGTCGACGCTGCCCTGCGGGGGATCCACGGCCGGGAAGAGAGTGACGCCACGGCCCAGTGCGCCATAAGCGATGAAGACAAAGATCAGCAGGCCGGTCAGTGCGCCGACGGTGCGGCCCGGGTGGTTGACCGCGCCGGTGACGATGCGCAGGTAGGTGCCCGTCCAGCCACCGATCTCGCTGAGGTTGCCTTCTTCGGCGAGCATCAGCTGCTGCCGGCTCTCGGGCGTGAGGTGACCGGCCCGGCCAAAGATCGAGCCGAGTGCCGGCACCACGAACATGGCGATGATCAGTGAGGCGACCAGCGTATAGACCAGCACGATCGGCATCGACTTCAGGAAGCTGCCGATCAGGCCCGGCCAGAAAACCAGTGGCAGGAAGGCGACGATGGTCGCCGAGATCGAGGCGAAGATCGGCCAGGCCATGCGCTTGGCAGCTTCGGCATAGGCGACGCGGCGGTCGAGCCCCTCAGCCATGCGGCGATCGGCCAGTTCCACCACCACGATGCCACCGTCGACCACCAGGCCCACCGACATGATCAGACCGAAGAACACCACCATGTTCATGGTCATGTCCGACATGCCGATGAGCAGGAACGCGGCACAGAAGGAACCCGGAATGGAGATCCCGGCGAGCAGGGCATTTTGCAGGCCGAGAATACCGATCAGGCAGATCACCACCAGCAGCACGGCGACGACCACATCGTTGACCAGCTGGTTGACGTCATCGCGCACAAAAACGGATTTGTCGCGCGAGTAGGTCAGCGTGATGCCGGGCGGCCAGGCCTTTTGTGCTGTCGCCACTACCAGCTTGACGTTGGCGACGACGTCCAGCAGGTTGGAACCGTTGCGCTGGACGACACGAATGCCGACTGCCGGTTTGCCATTCAGACGGGAATAGCTTTCCGGGTCCTTGAAGGTGCGGTGCACCTGGGCGATATCGCGGAAATAGACCACCTTCTGGCCATCTGTTTTCAGCGGCAGACTGAGCAGGTCTTCTGGCGATTCGATCAGGCCCGGTACCTTCACTGAAAAGCGCCCCTGTTCCGACTGCAGCGAACCTGCGGCGACCAGCCGGTTGTTCCGCTGCACGAAGTTGAGCACATCGGCGGGCGACAGGCCGTAGCTCTCCATCGCCAGCGGATTGATGACAATCTCGAGCACCTCGTCGCGGATGCCGACCAGGTTTACTTCCAGTACACCATCGACGGCCTGCAGCTGGTCCTTGAGCTTGCGCGCGACGGCATTCATGGCGCGTTCCGGCAGGCTGCCACCGAGGTTGATGACCAGCATCGGGTCAAACTGCGAAAACTTGATCTCGTTGACGGTGGGTTCGCGCGCATCGACCGGCATTTCTGCCTTGGCCTGGTTGACCTTTTCGCGCACATCGGTGAGCGCCTGGTCTATCTTGATCTCCGGCTCAAACTCGAGCGTTACCGAGGCGCGGCCCTCAGTCGCCGAGGCAACCATTTCCTTGATGCCCTCGATGTTGCGCAGTTGCTGCTCGAGTGGGCGAACCAGCAGTCGCTCGGCGTCTTCAGCCGATACGCCTTCGAGGATGACCGCGACGCTGATGTAGGGGAAGTCGACATCCGGCTGGGCTTCCTTGGGAATGCCCTGGTAAGCGACGGCGCCGGCGATCAGCAGCACGACGAGCCCGACCAGCACCGCCCGGCTGTGACTGACGCATATATCGATCAGCGCATTCATCGCTTTGCATCCGGCGACTGGCTGACGGCGAGTGATTCGGTCGTTTGTACTGGTACCGCCTTGACGGTTTGGCCAGGGGAAACATAGCCCTGGCCGACTACGATGATGTTGGCCTGTTCGGGCAGCCCGGTCACCCAGATGCCATTCACACCAGAGCGGGCGATGCTGATCTGGTTAAAGACGACGGTGTCGCTCGCGTCAACCGTCTTGACGCCGAGCTTGCCCTCGGCATTCAGCGTGAGGATCGAGGGCGAGATCTGGTAGGCCAGCACCTTGCCCGCCGGGATGCGCATCTCGGTGGTCACACCCGCCGGCAGCTTGCCGCCCGGATTGGGCAGCTGGAGTTCGACCGTGAAGGTGCGAGTGGACTCGTCGGCGACTGGCGCGATGTAACGGATGGTGCCGGCGACTTCCTGGCCGGTGACGAGGCGTGCGGTCGCGAAGCTGCCGACACGCGCGAAGCCCGCATCCTGCTCGGCGATGCTGCCGGTCACGATGAGGCTGGTGTTATCCACGAAGGTCACGACCGGATCGCCGGCACGCACGTAGTCGCCGACCTCGACGGTCCGCTCCTGTACCGTGCCATCGAATGGCGCGCGGATCGTCATGTAGTCGAGGTCGAGTTCAGCACGGATCAGTTCGGCGCGCGCGGTTTCGAGTTTGGCCAGCGTTTCAGCCAGCTGGGTGTCCGATACATAGCCTTGGGGCTTGAGCTCAAGTTGTCCCTTGTAGGCCGCCTCCTGCTGATTGACGCCGGCCCGCGCCTGTTCCAGGCGGGCCTGTCTGTCGCGCATGTCGAGCTTCAGCAGGACATCGCCCTTTTTTGCCATGGCGCCGCGTGCTACGCCGAGTGTCGCGACCCGACCGCTGGTTTCAGCCTTGAGTTCCACCTGGCGTACCGGGGCCGTGCGACCGTAAATGCTCAGGTTGCGGGTCACAGGTTCGGCGACCTGCGCCTGGATCTGCACACTCATCGTTCCGGCTGTGGATTCGGTGCTGGCGGCGCTGTCTGGTTCTGCGGTTTTCTTGCCGAACAGGCCAGACAGCAGCCAGAGGCTGACGAGTATCGCGAGACCGATCGCGATGAACTTGGGTCGGCTCGTCAGCTGATCGAAGATGCGCATGCAGGGTCCTTGCAGGAGTCGGGTGCGGGGCAGCAGCGAAACTCTAGTGACTCGACTGGCACCATGCCATCAGCACTTCGCCGCAATTCCCTGGCCGGATGCAAAAGCGGCCCGGAAGTGGCGATGATGCTGATGAAAAAATATATAGCAATCATCCGGATAGAAAGATTTATATCGCCAGCGCAGCAAGCGCTGTGCCTTTGTAACTTTTTGTAACCGGAAGCGGTGCGCATCGCTCACAGCGTTGTCGGCGCTGGTTAGCGACACGGGATTTCCCGGATGCACCTTGGCGGGTCCGTTGTTAAGATGCATCACGCCCGAGCTTTGCCGGACGCACAAGTTCTTTAACCGAAGGGAATTGAAAATGAGTCAGGAATTTACTCGCCGCCGTTTCCTCGCAACGGTTGCCGTTGCAGTACCCGCCGGCGCCGTGCTGATGAACGTTGTCACTGCCAATGCCGCTGATCTGCCCATCCTGGAAGTCACTGATCCTTCTGCCAAGGCACTCGGTTATGTGACCGATGCCAAGAATGTCGATCGCAAGAGCGCGCTGGCAGCCCGCTTTGTTGATGGTCAGCACTGTGCGAATTGCCAGTTGATCCAGGGCAAGGACGGCGAAGTGCATCGTCCCTGCGCGATCTTCCCGGGCAAGCTGGTTGCTGCTACCGGCTGGTGCAGCGCCTGGGCGAAGAAGGCCTGATCAGGTTATTCGGTGTTGCCGGATACAAGAATTCCGGCAAGACCACGCTGATCGTCGACCTGGTGCGTGAGCTCACCCGCCGCGGCTGGCGGGTGGGCACTATCAAGCACGCGCACCACAGCTTTGATATCGACCATCCCGGTAAAGACAGTTATCTGCATCGGACAGCCGGCGCGGCGGAAGTCATCGTCGCGTCGGCCTCCCGCTGGGCGCATATCCGCGAACTCAAGGACGAGCCGCCGGCCAGTCTTGATGAACTGCTCGGCCATATGGGGCCTCTGGACCTGGTGCTCGTTGAGGGCTGGAAACACGGTACCCACCCGCGCCTCGAGATCCGCCGCAGCGAGGCGCCGGCAGCACCGCTGGCACAACGCGATGCTGCGATACTCGCGATCGTTTCTGATCTGCCGCTGCCGGAAGAAAGTTGTCGCGTGCTGCTGCGTGACGATCTTCCCGCCATCGCCGACTTTGTCCTGCAAGCCGTCGGCTTGCCTGCTGGTGGGTAGGAGCGCCCGTAGGAGCGGCCGTAGGAGCGGCTTCAGCCGCGATCCTGATTCCTTAACCAAAAAATCGCGGCTGAAGCCGCTCCTACGTCGGGCGGTCGCGGCCGTAGGAGCGCCTTCAGGCGCGATCTTGTTCCTGCACCAATAAATCGCGGCTGAAGCCGCT
>JBATNV010000065.1:0-2167 GCA_049290495.1 Gammaproteobacteria bacterium | reverse complement strand
GTGCACCGATATTTTCCTGCTCGCTGTTCACGTGGAAGGCAATCTCGGCCAGACGCTGCACGCCGCTGTCTGCAAAGCTGACTTCGACGCCCTCGGTGGCGAGCAGCGCGGTGTACTGGCGCGTGAGAGAGGCATCTGGTTCCGTCAGGATGCGTACGAAGTCACCGGTAGACAGGGCCGACAACTCGACGCGAATCGGGAAGCGTCCCTGTAGCTCCGGGATCAGGTCCGACGGCTTGGAGGCGTGAAATGCTCCTGAAGCGATGAACAGGATGTGATCGGTTTTCACCATGCCGTACTTGGTGCTGACCGTACAACCCTCGACCAGCGGCAGCAGGTCGCGCTGTACGCCTTCGCGGGACACGTCCACGCCCTGCGCTTCACCGCGCCGGGTGACCTTGTCAATCTCATCGATAAAGACGATGCCGTTTTGCTCGACGTTTTGCAGGGCGGTTGTTTTCAGATCTTCTTCGTTGATCAGGTGGCCGGCCTCTTCGTCGACGAGCAGCCGGAATGCCTCGCGTACCTTGAGTTTCCGCGACCGGCGGCGGTTGCCACCGAGATTCTGGAATAGCCCCTGCAGCTGGTTGCTCATCTCCTCCATGCCCGGCGGCGCCATGATCTGTACGCCCATCGGCATGGCGGCGACCTCGATCTCGATCTCCTTGTCGTCGAGCTTGCCTTCGCGGAGCATCTTGCGGAATTTCTGCCGGGTGTCGGAGTCGCGGCTCTCGCCGGCCATGGTCTGGCTGGACACTGCCTGTCCGGGCGGGCCCGGTGGCAGTAGCGCGTCCAGTACCTTTTCTTCTGCGGCGTCCTCGGCCCGGTGTTGCACCTTCTGTACTTCCCGCTCACGGGTCAGCTTGACCGCCGCATCCATCAAGTCGCGGATGATGCTGTCGACTTCGCGGCCCACGTAGCCGACTTCAGTGAACTTGGTGGCTTCAACCTTGATGAACGGTGCATCGGCCAGACGCGCCAGACGGCGGGCGATCTCGGTCTTGCCGACACCGGTGGGGCCGATCATCAGGATGTTCTTCGGTGCGATCTCCTCGCGCAGTGGCTCGGCCACCTGCATGCGACGCCAGCGGTTACGCAGCGCAATCGCCACCGAGCGCTTCGCCGGATCCTGGCCAATGATGTACTTGTCCAGCTCCTGGACGATTTCCCGCGGCGTCATCTGTGACATGTCTGTAAATTCCGTAGCAGTTTCGAGAAGGAACCGGGGTCAGACTGCGATTGCCTGGCGACCGCCAAAGCATCGCGGCCTGACTCCGGTTTTTGTGCCGGTCCCACTGAATCAGGGGTTCAGGGTTTCGATGGTGATGTTCTGGTTGGTGTAGATGCAGATCCGGCCGGCGATCTCGAGGCTCTTGCGCACGATCTCGGCGGCGCTGAGCTCCGTGTTCTCCAGCAGCGCGCGGGCTGCGGCCTGGGCGAAAGGCCCGCCGGAGCCGATCGCCATCAGCTCGTCTTCGGGTTCGATCACGTCGCCGTTGCCGGAAACGATCAGTGAACGTTCCGAATCAGCGACGCACAACAGGGCTTCAAGACGGCGCAGGCGCCGGTCGGTGCGCCAGTCCTTGGCGAGCTCGATAGCGGCCCGGCTTAAATTGCCGTATTGCTCGAGCTTGCCTTCGAAGAGTTCGAACAGGGTAAACGCGTCGGCGGTGCCACCGGCGAAGCCGGCCAGCACCCGGCCCTCGGCGAGCCGGCGGACCTTGCGTGCATTGCCCTTTACGATGGTATTGCCGAGCGTCACCTGGCCATCGCCGCCCACCGTGACCGAACCATTTCTGCGCACCGATACGATCGTGGTGCCGTCAAACTGCTGCATTGCTGCGCCGTCCCGGAAAGCTGCTGGATCTCGCTAGATGAGGGCGCAGCCGAGAAACACAAGGGCGGAGGGACAGTCCTGCCGATCGCGCCCGCAGGAGCGCCCGTGGGAGCGCCTTCAGGCGCGATTGCCGGGAAGGAATCGCGATCAGCGGGAAGGAATCGCGGCTAAAGCCGCTCCTACGGGCGCCGCTCGCACGGGAAGGCGCTCCCAGAGAAAGGGAGCGCCCACCGGAAGTCCCTTAGTTCGCCTTGTCCGGCTGGCCCTGACCGGACGTACCTTGGTCGGACTTGCCTTGGTCGGAGCCATGCATGCCTTTGTACTTCTCAC
>JBATNV010000064.1:0-20142 GCA_049290495.1 Gammaproteobacteria bacterium | reverse complement strand
CCAAGCAGCTCGTCCTTGGTAAATGGTTTGGTCAGGTAGTGCTCGGAACCGACGATGCGGCCGCGCGCGCGGTCGAACAGGCCATCCTTGCTGGACAACATGATCACCGGCGTCTGGCGGAAGGTACGGTTGTGCTTGATCAGTGAACAGGTCTGATAGCCATCGAGGCGCGGCATCATGATGTCGACGAAGATGATGTCCGGGCGGTAATCGGCAATCTTGGCCAGCGCATCGAAACCATCGACTGCGGTATAGACCGTGCAGCCCTCTTTGCTGAGCAGGGTCTCGGCAGTACGCCGGATGGTCTTGCTGTCATCGATGACAAGCACCTTGAGCCCGTTAAGCTCCTGGGCGGCGTTATCCGTCACGTGTATCTCCATGCCAGTGGGCGGCGCCACAGATTGAACTTTTAACATAACCGTCACGTGCCGGCCACGCATGGCCGCCCGAAAGTCAGCGAAAGCCAGTCGTCTGAATGAGAAGACGAAGCAACGAGCCGGATACACACCCACTGTGATCAGGCTCAAACCCGGCACCGATAATACCCCTGCCCTTCGTGCCATTTCAGTACGCACACGCCAGAATAGGCACGGCGTCGCAAAAGCTGACAGAAATATCCGCGATTGCAGCGGAACAGGTTTTACCTAAGCACGGAGTACGTGGATGGCCAAGCAGCGTCTGGGCATAGTGATGGATCCGATCGCCGGGATTGCGGCGGCCAAGGACAGCAGCCTCGCGATGCTGATCGAGGCCCAGCGCCGCGGCCATGAACTCTGGTACTTCGAACAGGGCGATCTGCGCCTGCGCAATGGCGAACCGCTGGGCACGGCTCGCCGGCTGCGGGTAGCCGACAGCAAGACCGACTGGTACGAGCTGGGGACCGGGGTCGAGATGCCCCTCGCCAGCCTCGATCTGCTGCTGATGCGCAAGGATCCGCCCTTCGATACGGAGTACATCTACACCACTTATATCCTCGAACGGGCGGAACAGGCCGGGGTGCTGGTCGTAAACCGGCCAGCCAGCCTGCGGGACATCAACGAAAAAGCTTTTACCGCCCGCTTTCCGCAGTGTTGTCCGGATACGCTGATCACCCGCTCCATGGCGGACATGCGGGCGTTTCTCGCCGAACATGGAAAGATCGTGGTCAAGCCACTGGACGGCATGGGCGGCCGCTCGATCTTCGTGCTCAGTCTGGGCGACAACAACGCCAACGTTATTTTCGAGACACTCACTGACTCCGGCGCAAGACATGCCATGGCCCAGCGTTACATTCCCGAGATCCTGCAGGGCGACAAGCGCATCATCCTGGTCGACGGCAAGCCCGTCAGTCATGCGCTGGCCCGTATCCCGCCAGCGGATGACAACCGCGGCAACCTGGTGATGGGCGCGCAGCCGGAACTGCGGGAACTCACGGAACGCGATCGCTGGATCTGCGCTGAAGTGGGTCCGGAACTGCAGAAGCGCGGTGTGATCTTTGCCGGCCTCGACGTGATCGGGGACTACCTGACCGAAGTTAACGTCACCAGTCCGACCGGTATCCGCGAACTGCAGAAGCTGGGCGGGCTCGACGTCGCCCGCGAACTGTTCGACGCCATCGACACCCGACTGCAGTCGCGGGCCTGAAGACCAGATTACGTCACGCAACAGGAACATCACAGATGCGCCTTGCAGCCCTGTTGTTTTCGCTGTGCACCCTCTTCGCGACCAGTGCCCGCTGCGATGACAGCACAGCAACCGATACGATGCGCGAGTTCGACGCCTTTGCTACGCCGGTTCGCATTGAAATCCTGGCCGCCGATCCGCTGCGCGCCGCTGCCGCCATTGACGAGATCGAGCGCTACTACGAGGAAATCGGCCGCGACTGGTATGCCTTTGGTGACGGCGAACTGGCCCGGGTGAATGCCAGCTTGAGCCGTGGCGAACCCGCCGTGGTGTCAGCCACGTTGATGCCAGTGCTCATACGCGCCATCCAGTACCAGAAGTGGAGCCAGGGGCTTTTCGATCCGGGTGTCTGTGCGCTGGTAAAACTCTGGCGTTTTGACCATGGCGAGAACGTCGATCCGGCCGGCACCCCACCGGCTGCTGACGCGATTAACAGATTGCGTGACAGTCAGGGTTCAGTGGCCGACCTGCAGATCAAGGCAAATACGCTGCAGAGTCGCCGCCCCCTGTGCATAGACCTGGGTGGCATGGCAAAGGGCACGGCACTGGAAGGCGCTCGACAACTGCTCCTGAAGCACGGCATACGGCACGCGCTGGTGGATATCGGCGGCAGCAGCCTGCTCGGTATCGGCAACCGTCCCGCAGAACCGCAGCATCCGGCACGGCGCTGGCGGATCGGCCTGCTCGATCCGCGCAACCGCCAGGTTTACGCCGCCCTGGAACTTGCAGCCGGTGAAGGCGTTTCAACATCGGGAGACTACGAGCGCGCCTATACGTCAGGCGAACACCGCTATCACCACATCATTGATCCGCGCAGCGGCACCCCCAGCGCGGGCGCAGCAAGCGTCACGGTGATCGGCATGGATGCCGAACTCGCCGATGTTGCATCCACTGCACTCATGGTGGGCGGCCCGGATCGCTTCTCACAACTCATAAAAGACATGGGCATCGAATACGCCCTGCTGGTCAGCACCACCGGCAAACTGCAGATGACGCCCGCCATGCAGGAGCGCCTGCAACAATCCAACGGCGGTCGCCTGCCGGAGCTGGACTGGCACGACAAAGTTCCCTGAGCAGACATCAGGCAGCACCGGCCCTCGACAGAAGTGTGACGCAGCGCCAATTGCAGCCGGGCGCGTGCGTATAATCATGAATACACCCGTCGGGCACCGGGGACTCTCTGACTCTGGATATGCAGGCTGTGCATGATCAATCCGCAAGCATCGGCCAGACTGCGTGGTCAGCTGCCGCCGCGCGCGACCGTTTGTCATCCACCGCTTTTCTCGCTGCGCTCTTTCACGGGATTTTGATCCTCGGCATCACCTTCAGCGCTCCGGCCCTGAAGCAGGACGACCTGAGCAGCTCAATGGATGTCGTGCTGGTGACCAGCGAGCAATCCGACCGGACTGCGCCCGAGAACGCGGTCCTGCTGGCCCAGAAAAATCTGGCCGGCGCGGGCAATGCAGCGGCGGATGCCGTGGTGCGCACTTCACCGGGGCAGACGCTACCCTCCGACCGGCTCGGGCCGGTCCAGGAAGGCGGCGAGACCAGCGTGCAGCGCGGTGCCTTTCAGCCCTTTCGGGATGCGACACCCGTATTGCTCACTAATGACTCCGTGCGACAGATACCGGATACCGGCGATCCGGAGCGCGCACCGCAGGCCCAGCAGGCCATGCTGCCGGCCGACAGCCATAGCGCAGACCTTGTCGCCAGCTTCGATACGCAGACTGCGATTCCGGATGCGCAACCGCGCGAACTGCTGATCAGCGCGAACACCCGCGAGTCCCGTATCGCCACTTACCTCAGCATCTGGAAACGCAAGGTCGAGGCAACCGGCACCCGACATTTTCCCTTTGAGACACGGGACTTCAGCGACGGCAGCTACCCGGTGCTCGAAGTCGCCATCAATGCCGACGGGGGGCTGCGCGAAGTCGTGGTCCGCACCTCATCAGGCCAGCCCGATCTGGACCAGGCAGCCATGGACATCCTGCGCATGGCGGCACCCTTCGAGCCCTTTCCCGAAGCGCTGCGCAACGACTATGACGTGCTGCGCTTTGCCTACGAATGGCGCTTTTCGGATGGCGCGTCGCGGGTTGGTGCCCGCACTGCCGCAACCTTTTAGACAGGTCCCCGGACAGGCAACGGGCAACGCTTGTCGGCGGCCTGCCGTGCGCTGATACTGCGCCCATGTCCGACACTTCTTTTCTCACCGGCCACCTGCTGATCGCAATGCCGGCGATGCAGGACCCGAATTTTCACCGCACCGTCACGTATATCTGCGAACACAGCGAACAGGGTGCGCTCGGTATTGTCATCAACCGGCCACTCGACCTTGATCTGGGCAGCGTGTTCGAGCAGTTGTCGCTGAACCCCGCCGACCCGTCGCTGGCACAGCAACCGGTTTTGCAGGGCGGCCCGGTACACCAGGAACGCGGCTTTGTCCTGCACCAGGTGGAAGACACCGCAGAACAGGACTTCGATACGACGCTGGCCGTGACCGATGCAATCCGCGTGACGACCTCCCAGGACATCCTGACAGCCATGGCCAAAGGCCAGGGTCCGCGGCGTGTAATCGTCGCACTCGGTTATGCCGGCTGGGGCCCGGGGCAGCTCGAGCAGGAGATGGCACAGAACGCCTGGCTCAGCGTCCCGGCTGCGCCGCGCATCATCTTCGACACGCCTTTCGAGCAGCGTTGGCAGCAATCCGCGCGTCTGCTGGGTATCGATATGAGCACGATCAGCTCCGAGGCAGGGCATGCCTGAGCTGTGCGTTGTGCGCAGCGCCTTGCGCCTCGCCGGCAAACGCTGATCTTGAGTAGTAGCGTCGCAACAGCGCTGGTCTTTGATCACGGCGGACGGCGTATCGGCGTCGCGCTTGCCAGCCGCAGTCCGCATCTCGCCTCGCCGCTGCTGACGCTCGCTGCCCGGAATGGCATACCCGACTGGCCGGAGCTTGAAAAGCTGATCCGCGAGTGGTGTCCGGGGTGCCTGGTCGTCGGCGTCCCCTATAATGAGCCCGGTCGGCGAATAAATAGTGGTGGCAATAGCGAAACCACCGACAGCGAATCGGCTGCCGAGCGCTTCGCGGCAGAACTGGAGAGCCGCTATCAGCTGCCGGTGATCCGCGTGGATGAACGGCTGAGTTCTGCTGAAGCGGAATACCGGCTGCGCGACCAGCGACGGTCCGGTATCCGGCAACGCAAGGTTCGCAGCGGGGATGTCGATGCGGTAGCCGCCTGCGTGATCGCCGAGACCTGGCTGGACCAACCCGCCTCTACAAGCTGAGCACGGACAAGCAGCGACTTTATGGATCGACCACACCGCAGCACCATCCACTGCATCGACGCCCGCGTCATCGAGCAGCAGTCCTGGCCCGGCAACCAGTTCATCGTTCGTCTGCATGCCCCGGACTGCGCGCGCACTGCGACCCCCGGCACGTTCATCCATATCCGCTGTAATCCGGATATTCCGATGCGCCGCCCACTCTCGATCATGCGCGCCAACGCCAGCGAGGGCTGGATCGAAGTGCTCTACAAGGTGCTCGGTCATGGCCTTACGGCACTCAGCCGTGCCGAACCCGGCGACCTCGTGAATATACTGGGGCCGATCGGGCGCGGCTTCCGGCCGGATCCGGCCCGCCCGCAGGCGGTGCTGATAGGCGGCGGCGTCGGCATTCCGCCACTCGTGTTCCTGGCCGGCACGCTGGCAGCAAAGCCGCCAGCGGTCGCCTTTCTGGGCTCCGAAAGTCCCTTCCCCTTTGCGTCAGCGACAGCGCAGCTGCCTTTGCCGGGTATACCGGCAGCGGCAAGCGCCTGCATGCCGCTGCTTGAAGACATGGGCATCGCTTCGCGGCTGGCGAGTAACGCCGGTCTGCCCGGCTGCTATTCAGGCTATGTCAGTGATCTCGCCCGCAGCTGGCTCGAAACGCGGAGCGCTGAAGAACGCGCGACCATGACCATCTACGCCTGCGGCCCGACACCTATGCTGCGTGCGATAAAAGAACTCGCGATGGCCTTTGAGCTGCCCAGTCAGCTCTGCGTCGAGGAATTCATGGCCTGCGCAGTCGGCGGATGCGCCGGCTGTGTGATACCGGTGATGGTCGACGGCAAGCGCCAGATGAAGCGGGTGTGTGTAGACGGACCGGTGTTCGACGGCGCTGCAGTCTACGCCTCGCCGTAGGAGCGGCTTCAGCCGCGATCAACGCATCCCGGGGTAGGAGCGGCTTCAGCCGCGATCCGTAATCCGCTCACGCGCAATGGATCTGCGCCTCGGCAGCCCGGACTCTTCTGCGCGTGATCGCAGTCCTAGCGCTTCTTCAGGAGTCGCGTGACGAACCATACGCCCAGGCCGATCACCGCACCGACGACGGCATAAGCGCCGATCGCGTGCCGCGCTGGTCCCGCGCCGTAGACGGCACCAATGAAGAGCCCCATGCCCGTCCAGACCAGCACCGGCAGGAATCGGGCGATCAGGGCGAGCCCTGCGAAAGACAGACGCACGATCGCGCCGAAGACGCCGGCCACCAGGAAGCCGATGATGCCGCCCGTGTAGATCTCGCCGCGTCGACCCGCTTCGTAGGCCTTTTCGTAGTCGTTGCTCATGGAAACCTGCCTCCCCGGTTGACCTCAGTTCCGGGTTGAATGGCGACTCGATTGCCTATTGCGGACAGGTGGCCGTCCACTCGCTGCCGTCCTTGCGCAGTGCAGCCAGCGTCGGCGGCTGACCGCCGTAGCCAGCGGTCACACCGTAGTCCGACGACTGACTCGCCACGGCCGCTGAACGGAAGTCGACGTGCAGAACAAATGGCGCCTTGCCGGGTGTGTTGACCTGATACACGCGGCTACCTTCAGCGGCGCCAAAGCTCAGGCAGCCAATCATCGACAGGGTGGCGCCGCGCACCTTCAAGGCTTCCTCCACATCGAAGGGAATCGGTTCACCGTTCTTGAACCAGCTGAAGGTCGCGCCGGACACGGGTGTGCTGATGATGCCGACATCGAGGTCGCGCAGGCGCCCCGATTTTAACTGCCCCGTCACCGGCGTTGCTGCCCAGCGTACCGTGGTGAGCCGGCCAGCCGCACTCGCCGGGTTAAAACTTGCTCCTGGGGCGGGCGCCAGCGCGAGGATCGCATCCGTAATGGGTGCCGTAGCCACGACCATGTCCCACCTGGAACTGCAGATCGAGTCGACCTGCGCGGTGGCAGTCGGAGCTTGCGCCAGCGTTTCCCGTTCGCAACGAGTACTGAATGCCGCTTTATCTTCAGGCTGGCCGGCGGCGGCGGCAGGCGCAGTCGTGGGCTGGTCTTTGGTCTCGGCGCTGCCGAGCGCAGCAACACTCTGGAAAATGTTCTTGAGTTTGTTACCCGTGCTCGGCGAGGCTGGCGACGGGTTCCAGCGCGAGCCACATGACGCCAAGAGCCAGACCGACACGCATTGATGTTCCTGCCACGGTCGTTCCCCCTGATCATCGTGGACTCCCCATAGGTTTCCCGGACGATGCCTTACTGCTGCATCAGTCCAGTCGGGGTGACAAGCAAACGTCCACACCAGCCCTCGTGGAGCAGCTGAAGTATTTACTGCAAATACTGCCGGAACCGGCTCTTCATTGCCATGCCCGCGAGGCCTGACAGCAGCAATAGCGCCGACCCGGGTGCGGGGACTGTTGCCAGGTAGTCATGTCCGGACAGCGCTGTGAGCTGTGCGCCATTGGGCAAGACGACATCGGTGAGTTGCGCGGTATTGAAGAGATTGACGTCGCGGCCGTTGCGCGCGTTGACACCTAATTGTGCGATGACCACGTACGACACGTCGTGCATGAAGTCGAAGTCCAGATCGAGCACGGATCCGAATGATGGGCGCTCTTCGCCGGTGTTGCCGGTGCGATCCCGCAGCCGGGCTACCAGCGTCGGCCCGCCAGTCTCAAAGTCCTGGGAAACGGCAAGGTTGGTGACGTCCCACACGTCGAGATCGTAGTACCACTCACCCAGCGTAGTGCCAACCGCAAAATCGAAGCTGTTCGGAAAGGTTCCGCTGGTCGACCGCGTGCCTGAGTGACCATCAATCGCGACTGTCGCGCTGAAGTGTCCGTCGGTGTTGAAGGACCACACGTCGCGCCAGATACTGTTTGCGCCAGCGACGGTCAGGATCTGCACGGTGGCACTGGCTCCCGTGAATCCTTGTGAGTCAATTCCGTGCCCGCCGACGCTGGTGTCAGCCGATGCGCGGTTGGTACCAAAACCGGACTGCGCACGCGCTACAGCGGCCGAGGAGAACTCCGGGACGGCGCAAGGCAGGATGCAGTCGCCCGGGACCTGCGCGATGACCGGCGCGGTTGTTTCGCGGTTATCAACGTCCTGTGCCTGGTTGATGCCGGGCGTGTAAGCGGGGCTCAACACATAGCCGCCCCTGAGCTCGAAGTTGTGTTGCACGAAGGCATTGGTGCCGCTGGCGGCCGTCGCTGTGCAGGTCGTGAACGTCGTGCACTCGCCGAGCGCACCATCGCCGCCGAAGGCGTGTGCGGCGTGCATCGGCGCGATCATTGCGATCATCGCGAAGACAAAACTGGGGAGCGCGCGGCGGCCGTAACTCATCGCGATCAGGTGTTTCACTATCGTTCCCCTGCTGGCCTGTTATTCTGGTTATGCAAGTCCGGGCATCGATGCGGTTTTACTCTGCGCGTGCCGCGACACGGAGTCAACGTCGCCGCAAGAGGCACCAGGCATCCGACCGGACATAATGCACTGCCAACAAATCCCGGCTCTGTATGGATCTTGGCATGCCTGTCTGACGCGCATCCAGGCTTCGCCAGCGGTTATTCCCCCCGGCCGTCTTACTCCGCTCCCAACCGCAGCTTTACGCCCTCGCTGACGCGCGACGGGAAAAACCCGCCGTCCAGCGACTCGATGAACGCCTTACGATCGTCGGCCGGCACCGCTTGCAGTTCCTCAGCCATGGCGCCAGCCAGTTCATCCTGTTCCGCCGGCGACAGGGCGCGCATCTGGTCGCGCGCCTCGCGCAGCTGGGGCACCATCGGCTTGAACATCCCCATGCTCATGCCCAGCGCCGGCACGGACGCAGGCACCAGCACCATGCACTCCTTCAGCTCGGTTTGAACCTCCGCCGGCAGGAACCCGAGCTCGGCCAGTTCATCGATCGTCGCCACGGTCTCGGGCGGTGACAAAGGGTTGGCCAGCGCGGTCTGCGCGTCCTGCATCATCGCCAGCTGTTCGGGGTCGAGCGCCATGCCGGCAGGCATCATGGCGCGCATCTGCGCCTCCGCGTCCGCCATCATCGCTGCGTCCATGCCCGGCATACCCGGCAGTGCGCCCCCGGGCAGCATCGGCATCTGCATGCCGTCGGGGAGCTTGGGCATGGCGGGCATGCTCATGCCGGACAGACCCCCGAGCCCCGGGCGAGCGCCATCAAGTGTGTTCAGCGCATTACTGAGGGCAATGCCCTTGCAACCCATCCCGCTCAGGCTGTTTAGGAGCGTGTCCTTGATGAGGGACGTGATTGCCTGCTCAACCAGTTGCCTGGCGAGCATTGCGATCACCGGCGCCAGGGCCGCACTCGGCCAGGCGATAAAAGCGAGTAGTAAACCCAGCGCGAGGGCGCCGGAACGGCGTGACCGCGGAGTCATGGCTCACCTCCCTGGCGCGCCGGGGCGCCGGTGTCTGGATAGTGGGCTTCTGCCGCTGGAAGTCCAGCCGGTTGGCTTCAGGCGAAGTGGATCTGCGCCTCGAGGTTCGAGCGCGAATCGGCGTTGGCCAGCGCCTCCTCCATTGAAATCTTGCCGTCCTTGTACAGCCGGAGCAGCGCCTGATCGAAGGACTGCATGCCCTGTTCGGTGCTATCAGCAAACGATTCCTTGACCTTGCTGATATCGCCGCGCTGAATCAGCTCGGCAATACGCGGCGTATTCAGCATGACTTCTACCGCAGCGACGCGCTGGCCTTCGGTGCCACGCACCAGCCGCTGCGAAATGATCGCGCGCAGATACTGCGACACATCCATGAACACCTGCGCGTGCTGCTCCTCCGGGAACAGGTTGATCATCCGGTCCAGCGTCTCGGGCGCGTTGTTCGAATGGATGGTGGCGATGGCCAGATGGCCTGTACCCGCGAGATCGATCGCTGCCTGCATGGTCTCGCGGTCGCGGACCTCGCCGATCAGGATCACGTCCGGCGCTTCGCGCATCGCACTCTTCAGCGCACGCGCATAGGACTTCGTATCCACGCCGATCTCACGCTGGTTGATGATCGACTTCTTGTTGGAATGCAGATATTCGATCGGGTCTTCGATCGTGATGATGTGTGAGGCGGTTTTTTCGTTCCGGTAGTTGATCATGCCGGCCAGCGTGGTCGACTTGCCCGAGCCGGTGGCACCGACCATCAGTACGAGGCCGCGCCGGAACATGATCAGGTCCTTGAGGATCGGCGGCATGCCCAGCGTGTCGAGATCCGGCAGATCGTGCGTGATGTAGCGCATGACCAGCGCGACATTACTGCGCTGGTGAAAGATATTGACGCGAAAGCGGCCGAGTCCTGGCTTGGAAATCGCGAAGTCGATCTCCAGCTCGCGGTTGAACTCTTCAAGCTGCTCACCGGTCATCAACTCCATCGCCGCCTGACGCACCATCTGCGGGGTCAGCTCGAGCTTGTTGACGGGCAGGATCTTGCCGTCGATCTTGATCTTGACCGGCGCGTAGCAGGTGAGAAACAGGTCGGAAGCCCGTTTTTCGACCATCAGATTAAAGAGCGGCTGAACGTTCATGAGCCTGGTCGTCTAGAACCGCATGGTCCGTTCTTTCTCTTCGACAACCTGCAGGCCACCCGAATCATCAACCGCGGTCGGCTTGTCGCGTTTGCTTTCCAGCTTGATGCGCAGCCGCAGCTCGTTCTTGGAATCAGCGTTGCGGATCGCTTCCTCGTAAGAAATCTTTCCGTTCTCGTAAAGCTGGAACAGATCCTGATCGAAGGTCTGCATGCCGATACGGGTGGACTTGGCCATGATCTCCTTGATGCGCAGCACCTCGCCCTTGAAGATCAGGTCGGAAATCAGCGGCGACTGCAGCATCACTTCCATTGCAGCGATACGCCCGACGCCCGTCTGGCGCGGAATCAGCCGCTGCGAGATCAGGCCCTTGATGTTGAGTGACAGGTCCATCAACACCTGCTGGCGCTTTTCCTCGGGGAAGAAGTTGATGATGCGGTCTAGCGCCTGGTTGGCGCTGTTGGCATGCAGGGTTGCCAGGCAGAGATGGCCGGTTTCAGCGAACTGGATGCCGTATTCCATGGTTTCGCGTTCGCGTATCTCACCGATCATGATCACGTCGGGTGCCTGGCGCAGGGTGTTCTTGAGGGCGGCGTGCCAGTTTTCCGTATCGACGCCCACTTCGCGCTGCGTAATGACGCAGCGGCCATGCGGATGCAGGTATTCGACCGGATCCTCAATGGTGACGATATGGCCGCGCGTATTCATGTTGCGGTGGTGAACCATCGCTGCCAGCGTCGTCGATTTACCGGAGCCGGTGGCACCGACAACGATCACCAGGCCGCGCTTGGTCAGCGCGATTTCCTGCATGATCGGCGGCAGATCCAGCTCTTCGAGTGTCGGAATCTTTGTGACAATCCGCCGCAGCACCGCGCCAACACCGCCGCGCTGAATGAAGGCGCTGACGCGGAAGCGGCCGATGCCTTGCGGGCCGATCGCGAAATTACATTCCTTGGTGGCGTCAAAATCGCGGGCCTGCCGGTCGTTCATGATCGAACGCACGATGATCGCGCTTTCATCGCCAGTCAGCGGCTGCTCGGCAGCGCGATGAATCTCGCCGTCGATCTTGATGGCCGGCGGGAAGCCTGAAGTGATGAAGAGGTCGGACCCGTTCTTGTCCACCATCTTTTTCAGCAGACCGTGTACGAGCTTTGTAGCCTGATCGCGTTCCATTCCTGAAGACTCCTTGCGGGCAACTTCCGGTTCCGCAGAACTAGAAGGCGTCCTTGTTCTGCGCCTTGAAGCGGGCTTCTTCCTTGGTGATCACGCCCTTCGACAACAGTTCCTGCAGACACTGGTCAAGCGTCTGCATGCCCTCCTTGACGCCGGTCTGGATCGCCGAATACATCTGCGCCACCTTGCCCTCGCGGATCAGGTTACGGATCGCAGGGGTGCCAATCATGATTTCGTGGGCCGCAATCCGGCCGCCGCCAACGCGCTTCAGCAGTGCCTGCGAGATAACCGCACGCAGCGACTCCGAAAGCATCGCACGGACCATTTCCTTTTCCTGGGCCGGAAACACGTCAATGATGCGGTCCATGGTCTTGGCTGCCGAACTGGTATGCAGGGTGCCGAAAACCAGATGGCCGGTTTCTGCCGCAGTCAGGGCCAGACGGATGGTTTCGAGGTCACGCATTTCGCCGACCAGGATGACGTCAGGGTCTTCACGCAAGGCCGAGCGCAATGCCTCGCTGAACCCCAGTGTATCCTTGTGCACCTCACGCTGATTGATCAGGCAGCGCTTGCTTTCATGCACGAACTCGATGGGATCCTCGATAGTGAGGATGTGGTCTGGCTTGTTGTCGTTGATGTAGTCGATCATCGCAGCGAGCGTGGTGGACTTGCCCGAACCGGTCGGGCCCGTCACCAGCACGATACCGCGCGGATACATGGAGATATCGCGAAAGATCGGTGGCGTTTTAAGGTCTTCCAGCGTCTGGATGATCGAGGGAATGGTACGGAACACCGCACCGGCGCCACGCATCTGGTTATAGGCGTTGACACGAAACCGGGCGAGCTTCGGTATCTCAAAGGAAAAATCGGTCTCGAGAAATTCTTCGTAGTCCTTGCGCTGCTTGTCGTTCATGATGTCATAGACCATGCTATGTACATCCTTGTGGGCGAGCGCCGGCATATTGATACGCTTGACGTCGCCGTCCACCCGGATCATGGGTGGCACACCTGCCGACAAATGCAGGTCGGAAGCCTTGCTCTTGACCGCGAAGGCCAGCAGTTGCGCGATATCGACAGCCATCTGTTTCCCCAGCGCCCTCAATAGCCGTAAGCGAACGGCAGAAATATCTGTAACAACGGAGCCGGGCATGGCGCCCACGGTTTCCATAACCGGATCCGGCGATGAACATAGTACAGCCAGCCTGAGAGCAGGGTCGTGACGGCAATCACGGATCATCTGGGCGAAATACGGACGCGCATCACCCGTGCATCAGCCCGCGCCGGACGCTCGGCAGAGGCAGTTTCCCTGCTTGCCGTGAGCAAGGGACATGCGCTGGCGACGATAGAGGATGCCTGGGCGGCCGGCGTGACAGCCTTTGGCGAAAACTACCTGCGCGAAGCCATAGCAAAGATCAGCGCCGGACATCGCGACATGCAATGGCATTTCATCGGGCAGATCCAGTCGAACAAGACCCGCGACATCGCTGCCAACTTTGCCTGGGCGCAGACAGTGACTTCAGCGAGAATCGCCGAACGACTGTCATCGCAACGACCACACTACGGCAGCGAACTGCAGGTCTGCATACAGGTTCAGCCGGCTGCAGCCAGCGGCGATGGTCCGGTCCTCCGTGCCGGTTGCCCGCGAGCTGACGTGGCGGCACTGGCCGCACTGATTGCTACACTACCGAGGCTCAGGTTGCGCGGACTGATGCTGATTCCCCACGCGGACCTGGGTACACACGAGCTGCGCATCGAGTTTCGGCAGACACGCCAGCTGTTCGACGAACTGATAGCCAGCGGCCACGTCCTCGATACCCTGTCGATGGGCATGTCCGACGACTTTGAGCTGGCGATCGAGGAAGGCAGTACGATGGTGCGCATCGGCACGGCCCTGTTCGGGCCACGCCCGATCACAGTAGATAAACGAGCTGACGAGCAGACATGAGCTATCACCACCTCACCATCGGACTGATCGGCGGCGGCAACATGTCCCGCGCACTGGTGCGCGGGCTACTGCGCAGCGGCCATCCTGCGCAGCTCATCAGCATCGCGGAACCGGATGCGGGGCAGCGCGAGCAGCTTGCCGCTCTAGACCCAGGTCTCGTACTCGATGCCAACAATACGCCGGTGGCACAGAACGCAGCGGTGCTGGTGCTGGCCGTCAAGCCGCAAATCCTGCCGGCGGTTGCCACCGCACTTGCCGGCCAGCGGCGGCCGGCCGGTCAGCTGGTACTCTCGGTCGCAGCAGGCATCACGCTCGGCTCGCTGGCAGGCTGGCTCGGCGCCGACACGCCGCTGGTGCGGATCATGCCAAATCAGCCAGCAACGATCGGTGCCGGTGTATCTGCTCTGGCAGCTTCAAGCGCGGTAGACACCGCCGCGCGGCAGCTTGCCGAGTACATCGCCGGCACCACCGGTCGCGCCCTGTGGCTGCCGGATGAAACGATGATGGATGCCGTCACCGCCGTATCCGGCAGCGGCCCGGCCTACTTCTACCTGCTCATGGAGCATATCGAGCGCGCCGCCATCGATCTCGGCCTGCCGCCAGACCTGGCCACCGCACTGACCCGCGAGACCGCACTCGGCGCGGCACGAGTCGTTGTCGAAACACAGACTGAACCAGGCGTGCTGCGCGCAGCAGTCACTTCGCCCGGTGGTACCACTGCTGCCGCACTCCGGGTATTTGAACAGGCTGATCTCGCCGGTATTGTTCAGCAGGCACTGACCGCCGCCCGGAACCGTTCGGTGGAACTGGGTAAACAAGGGAGCTGAGCCTATGCAGAGCGCGTTGATATTCATCCTGCGCACGCTATTCGACCTTTATGTGCTGGTCTTCGTCCTGCGCCTGCTGATGCAGTGGGCCAGGGTCGATACGCGCAATCCCTTCGTGCAGTTCATCCTGCGCGTCACCAATCCACTGGTGATGCCGCTGCGGCGTCTGTTGCCGCCGATCGGGCGCCTCGACAGCGCCACCCTGATGGCCTTGCTCGGCCTGCAGATGCTGGGCACAGCGTTACTCGTGCAGGTCGGCTGTATCGGCAAGCCTGGCATCGCGCCGATACTGCTCATTACCGTACTCGGCATCGTGCGCCTCGTCCTCACCGTATTCTTCTGGGCAATCATCATCTACGCCGTGCTGAGCTGGGTAAGTCCTGGTGGCTACAACCCCGGCGCAGCGCTCGTTTCTTCGCTGGCCGAACCGCTGCTCAAACCGGTACGGCGCGTGATTCCAACCATCGGCGGGCTCGATCTTTCGCCCATATTCGTGTTGATCGCGCTGCAAGCACTGATGATGGTCCTGCCGACCCGGCAGCTCTGGTCGTCGATGTTGTGTGTCAATTCGATAGTGCCGATGCTTTGATCGCCGCGGCTGTACTCGCGGCGGCTACAGCGCGCTATAGTTCAGCCATTGAACCGCTTACTTGTGAGGGGTCGCCATGTACGTCACTGCAAGGATTTTTGCTGTCCTGCTCACGGTCGGCCTGCTGGTCGCCTGCGGCAAACCTGGCGACTCGCCCCGGGGCGCATCCTCGACGCAGGCGCTCGAGCCGGATAATGCCTCATCACGCGACTTCGGCGATTACGTCCTGCACTTCACAGCGATTCCAACCAACTCGCTGACGCCCGAGATCGCCGGTAATTACGGCATCACGCGCAGCGCCAACCGCGTGCTACTGAACGTTTCGATACTGAAGAAGACCGAGGGCGCGCTGGATGTCCCGGTGGCCGGCAAGGTCAGTGCCAGCGCCGTCAACCTGAACGGCCAGGCCAAGAACCTGAGCGTGCGGGAAATCCGCGAGGGTGAGGCCATCTACTACGTGGGTGACGTTGCCATATCCGGAGAGGAAGCGCTGGTGTTCAGTGTCGAGGCACAGCCGACTGATGCCGGGGGTGCACCGCTGTCAGTGCGCTTTCAGCGACAGTTCTACGGCAACTGAAGCGAAGGCGGTCGCGCCCTGATGGCGCGATCGGCGGCTATTCGCCAGGGCCCGTTCCGGCAACCCATGCGATCAGCGTTTCCCGGAGCAGTGTGAGTCGGCCATGAAAGAAATGCCCGACCTCCGGTAGCAGGACCAGGCGGGCAGCCGGGTGACGCGCCTGCGCCCAGCTCTGCACATCTTCGGCAGCGACGACTTCATCGGCCGTGCCCTGCACGATCAGCCACGGACATTCCGGCCGTACATCGACGAGCAGGTCGGCCATACGCGCAACCGGCGGCGCCACGCTGATCAATCGGGCCGGCTTGAGCGCTCCGGCAGCACGAATTGCAACTGCCGCGCCAAAGGAAAATCCTGCCAGCCATAGTTCAGCCTGCGGGAAACGATTTCGCGCCCACTCAGCTACGGCAACCACGTCTTCGGTCTCACCCAGTCCATCGGCATAGGCACCCTCGCTGGCACCTACACCACGGAAATTGAAACGGATCGAGGGGACACCCAGCTCATTCATGCTCCGGCTGATGGTGTGTACCACCTTGTTCAGCTGGGTACCCTGATGCTGCGGGTGCGGATGACAGATCACCGCGACAGCCGGCGCGACAGTGCCCGCCGGCATATCGAGCAGCCCCTCGATGCGGCCGGCCGGGCCGCGCAAGCTGAGGGCATCCCGAAAGGACGGGCCGCTGGGCATTCAGGTGGAATCCATCATCACTTGAGCTTAGTTTTTAAAGACCGGGCAAAACAGCATGCTAATCTCAACTTTGGAAAAATATTTTCCGGATAGCAGACGCTCGCAATGAATCAGCACGCCCATGAGCACGACGGGCACGCACATGAAGGCCATGACCATGGCGACGCAAGTGCGGCCGGACACGCGCATCATCACCACGACCATGGCCCGCCTCCCGGAGGATATGGCGCCAGGTTTGCGGCCGGCATCGCACTGAATCTCGGTTTCGTCGTCATCGAGGCCAGCTATGGCTACCTCGCCGGTTCACTGGCATTGATCGCCGATGCCGGACATAACTTCAGCGATGTGCTGTCACTTGCCCTGGCCTGGGGTGCGGCCGGGCTCGCCGGCAGCAAGCCCTCGCCGCGGCGGACCTACGGCTATCGCCGCGCGACGATTCTCGCCTCGCTGTTCAGCGCCGGCATGCTGCTGCTCGCCATGGGTGGTATCGCCTGGGAAGCCATCGGCCGTTTCGCCAAACCCGCGCCACTCGATGGCATCACCATGATCGTGGTCGCCGGTATCGGTGTGGTCATCAATACTGCCACGGCACTTATGTTTGCCAGTGGCCGACATGGCGACCTGAACATCCGCGCTGCCTTTCTGCACATGGCTGCCGATGCTTTGCTGTCGCTGGGCGTTGTCATCGGCGGCATCGGCATACTGATTTACGGCTGGCAGTGGCTCGATCCCGTCATCAGCCTCGGCATCGTTGCCGCGATCGTCTGGGGCACCTGGGATCTGCTGCGCGAATCACTTGAACTGGCTGTCGATAGCGTGCCGCGCAGCATAGACCCCGACAAGGTGTCAGCCTGGCTGAGCGCGCGTCCGGGCGTGACGCGCATTCACGATTTGCATATCTGGGCAATGAGCACGACGGAAAGTGCGCTCACCGTACACCTCGTGATGCCGGAGGGTAGCGACGATCATTTTCTGCACGAACTCACCGAAGGCCTCGAAGAACGCTTCGGTATCGGCCACAGCACGGTACAGATCGAGCGGCAGGATGCCGGTGACGGCTGCAGCAGGGACACGCGGACCATTAGGATAATGGGTAGATCTATTTAGCGTACGCGTCCCGCTCAGTGACCGCGGATCCTCGTATGTGCATGCGCATGCGCCCCGGTCGTACCGTGCGTATGCTTTTCGGTGCTTAGCTGTGCCGGCACAGACATCAGCCGACCGTGGATCACACCGCGCTCGGCGATCACCTGCTCGCCAAACTTGCGCACTTCTGCATCAGGCCCACGCAATACCGACAGTTCAAGACAGCTATCGTGATCCAGATGCACGTGCATCGTGGCAAGTGCCAGATGGTGGTGCGCGTGAAAGCGGTCGACCAGCCGACTGGCGAGTTCCCGCGCACGGTGATCGTAGACATACATCAGCGTTGCCACACATTCACGATCGCCCGACCTGGCCGTGTCCAGCTGCTGCAGCCCACCACGCACCAGGTCGCGGACCGCCTCCGAGCGATTCGCATAGCCTCGCGCAGCCGCGAAGCCATCAAGCTCAACGAGCAATTCATCGTCCAGGGAAATCGTCACGCGCTGCATATGAACTCCGGCAGATTGACACTATGTTATGAAGTATTTATAAGAACGTCATAACAACTGCTAAGAGAAAGATCATGCACCACTCCCGTACACACGTCAGCTTTATCCCCGGCTTGCTCACCCTGCTGTTACTGGCACCTGTCGCCAGTTTTGCCCACACCGGCGTGAGCTCCCCGGGTGTGCTGGATCTGGTCGCGGGCTTGCTCCACCCCTTTACTGGCCTTGATCACCTGCTGGCCATGATCGCTGTGGGCCTCTGGGCAGCGCGTCTGGGCAGGTCTGCCGCATGGCTGCTGCCCACGCTGTTTCCTGTGGTGATGGCCATTGGCGCGGGTCTTGCGTTGGGTGGCATCGGCCTGCCCATGGTTGAAGCCATGATCACAATCTCGGTGATTGTGCTGGGCGTACTGGCCCTGGCCGGAGTTCGGCTGCCGCTGGTGCTGAGTGGCGCGCTGGTCAGCCTCTTCGCCCTTGCTCACGGCCATGCGCACGGCGCTGAACTGCCGGTCGGGGGTGATGCTGCCGCTTTTGCAGCCGGTTTTATTGGCTCGACCGTGGCATTGCACCTGATCGGGCTGTTTCTCGGCATGTATGCCCAGCGCCGGACCCGGCTCAGGCTTAACGCATCGGGTGCCCGGCTGAACAACCGGGCAGCAACCGCAAGCGATTGAAGGCTTCCCGCATCGGTGAACATCGGCGTGAAATGGTAGATATAGCTGCGCGCCATGAGGCAACATCAGCCCAATGACTGAGCCCACATCCGATGCAGTGATCATCGCGACCCTGCGCAACGCCAGGATCATCGCGGTGGTCGGCGCCTCGCCCAAACCCCATCGCGCCTCTTATGGCGTAATGGGGTTTCTGCAAGGTAAGGGCTATCGCTGCATTCCGGTCAATCCCGGTCACGCCGGCGAGACCCTGCTGGGTGAGACCATTTACGCGACGCTGGCAGACATCCCGGTGCCGGTGGACCTGGTCGATGTGTTCCGCAATTCCACAGCCGCTGGTCCGGTGGTCGATGAAGCGATCGCCATCGGCGCAAAGGTCGTGTGGATGCAGCTCGAGGTCATCAACGAAGCAGCAGCCGAAAGAGGTCGCAAGGCCGGGCTGACGGTCATCATGGACCGTTGCCCGGTGATCGAGTGGCGGCGGTTGGGGCTCGGCTAGCCAAGCAGAATCCGGTTCAGCCGCTGTACAAAAGCACCCGGATCTTCAAGCTGCCCGCCTTCGGCGAGACTCGCCTGATCGAAGATCAGCTGGGCCAGATCGGCAAAGCGCGCTTCGTCCTGCTGCTCGTCGAGACGCTGCAGCAGCGGGTGCGCAGGGTTGATCTCCAGGATCGGTTTGGTCTCGGGCACGGCCTGACCGGTGGCCTGCATCAGCTTGCGCATCTGCGCGCCCAGTTCGTATTCACCGAGCACCAGGCAGGCCGGTGACTCGGTGAGGCGAGTGGTGGCGCGCACTGCAGAAACCTGGCCATCGAGCTGTGTTTTCAAACGCTCGATCAGCGCATCGTGTCCGGTTGCAGCGGGCTTGCCTTCCTCACCTTCCTGCGCCGGTTTCTCGACAGGCAGGTCACCGCGCTTCACATCACGGAACTCCCAGCCATCGAACTCGTGCAGATGACTGACCAGCCACTCGTCGATATTGTCGGTGAGCAGCAGCACTTCGATACCGCTCTTGCGGAAGACTTCCAGGTGCGGGCTCGAACGCGCAGCATTGAAGCTGTCGGCTGTCAGGTACCAGATGGCTTTCTGGCTGGCCAGCGGATCATCGGTCGTCATATTGCGTGCGGCTACATAGTCGGCGAGTGACCGGGCCGGGACCGGGTTGTCGTCGACCGTAGAGCTGAATCGCAGCAGCGCCGCGATGCGCTGCCGGTTAGCCGGATCCTCAGCCGGGCCTTCCTTGAGTACCCGGCCAAATTCCTTCCAGAAGGTTGCATATTTCTCCGGCTCTTCCTTCGCCAGCTTGTCGAGCGTGTCGAGTACGCGCCGGGTGATTGCCCCGCGCATGGTTTCGACAACAGCATCCTGCTGCAGCAGTTCGCGTGAGACGTTGAGCGACAGGTCGCTCGAATCGACAACGCCACGCACGAAGCGCAAATAGAGCGGCAAGAACTGTTCAGCGTCATCCATGATAAAGACGCGCTTCACATAGAGCTTGAGGTGCCGTGAGCCGGAACGATTCCACATATCCCAGGGCGCGTGCGCCGGTATGTAGAGCAGGCTGATGTATTCGTGCTTGCCCTCGACCTTGTTGTGACTCCAGACCAGCGGGTCCTGGAAGTCATGGCCGATGTGCTTGTAGAACT
>JBATNV010000063.1:0-20514 GCA_049290495.1 Gammaproteobacteria bacterium | reverse complement strand
TTTCTGTATCGCCGCGACGAAAGTACCTGAACAGGCCGCCAGCCTGGGTCCTGAACCGCACTTCCATACCCGCACCCCACTCGCTCTCCTGTATCTGGTAGTCAGGCATGTGATAGTCCGGATCCATCCCCTTGCGTCCGACAAAATGCACGAACTCGGCGTGAGCCGGATCCAGCGCGTTTTCTACTACCCGCGCATAGTTTGCCTTCAGCGAAAAACTCATCGTCGTACAGCGCCAGCCCGGATCTCCCCACTCGGCAATCTCCATTATGGGTGGGCGCTGATCCTCCGGCAGGTCACCAAGGAAAACAAAAACCAGCCCATACCTTTCCTGTACCGGATAGGCATCCACACGCGCTCGCGCGGTCATCACAGGCTGGCCCGGCCCCAGGGAGGGAATGCGCTCGCATTGACCGCTGCCGTTGAATTCCCAGCCGTGGTAAGGACACACGACCCGGTCGTTTCGTACCCAGCCATCACTCAGCGAACCGCAGCGGTGCAGACAGACATTGCTGAGACAGTGGGGCGTGCCCGCGGCGTCCCGGAACAGCACAAAATTCTGGCCCAGCATGCGGACCTTGACCGGCTTGTTACTGAATTCGCTGGCCTGCCCGGCCGGATACCAGAAGTTGATAAACATCCGCTCCTACCACTTCAACAGCAGGCCACGGAGCGTGCTGCGAAAGACATTTGCGAACTGCGGGTGCCGCTCACAGACCTGGAGTACCGGCACTGCAGTCAGCGCCAACAGGCGGGCAGCCATGCGTGGATCATCGTGGCGCAGCATCCGGGCTTCGTGCAGGTGCTCCATCAGCACCAGGATGGCCGCGACATATGCGTCGTGGGATTCCTGCACCAGCGGAAACAGGGTCGCGCCGATCTTCATCGACAGCACAAGCCCATCGCGATGCTGTGCCCAGACCTGCAAATAGCTTTCAGCGATTCCGTTGACGATGCTTTCCGGCTGATCGGTAGAAATCAGTTCCAGTTCCCTGACTGCCAGATCGAAAACGGGATCAACGATCTGCCGGAGCAGATCCTCCTTGTCTCGAAAGAAGCGGTAAAAGCTGCTGCGGGCAATCCCGGCTGCCGCGACAATCGCATCGACGCTTACCGCTGCATAGCTCTCTTCGTTGAACTTCCTTGCCGCAACCTCGCAGACACGGGCCTTGGTATTGGCAACCCGGCGACGGATCACGGGGCTTGCCGCGCTGGCTACCGGTTTTTGCTGCTGCTCGTTCATTACACGGCTATTAGGACATATATGTCCCGTTTATTTCAAGCGCTCGGGCACAATAGTCAATAAAAGGCCGGTATTCTTGTTGACACTACCCAGCTTTCGGGCTCTCCTTCGGACAGATATGTTCGATTTACACGCTCACCGAGGTCTTTGCAATCATGTTTCCACACGGCTTTCTCGGCTCACGCGCAGATATCCTGATCGACATCGTCACGCTGTCCTTCATCATCATCCTGCCGATACTGATCATCTCCTGGCGTCTGGCACGCAACCGGAAGGACTACGTCAATCATCGCCGCATCCAGCTCTATCTCGGTATCAGCCTGTTTATCGTGGTAAGCATTTTCGAGTATGACCTCCGGGTATCGGGAGGAATTTTCGAGATCACCAAGGGCAGCATCTATGAGGGTACGGCGCTGCTCAACTGGACGATCTACATCCACACCTTCTTCGCTATCCTGACGTCAATTATCTGGGTGTTTCTGATCCTCATCTCCCTGTTCAAGTTCGGCAACCCACCTCACCCGAACAAGTTCAGCAGAACTCACCGGATTTTCGGCCGGGCAGGAATGATCTGCATGATCATGGCGGGCGTCACCTCACCGCCGCTTTACTACTTTGGCTTCATAGCCTGAGCTGACCGGGAAACTTGACAGATGAGCAGCGACACAAAAGTAATCGAAACAGTAAAGGGCGACCGCGCTGAAACCGGCCAGCCGAAATTCATGGCCTCGATCAAAGCGGTTCCAAAGGATATCTGCGAGCGGATCTATGCGGGATGGGATGGTGAAACTCTGCCCACACCGCCGACCACATCGACGATCAAGCCATTTGAAAAAGGCGATATCTTTCTCAGCTGCACCTATCTCAATAACCCACATGACAACCATGCCGGCGTCGGACGCATCGTGCAGTACGACCAGCACCTGCAGTACAAGGGCGTGCTGTGGATCGGCTTCACCAGCCACCTGATCGTGCATCTGCGTTTTGCGCCAGACGGCACCCTGTGAGGCTGCGACTGCCAGGGCCATCACATCGTGCAGGTGAAGCCCTCCGGTGCCCTGATGCCTGAGACGCGGTTTGCCGATGTCGGGCTCGCAAGCCCCTGTTTTATGGCTGACGCGACAATCCTGCTGGCCGATTACTTCAAGGGCAACACACCACCACCGGGCACCTGTATCCGGTCGATTCCCGGCACTGACGGGCTAATCGGCCAAGGCAAACTCTATCGCTTCAGCCGCGACGGCAAACTACTGAACGAGTGGATGCCGGAGACGGCACCAGAGCCCTTCGGCTTCAAGGGCATCACACACATGACCCTGCACCCCTCCGAAGAGTATGTGACCTACACCACCGAGACCGGCAAACGGGTGATGCGTTTCAATATCCGAACCGGAAAACAGATGCCGGATCTCAAGGTCTGTCCCGGTGAAACAAGGCCGTTCGAGATGGACCGCAACTGGGCCATCGCTGTCGCCTACCTACGGGATGGCCGCCTGCTGCTGACCCGGGGCGAAACTGTCGAGGTGCTCAGTGAGGCCGGTGCGGTACTCCGCGAATACCAGCTACCAGCCTATGGCTGGGCCATGATTCAACCCGGTGCAGATCAGAAAACCTTCGTCACCACCAACTTCTTCACCGGCATGATGGCGAAAGTGTGCATGGAGACCGGCGAGATACTCGGCATGATCGACAGCGGCACCGGTGTGAAAGATACCCCGAAGGGTGTGGTGCCGCGACTCGGCCTGGCCGGGGTAGCGGAATATCCGGGCTGAGACCCCAGCAGACACATCACGCGGGCAAACATGAAGGGGCCGAAGCGGCCCCTTGTGTGTAATGGCGGAGAGGGTGGGATTCGAACCCACGTTACGGGGTTACCGTAAACACGCTTTCCAAGCGGGCGCCTTCAGCCACTCGGCCACCTCTCCGGATCTTCTGTTCGGCTGGGAACGGGCGGCAAGGTTAGCCCGTTGTAGCCTGCGCTTCAATCCGCTGCTGGCCGGACAGCTTCCTGTTCTTTACGAAAGTAGTCGGGTGGCCGGTCCAGGCAATCGCTGATCACACCGGCCTGGTCAGCCGGCGGAACAGCCATCGCCGTAGAACGGTCCGCCGCATCGAGTCCCTCGGGGATCTTGAGCTCCGGCAAACTGGTGCTCTGCTGATACTCTTTTGGCTTCGCGCAGCGCTTGTCCGGCGAGGAGGAAAAGCAGCCCGTTAATACGACAACAGACAGAAGCGCGAGAAGTCCGACCCTGTACAACAACTCAGCGCGCCCCTTCAACAAGACTGGCCAGCTGATCAAGCACACCAGCACGACGCATAGCGGCTTCGACAGCTGGCCGACAACCGGCACTGAGCGTGGTCAGCGGTAAACGCAGCCCGCCGGGAATCAGACCCAGGCGTTCCACCGCCCACTTCACCGGAATCGGATTTGATTCGACGAAGAGTTCCCGATGGAGACCGGCAAGCCGGTCATCAAGCCGCACGGCCAGCGCCCGATCCCCCTTCAGTGCGGCCTCGCACATATCAGCCATCAGTGCGGGGGCCACATTGGACGTCACGGAGATTACCCCCTGCCCACCCTGCAACATGAACTCGCAACCAGTCGCATCGTCACCGCTAAACAGCAGGAAATCCTCGCCACAGGCCTGGCGCAAGGGCTGCATACGACCCAGATCTCCGGTCGCGTCCTTGATGCCGATGATGCCGGGGTGCGCAGCCAGGCGGGCAACGGTGGCAGTCTGCATATCTACACCGGTCCGGCCCGGCACGTTATAGAGGATCAGGGGCCGCTCCACGGCATCGGCGATGGCAACAAAGTGCCGGTAAAGACCCTCCTGGGTCGGCTTGTTGTAATAAGGCGTGACAACCAGATAGCCATCCACCGGAAGCCCGCCAACGGTCCGGGACAGGTCTATGGTCTGGGCTGTGGAATTCGATCCGGTACCGGCGATCAGGGGAATCCGTCCGGCGGCACGGCTGGCAGCGACACGAATGATCTCGACGTGCTCAGGCTTGGTGAGAGTACTGGCCTCGCCCGTGGTACCGGCTATCACCAGTCCGTCCGTGCCTTGCTCGATATGCCAGTCAACCAGACGCTCAAGACAGGCGAAGTCGAGCGCCCCGTCGTCTTTCATGGGGGTAACCAGCGCGACGAAGCTGCCAGAGAACATGCGGGCGGACCGGAGATCGGAAAGAGGCAGCGATGGTACTGAGGCCGCTGCAGGGTCGCAAGGGCGGCCCGGGGTAATGCCTTGATGCAGGTCTATTTACCGGTACACTGGCAACTCACTTTTCAGGGCTTCTGCGCGTTTATCCATGGAAAAACTTCTGGCGGTCACAGCAATAGGGCCGGATCGCGCCGGTGTGGTTCGCGATCTCAGTCAGGCTATCAATGCCGCTGGTGGCAGCATCCACGAGAGCCGCATGATCGCCCTCGGCGCCGAATTTGCGGTGATGATGCTGGTCTCGGGTAACTGGCATACCGTCGCCAAGCTGCAGAGCAGCCTGCAGACGCTCCAGCAGCAATCTGAACTCACGGTTACGGTACGCGAAACCCGGCCGCGGCCCGCCGAGACGGCGGCACCCTACTCTATCGACGTCGTTACGCTCGATCACGAGGGTATTGTCTTCGGGCTGTCGAACTTTTTCGCCACACGCAACCTCGAAATATCGGAGGTCAATACCCGCCGCTACAATGCGCCGCATACTGGCGCGCTGATGTTCAGCGTACAGATGGCCGTCAACATACCGCGCACCGTACACGTGGCTACCCTGCGGGAGGAGTTCCTCGAATACTGCGATGAGCAGAACCTCGATGCAGTAATGGAACCGGCACAGCGCTGAATGAGTCTCACTGACAGACAGGAAGTCATATGAGCAAGATTGAAGTCGGCACGGTCGTACCAAATTTCACGCTACCGGCAACCAGCGACCTGAATATCGAACTGAAGGAGCTGCGCGGCAAGCATGTGGTCGTGTATTTCTACCCGAAAGACAACACTCCCGGATGCACTACGGAAAGCTGTGACTTTGGCTCCCTGCACGAGAAGTTTAAAAAGAAGAACACTGTGATCCTCGGCGTATCGCGCGACTCTCTCGCATCGCACGAGAAGTTCAAGGCAAAATTCGAATTCCCCTTCGATCTCCTTTCTGACGCGGATGAGAAGCTCTGCCGGCTGTTTGACGTGATCCGGGAAAAGAACATGTATGGAAAGAAGGTGCTGGGCATTGAGCGCAGCACCTTCCTGATCGACACCGAAGGCAGACTGCAACGCGAATGGCGCAAGGTCAGCGTCAAGGGCCACGCTGCAGAAGTCCTGGAAGCGATCAGCGCAGATTGACGCCGCCTCTGACAGGCGCATGCCAAACACCATGTCGAGCACAGACCCCGCCTCCCGCCACGGAGCGTCGACAGCGCTGATCCAGTCAGGCCTGCGGAACGTCGTTCTGTCCTTCGTGATGATCTGCCTGATCATCCCGCCGCTACCCGCAACAAACAGCGATTTGCCGGACATCGGTAGCCCGGCTGACTCCGCTCTGTCGCGCGACCGCGAACTGCAGATCGGCCGAAGTATCTACCGCAGCCTGATGGATACGGATCGCGTCCTCAGCGATCCGGAAATCCAGGAGTACGTTCAGGATATCGGCCAGAAGCTGGCAACCCAGGCACATGACGGCGATTTCCAGTTCAATTTTTTTGTCGTCAACGACAATGCAATCAATGCTTTTGCACTTCCCGGCGGCTATATCGGCATTCACTCCGGCCTGATCCTGGCGACCAACAGCGAGAGCGAGCTGGCCGGTGTCATGGCCCATGAAATCTCGCATGTAACACAGCGACATATTTCGCGCGCGGTCTATGCGAACCAGCGCAACAGCATTCTCAGCATGGCTGCGATGCTTGGTGCAATTTTGCTCGGCGCTGCCGGGGGAAGCGCCGATGCAATAACAGGAGCCATTGCCACCGCCCAGGGGGTAAGTGCCCAGCAGCAGATCAATTTCACCCGGGCCAATGAATATGAAGCTGACCGGGTTGGTGTAGGCGTACTGGCTGCAGCAGGCTTCGACCCGGCAGGCATGCCGGCCTTCTTCGAGACACTTGCCAGACAAACCGGACCGCTGGCCAGTCAGGCACCCGAGTTCCTGCGTACCCACCCTGTAACCGTAAACCGCATCGCGGAAACACGGGAACGGGCTGCTTCACTGCCGCACCCCGAAGTCGAGGATAGTGCCGGCTACTCGCTCACCAAAACGAGGATCCGCGTTTTGACCAGCGCTACGCCGGAGAAAGCGCTCGAATTCTTTCTTGGTGAACAGCAGAACCCGAAGAGCGTCGGCAACCTGGGTGTTGAGTACGGCATTGCGCTGACACGCATGGAGCTGGGTCAGTACGACACCGCACGCGATCTGTTTAGAGGCCTGCGCGCAGAACATCCGGGAATAATCCCCTTCTATAGCGGGCAGGCAAATACAGAACTCGCCCTTGGCAGCAAGAACCAGGCCTTTGCGATATATGACCAGGCAATGGCGCTGTTCCCGCGCAACGTACCGCTCACGGTGCACTATGCGGAGGCCCTGCTCGCCAACGGGGATGCAAAGAAGGCTCACAGCATCTTGCTGGATCTGCTCAACAATGTTCCGCCCACCGCCAGGCAGGTGCGGCTGATCGCACTGGCCGCGAGCGCTGCGGGTGATACTGCCGAGGCGCATTACTATATGGCCGAGTTGCACCTGATCAAGGGTGATGCAACGATGGCGGCTGACCAGCTGCGGCTGGCACTATCTATTCCGGGCCTCAACAGCGTTCAGCGAGCGCGTTTCAATGCACGGCTGGAACAGATCCAGGAATGGGTAGACAAAGAACAAAAAGCTCGGCGACAGAACAACGGAAATACACAATGAATGCCTGGGTTAAATCACGCCTGGCCCTGCTGGCTGTCACCCTGATCATCAGTAGCGGTTGCGCCAGCACCAAGGCTGCAGAGAACCAGCAAGCCTATGATCCGATTGAGCCCTTTAACCGGGCCATGTACAAGGTCAATGACATCGGCGACCGGTACCTGCTACGACCGGTTGCTGTTGGTTACGAGCGGGGATTGCCGCCCCAGATGCGAAGCGGATTCCAGAATTTCTTCAGCAACCTCAAGTACCCGATCACGATTGTGAATGATTTCCTGCAAGGGAAGTTTCGCAATGGCGGTCGAGATACGGGCCGCTTCGTGCTGAATACCACGGTGGGCCTGTTCGGTTTTTTTGATCCGGCAACGCGAATTGGACTTAAGGAAAATGGTGAGGACTTTGGCCAGACGCTTGGCAAATGGGGCGTAGGCGAAGGCCCCTACATCGTGCTGCCACTGTTCGGGCCGCGCACAGTTCGCAGCCTGGCCGGGGATGTTGCCGATTCACCGCTCACCCCGCTGATCAATCTTAACAATGGCGATGGCGCCTGGGCTCTCTGGGGCGTATATCAGGTAGACAAACGCTCACGTTTTCTGGAGGTCGATGGCCAGGTTTACGAGGCTTACGACCCCTATCTGTTTGTACGCGACGCCTACCTGCAGAACCGTCGCTATCGCATGCACGATGGCGACATACCGGAAGACAACAGCCATCTCGACGACATGGAAGACATGGGTGACGAGGACAATAACTAGACTAGTTGCTGTTACCCGTCAGCAGCATCTCTTCGACGCCGCTGAGTCGGGCGATTGCCAGCAGCTTGTCGGGTAAGGCGGTGAACCTGACCGAACGGCGCCCGGTCTGCCCCCAGCGCAACCATTCCAGCAACAAGGCAAGGCCGGCGCTGTCTACTTTGGTCACACCACTGAGATCAATCGAGATCTCTGCGCTGCCGGAAAACATCTTGCGGCTCACCTCCAGCAGCTCACCGGCGGTCGCAAAGACCAGCGGCCCGCTAACACCAAGCTGTCCAGGTCCGACAGAGCGCAGCTCGGGCGTCGTGCTCATTTGCCGGCAGCACCCGGTGCTACGGGCCTGGAACCGGCGGCCTCAGTAGTCGTACTGATCCTGGCCGCATCGGCCTGCAGGCGGGCAATGACCGCATCGATGCCCTTGGCGCTGATTTCAGCATTGAACTGGTTACGGTAGTTCTGTATGTAGGAAATACCTTCAATGCGCACGTCGAACGCGCGCCAGCCATCCTTGGTCTGATGGAGGCTATAGTTCACCGGCAGAGTGGTGCCGTCATCCAGCTGCATGATGCTTTTCACAACTGTATTCTTCGGATCCGGTGCCGCACTGGATGCTGGCAGTATCCGGACCTTGTCGCGCTCAAAACGGAGCACATGTCGCGCATAGCTACGCAGCAGGAAGTCGTAGAAAGTATCGATGAATTTCTTGCGCTGTTCAGGCGTTGCGGCGCGCCAGTGCTTGCCCAGCACCAGCCGGCCCGCATAATCAGTGTCAAATACCGGCAGAAATACTTCATCAACCAGCTTGTAGAGCTCGGCCGGATTGGCTGCCAGCCAGGCCTGCTTGCCCTCGATATCCTTGGCGAGGGTTTCAGCCGTTTCGGTCACGATCTGGTCAGGCGTGCGGTTGTCTGCCTGCACAGTAAAGGACAGGAGCAGCAGGGCAAGCGTCGCAAAAGTCTTCATAAACGGATCATCCTCCTATTCGGAAGCGGCAGGCGATGCAGCAGTACCGGCCTCTTCCGCCTTGCTGAACAGAAACTTGCCGATCAGCTGCTCGAGCACTACAGCGGACTGCGTAATCTGCACCTCACTACCCTCGGCGAGATAGGTATCGGAGCCACCAGCCCCGATCCCGACATACTTGCTGCCCAGCAAACCTGCCGTCAGGATGCTGGCGTCTGAATCATCCGGAATGCGGTTAAACCGACTATTAATACGCATGGTGACCACGGCATCGAGTCGGTCATTGTCAAATTCGATGCTTTCAACGCGGCCAATACTCACACCCGACATCGCGACCTGCGAACGCGCCTTGAGGCCGGCCACGTCCTCAAAACGTGCTGTCACCACGTAGCCCTCATCACGCGCATATTCATCGAGGTCCGTGGTCTGGGTCGCCAGAAATAGCAGGGCCGCGAAGCCCAGAAATACGAACAGCCCGGTACCGAGCTCACGTGGTCTGCTGCTTTCCATACCGTGTCGTCCTCAAATCAGAAATGCGGTGATCATGTAGTCGAGTATCAGTACAGCAATCGAGGTGGTGACTACCGTACGCGTAGTCGCCATGCCGACGCCCTCGGCTGTCGGCGGACAATTGTAGCCCTCGTAAACGGCAATCAGGCTGGCAGTGATACCGAACACGACGCTCTTGGCCACGCCTTCGCCAATATCGGATGGATCGACATACGCCTGCATCTGGGACCAGAAGGCGCCACCGTCCACGCCCATGATGTATACGCCGATGAACCAGGCGCCGAGTATGCCGATAGCGTTGAAGACGGCCGTCAGCAGTGGAACTGATATGGCGCCACCGATAAAACGCGGTGCAACGATGCGCTGGATCGGGTCGATCGCCATTACTTCCATGGCAGCCAACTGGTCCGTTGCGCGCATAAGACCAATTTCCGAGGCCAGCGCAGTGCCGGCACGGCCAGCAAACAGCAGCGCCGTAACCACTGGCCCAAGTTCCTTGATAAGCGTCAGCGCAACACCCGCCCCGAGGATGTCTTCCTGACGAAGACGGGCCAGCGAATCGTAGCCCTGCAGGCCGATCACCATGCCGACAAAAAACGCCGATGTCATGATGATCACCAGAGACAGCACACCGGCGTTGTGCACCTGCGCGGAAATCAGCCTGAGCCGCGCAAATGCGGCCGGGCATCGTGCAAGAATTTCGCCAAGAAACAGCACCACTGCACCGAGCTTGCGCAAGGCACCCAGCAAGCTGCTCTGCAACTGCATGAAGAGCGCCATCAGGAACGGCCCAGCAACTGCTGCCGGTAGTCCGGCGCAGGATAGTGGAAGGGTACCGGCCCATCGGCCGCACCGGTCATAAACTGCCGGACCAGTTCGGACTCACTGTTCGCGAGTTCGTCCGGCCGGCCGCTTGCGATCACCTTGCCGCCCGAGATCACAAAACAATGGTCGGCAATATGCGAGATCTCGGCTACGTCATGTGAGACCACGATGCTGGTGAGCCCCATCGCATCATTGTTGAGACGGATCAGGCGCAGTACCACGCCCAGAGAGATCGGATCGAGGCCAGAAAACGGCTCATCGTAGAGCAGCAGTTCCGGGTCCAGCACCATGGCGCGGGCCATGGCGACTCGCCTTCCCATGCCACCAGAGAGCTCGGCAGGCATGAGATTAGCCGCACCACGCAGCCCTACCGACTGTAACTTTGTCAGCACCACATTGCGAAGCAGGCATTCCGGCAGGCTGGTGTTTTCGCGTACCGGAAAGGCCACATTCTCGAAAACACTGATGTCTGTCAGCAATGCGCTGTTTTGAAACAGCATGCCCATGCGCCGGCGCAGCGCATATAGATCGGGCCGGGACAGTCGGGACACCTCCTGCCCGGCAACCCGGACACTACCCGCATCCGGCTTGAGCTGCCCCGTGAACATGCGGAGCAGTGTTGTCTTGCCCGTGCCGCTGGGACCCATGATCGCCGTGATACTGCCACGGGGGATCGCAAGCTCCAGGCCATCAAAAATCACGCGGCTGCCGCGCGAAAAGCGCAGGTCGCTGATCTCAATCAGGTTGTCAGCGGCCGGAGACGCTTTCACTGGGATGCCATAGTCCGTTGTCTTGCAGGGCGCGAAGGATACCAAAATTCTGCACAGCGACCCGGTTCTCCACAGAAGTACATTTGTGCGGGCTATTCCCCTTAAAAGCATATTGGACTAGGATAGTCCCATATGCTTCGCATCAGTAAATTGACTGACTACGGCACGATGATCCTCGTGCATCTGGCGGCGCAGACTGACGGAGTCTGTTCAGCCAGTGATGTCGCGACCGGCACGCGCATCGCGCTGCCTACCGTACAGAAACTGCTGAAGATCCTCGCCCGCGGTGATCTTGTGCACTCCCTGCGTGGAGCCGAAGGCGGCTACGCGCTGTCCCGTAGGCCAGAGAACATCAGTGCAGCAGAAATCGTCGATGTACTGGAAGGCCCGCTCAGCATCACCGAATGCAGCATGACCGATAGCCAGTGCGAGCTTGAGGATGGGTGCGCTGTCGGCGATGCGTGGCAAAAGATCAACCGCACCATCCGTGGCGCGCTTGACACCGTCACACTGGCTGATCTTGCCCATCCGCCGCATGAATTCCCATTAACCGACCTGTCTGTACGTCGCGGCAAGGCACCGGAACGCCGCTCGCCGCGCTGAACAGGCCACCGATCAATCATGGACAGCAAAGTGCAAAATCCTGGTCTCGATGAACTGATCAGCCGTCGCTACCAGCATGGCTTTGTTACCGATATCGAGTCAGACACGGTGGCGCCCGGCCACAGTGAGGACGTGATCCGCTTTATCTCGCACAAAAAAGATGAACCGGAATTCCTGCTTGAGTGGCGACTGAAGGCCTACCGTCACTGGCTGACGATGCATGAGCCGACCTGGACCCGGCTGCACTATCCGCCGATCGATTACCAGGACATCTCCTATTACTCAGCACCGCGCAAGAAACCTGGGCTCAAGTCCATCGATGAGGTGGACCCGAAGCTGCTTGCCACCTACGAGAAGCTGGGTGTGCCACTGCATGAACGGGCCCGGCTCGCCGGTGTCGCGGTAGATGCCGTATTTGACAGCGTTTCGGTTACCACCACCTTTAGAGACAAGCTGGCGGCTGTGGGTGTGATTTTCTGCTCCTTCTCCGAAGCGGCCAGGCAACATCCCGAGCTGGTCAGGCAATATCTCGGTACGGTCGTCCCCTATCGCGACAACTATTTTGCCGCCCTGAACTCGGCCATGTTTACCGATGGCTCCTTCGTCTATATCCCCAAGGGCGTGCGCTGTCCGATGGAGCTGTCTACATATTTCCGGATCAACCAGGCCAAGACTGGCCAGTTTGAACGCACCCTGATCATCGCCGAGGAAGGCAGCCACGTGAGCTATCTCGAAGGCTGCACGGCACCACAACGCGACGAGAACCAGTTGCATGCGGCAGTGGTCGAGCTGATCGCGCTGAAGGACGCAACGGTCAAGTATTCCACCGTACAGAACTGGTATCCGGGCGACGAGCAAGGTCTTGGTGGCATTTACAACTTTGTCACCAAGCGCGGCGACTGCCGTGGTGCCAATTCCAAGATTTCATGGACCCAGGTCGAGGCCGGTTCGGCCATCACATGGAAGTATCCGAGCTGCATTTTGCGTGGCGAGAATTCTGTCGGCGAGTTTTACTCGGTTGCTGTCACCAATAATTTTCAGCAGGCCGATACCGGCACCAAGATGATCCATATCGGCCGCAATACGCGCAGCACCATCGTTTCCAAGGGCATTGCCGCCGGACGCTCTCAAAGTGCCTACCGGGGTCTGGTCAAGGTGTTGCCGACGGCGGAAGGTGCGCGCAATTTTACGCAGTGCGACTCACTGCTGATGGGTAGCCATTCTGCGGCACATACCTATCCGTATATGGAAATACGCAACCCGTCGGCGATCGTGGAACACGAAGCAACCACCTCGAAGATCGGCGACGACCAGCTCTTCTATTGCCGGCAGCGTGGCCTGTCGCAGGAAGACGCGGTCAACCTGATCGTCAACGGCTTTTGCAAACAGGTATTCCGCGAACTGCCAATGGAATTTGCCGTAGAGGCACAGAATCTTCTCAACGTCAGCCTGGAGGGCGCGGTCGGCTGACCCCGGCTGCGTATATCGCTTGCAATCAGCACCATTACTGACCGTCACCGACCTGCGGGTCACCGTCGCGGGCCGCGAGATCCTGACCGGCATGAATCTCGTCATACGTGCCGGCGAAGTTCACGCCATCATGGGGCCGAATGGTTCAGGCAAAAGTACCCTCGCCCATGTTCTGGCTGGTCGTGACGGCTATACGATCACTTCCGGATCGGTGATTTTCCGCGACCAGGACCTGCTGGCGATGGAACCGGAAGAACGGGCACGGGCCGGGCTTTTTCTCGGTTTCCAGTATCCGGTTGAAGTCCCGGGCGTCAGCAATATTTACCTGCTGCGGGCGGCCCTGAATGCCCGGCGCAAGGCGCGTGGCGAAACCGAGATTGATACAGCACAGTTTCTTCGCCTGGTGCGTGAGAAAGCCAAGCTGATGCAGATGGATGACACCTTTCTCAATCGTGGCGTCAACGAAGGCTTTTCCGGCGGTGAAAAGAAGCGTAACGAAATATTCCAGATGGCGGTGCTTGAGCCGGTTCTCGGCATACTCGATGAGACCGACTCGGGGCTCGACATTGATGCGCTCAAGGTAGTCGCCAACGGTGTGAACAGTCAGCGCGGTCCGGATCGCGCATTTGTACTCGTGACGCACTACCAGCGTCTGCTGGACTACATACAGCCGGACTTCGTACACGTGCTCGCCGGCGGACGGATCATCCGGACCGGCGACAAGTCGCTGGCCCTGGAGCTCGAAGCCGAGGGTTACGACCAGACAGTAGCGGCAGCAAAAGACACGGCGCAGACAGCAGCACGATGAATACCGGACTCAGCCCGATCTGGCGCGAAGCCTGTCAGCGCAACAGGGATGCCATTCCGCAACTGGCCTGGCTGGCGGCGCTGCGCGATTCGGCAATTGGCTCATTGACCGAACGCGGTCTGCCAGACAGTGAGCAGGAACAGTGGCGCTACACCAGCCTCACTGACTATATCCAGCGCGGCGCTGCATATCTCGTCGACGAAGCTGCGGCGGCGGCGGCGACAAATATGCCAAGTGCCGAGGACACACTGGGAGAACCGCAACTCGTATTGCGGGATGGTATTCTGCAACGGTCGATATCGGGTGCCCTCGCGCTGCCATCTGGTGTCGAGGCACACAGCCTGCGCGAAATAGACCCTGAGCTGCGCGTACGTGCCCTTGCGCTGCTGACCGGCAACAAGGTCACGGACGATGCCCAGGCACTGGCGGCACTGAATCTGGCGCTGCTGAGTGATGGCATATACCTGCGCAGTACCGCAGCTACAGACACGACACCTCCTCCCCTGTACCTGCAGCTGAGCAGCAGCGGTACAGCGATGGCGCAGCCGCGTCTGCTAATCGAGTTGGCGCCCGGCAGCCGGCTGAGTGTGATCATCGAACATCGCGGCGCTGCCGACGCAGTGGCGAATGCCGTCACACAAATCCGCTGCGGTGCTGGTTCCCACCTCGACCTTCTGCGTATACAGGACCTTCCAGCTGATGCGCTGCTGACGGAAACAACGCATATCGAACTGGACCGCGACGCCACGCTTTCTGCTACCAGCCTGGATTTTGGTGGCCAGCTTGTCCGGCAGGATCTTTCAGTCACACTGAACGGTCCGGGCGCGACAGCCAATATTCATGGTGCATTTGTCGTCGATGGCCACCGCCATATCGACAACCACACGACTGTCGACCATCGCGCACCCGACACGCACAGCCGGGAGATATTCCATGGCCTGGCAGCCGGCCACGGGCGCGGCGTATTCAATGGCCGGATCGTTGTACAGCCTGGAGCGGTACGCACAGCGTCGGCGCTCAACAGCCGCAATCTGCTGCTCGCCAGTACCGCCGAGATCGACACCAAGCCTGAACTCGAAATCTTTACCGATGATGTCCGCTGCAGTCATGGCGCGACGACCGGACAGCTTGATGCCAATTCGCTGTTTTATCTGCGTACGCGAGGCCTCGGACCGGAAGAGGCGCGGCAGGCGCTAATCACGGCCTTTCTCCATGCGACGCTGGCACTCATCAGGCCTGAAGAACTCGCCATGCGCGTGGCGGCCCGGTTGCAGTCACGCCTGGAAGCACTCGACGGAGCAGCAAGCTGATGATCGGCCGTTCAAACACATCGCTGGCCGGAACCGACAAGCTTCCGTCCGCTTCCAGCCTCGATGTTGAAGCGATACGGCGTGACTTTCCGATCCTGCATCAGGAGATCAACGGTTATCCGCTGGCCTACCTGGACAGCGCCGCATCGACGCAACGACCGGCACAGGTTATCGATGCGATCTCGAACTATTATCGGCACGACCACGCGAATGTACACCGTGGTGTGCATACCCTCAGCCACCGCGCCACGGACATTTATGAAGGCGCCCGGGAATCGGTACGCAGCTTTATTAACGCCCGGTCGACGCGCGAAATCGTCTTCACCCGTGGTGCTACCGAGGCCATCAACCTGGTCGCTGCGACGCTGGGGCAGCGCCTGACAGCAGACGACGAAATCCTGATCAGCGAAATGGAACACCACTCGAATATCGTTCCCTGGCAGATGCTCTGCGAGCGCAGCGGCACTGTCCTGCGGGTAGCCCCGATCAACGACCAGGGCGAGCTGCTGTTCGATGAATTCGAGAAGATGCTGGGCAAACGTACGCGCCTGGTAGCTATCACGCACGTATCGAATGCGCTCGGCAGCGTGAACCCGGTTAAGGAAATTATCGCCAGTGCGCACGCGCGCGGTATACCGGTCCTCATCGACGGTGCGCAGGCGATTGCGCATCAGAGCGTCGACGTGCAGGCACTGGACTGCGATTTTTACGTGTTCTCCAGTCACAAGATGTGTGGACCCACGGGCATCGGCGTGCTCTATGGCCGCGAGGCGCTGCTGGAAACGCTGCCGCCGTACCAGGGCGGCGGCGACATGATTCTCACCGTGAGCTTCAGCGGCACGACCTATAATGAACTGCCCTACCGCCTTGAAGCCGGCACGCCAGATATAGCTGGCGCTGCTGGTCTGGGTGCGGCCATAGACTATCTTCGGCAACTTGGCATGGAGAATATCGCCAGCCATGAGGCAGACCTGCTGAGCTACGCAAGCAATGCACTCGGCACATTGCCTGGCCTGCGCCTGATCGGTACAGCCGCACAAAAAGCGGGGGTCGTATCGTTCAACGTGGGAGGAATTCACCCGCACGATGTAGGCACCGTCCTCGACCAGCGCGGCGTGGCCATACGTGCCGGCCATCACTGCGCGATGCCGGTTATGGAACGCTTTGGCATTCCGGGGACCGCGCGGGCTTCTTTTGCCTTCTACAACACGCGCGCCGAAATCGATCAGATGATCGATGCACTGCGCCTTGCGATACGGATGTTCGCGTGACCGGAACAACAACATCGTTGACAGAGCTCTACCGGCACACGGTACTCAGTCATAGCCGCGATCCACATAACTGTCGGCGGCCTTCGGTCTATGACCATGAGGCCGAAGGTCACAATGCGCTGTGCGGTGACAAGATCCATGTCTATCTGCGCCTGCAGGATAATGCACTGGCCGATGTTGCCTATGAAGCAAGTGGCTGCGCCATCGCGCTGGCCTCAGCTTCCATGATGAGCGATACGGTCACCGGCAGAAGCGTCGCAGCCACGCGGCGAACCATCGATGATTTCATAACCGGCCTGTCTGGCCCGCAAGCGGGGAATCTGGAAGGTGAACTCGCCGCCCTCGGTGGCGTGCGGGACTATCCGTCGAGAATCCGCTGCGCGACCCTGCCCTGGCAGGCCCTGCGCGCAGCACTTGATGCGGTTCAGGAGACCGTAACCACGGAATGAGTACCTGCAATGAACGGAATTGATAACGAACCGGTAGTCATCAGGCGCGACGTCGAAGGGCTCGTGGTACCCAATGGGATTCCCGTAACCCTGCCGAAGGACTCACTGGCGTACATCACCCAGGCCATGGGCGGCAGCTTTACCGTGTACTTTGAGGGCAACCTGATACGCGTGGCTGGCGCAGACGCTGATGCACTTGGCAAGGAGCCGGTAGCCCCGATCATCTTGCCGGACAACGCCACCGATGAGCAGTTTGAGGCCCTGGCCTGGGAGCAGCTAAAGACCATCTACGACCCGGAGATTCCGATCAATGTCGTGGACCTCGGGTTGGTCTACCGCTGTGCGATCGAAAAGCTTCCCTCCGGCGAGCGCACGGTAAACATCATGATGACGGTTACCGCACCAGGCTGCGGCATGGGTGAAGTGCTGCTTGAAGAAGCCCGGCAGAAGCTCAGCCTGCTTCCGACCGTCACCGAAGTGAATGTCGAACTGGTCTTCGATCCGCCGTGGCACCGGGACATGATGTCAGAGGCGGCGCGGCTGGAAACGGGGCTTTACTGATAATCGCATGCTGCGCAGGCTGACCTTGCTTCGCCACGCGAAGTCATCCTGGCAGGATGCCGGGCCCGCCAGCGACCATGACCGGCCGCTGAGCCAGCGCGGCCAGCAGGATGCGCCAGTGATGGGCCGCCGCTTGCTGGCACGCGGTTCCAGGCCGTCGCTGATCCTCTGCAGCCCTGCCGTACGCGCTCGCCAAACCGCGCAGCTCATTGCACTCGAACTTGGCTATCCGCCGGAGTTTCTGCAACGCGAGCCGGAGCTGTATCTCGCCTCACCGGAGCAGATCATGGCGGTAGTCGCCCGCCAGGCGGACGCCTTCCGGGACATTATCGTCTGCGGGCACAATCCCGGTCTGACGGAACTTGCAAACCAGCTCACTGACAGCGATATCGACAACATTCCGACTTGCGGCATGGCGGTGATCGATCTCGACCTGGACAGCTGGATGAGCCTTGCTGCTACTCCAGGCAGCCTGCAGCTCTTCGACTATCCAAAGAAACCCTAGTCGACGCTGCAGAAGCAGTGATAGTAGAGGCTGCGCGGATCGTTAAGCGCAGTCAGTGCCCTAACTTGCCGGTCAAGGGAGCGCATCGCGTCGCGCACCAGTCCGGAGGGAACCGTCGCGGGTGCACGCAGGCCCAGCACCGTCAGCGCGCGCACGCTTCGCGTGACCAGCTCCGCAGCCAGCCGCTGGCCAAACGACATCTCGGGCTCGATATAAGTCCGCCCATACTTGCCCGCCTCAAGCCCGGCACGACTGGCGGCAGCCTCTACGGCCTCATCCAGTCCACCGATGCTGTCGACCAGCCCGAGTTCCTTGCCATCGGCACCGATCCAGACACGCCCACGAGCGATACTGTCAGCGCGCTCCGGCGTCATGTCACGCGCAGCGGCAACGTGGCCAACAAATATCCGGTAAGCATCGTCAACACTGGCGGTGAGTATGCGGCGCGCGTCCTCGCCAAGCGGCCGGTCGAGCCGCATCTGTCCGGCCAGTTTCGTCGTACCAAAGCCGTCGATATGTACGCCGAGCTGATCAAGTCCACGCTGCACGGTTGGCAGAATCGCACCCACACCGATCGAACCGGTGATGGTGGTATTACTGGCCCATATCTCATCGGCTGGCATGGCAATGTAGTAACCACCTGATGCGGCGACCGAACTCATCGATGCAATCAGGGGCTTGTCCGCAGCCTTGAGTGCATCGAGCTCGTCACTGATGACCTGTGAGGCAAACATGCTGCCGCCGGGGCTGTCGATGCGCAACACCACAGCATCGACGCTGTCATCCAGCCTGGCTTCACGGATCTGGTAGGCAAGCGTATCGCCACCTACGGTTCCCGGCGGCGCTTCGCCGTCAACGATCTCACCGGCAGCGACGATAATCGCAACATTGCGCTCGTGAGGCTCGGCAAGCTTTCGCTCGATCGCAGTGGCCGCCAGATACTCCTTGAAACCGATTGAGCTGTAGCTGCCATCCCCGGCATCATCCGGGCCGACCAGACCGGTGATGTAGTCATCGAACTCGGGACGGCTCATGGTCCGGTCCACCAAATGTGCAGCTATGGCCGCCTTGGCCGCATGACCCCCGGCATTCTCGATGTGACCAGCAAATTCATTGCTGTAGTCATCGAGCGCCTTTACTTCCAGTCCGCGCGCTGCGGAAACGTCCCGCTCCCATGCGCCCCACAGCGAGCCAATCCAGCGCTGACTGGCCTCGCGGTCTGCCGCGGACATGTCGTTCCGGATGAAAGGCTCGACGAAGGACTTGTACTCACCAACCTTGAAAATATTGACGTCGATGAAGAGCTTGTCGAGCGCATTCTTGAAGAACATCCGGTAATACTCGTAGCCCTCCAGATAAACCATGCCCAGGTCATGCATGATCACCTCATCGGCACGCGATGCGAGATAGTACTGATCGCGCGTATAGCCATTACCAAAGGCGATGACTTTCTTGCCCGCGGCGCGCACTTTGTCGATCGCCTGCGCAATGGTCTGCAGCTTGGCCAGACCGCCTGACTCCAGACCATCGAGATCAAGAACGACCGTCTTGATGCGGTCATCGTTCGCCGCATAGTCGAGACTGTCCGTGATATCGCGCACCAGCGTCTGGGGCTCAGCCTGGTTATTGAACTGGGCGATCGCACGATCGAGCGGGCTGCCCTCGAGCTGCTCGACCAGTGCGCCACCGGGACTGATCACCAGGGCGGCCGTCGACGGCACCGGCGCCACACTACTGGCAACTCCGGCCAGCACAGCGATGAACAATGCCAGCAGGAGAACAAGATGCAGCACACGACGCAGGGTATCGAGCCCATACCAGATCGCCCGTAACAGTTTCGCCATGAATCCGGAAATCGACATCGAGACCTCTCTGTTCTTCCCTGCAGTCACCGTGCCCGTTCAGGAACCCGATTGATAACTGATACGGTAAATCGCACCACGCTCGTCATCACTCACGAGCAGCGAGCCATCAGGTGCAACGAGCAGGTCTACGGGTCTGCCCTCCACCTTGTCGCCCTGCAGCCAGCCTTCGGCGAACGTCTCATAGGCAACGGCAGCGTTCCCCTTCAGGCGTACCAGCGTGATCCGGTAGCCTGTGCGGGCAACGCCCTTGCTGCGGTTCCAGGAGCCATGCTCGGCAATGAACACCTGGTTGCGATATTCGGCCGGAAACATGGCGCCGCTGTAAAAACGCACGCCCAGCGCCGCCACATGCGGTCCGAGCTTTTGTACGGGCGCCTGAGCATCCGCACAGCTACCCAGCGTACCGAACTGTGGATCGGGCAGGTCGCCGCCATGACAATACGGAAAACCAAAATCCAGACCAGTGACCGGCATCCGGTTCAGCTCATCGGGCGGCACGTCATCGCCCAGCATGTCACGGCCATTATCGGTAAACCACAGCTCACCGGTCTGCGGATGCCAGCTCATGCCGACCGAATTACGCACGCCCCTCGCGATGACTTCCCGTCCGCTGCCATCGGGATTCATGCGCAGGATCAGGCCAAACTCTTTTTCGTCACAGATGTTGCAGGGTGCACCGACCGGCATATAGAGCTTCCCATCCGGCCC